>CAZVFS010000057.1:0-9614 GCA_964626575.1 uncultured Alkaliphilus sp. | reverse complement strand
TGTTGGGGTTTACCTTCAACTGTTGGGCAAGTTCCCTTTGGGACGGTATTTTATCTCCTATGTTAAGTTCCTTTCTGATTAACCGTTTTTTGATTTTATCTACAATTTGTAAATATATTGGTTTGGAATTGTCGAATTCTATTTACATCACCCCCTGCGTAGTGCATTAGTGTGTTAGTACACTGTCATTATATGACGCCTCATAGTTTTTGTCAACATATTTTTATACGGGCGGGAAATAAATTAATTTGAATATGAAATTGTTATTATTTAAATACGACGCATTGCTAGACAAAAACATAAAAACGAACCATGGGATTCATACCTATGGTTCGTCATATATAAATATTATAAACAAATATATTACGGCAATTTCAGAATATCTACCAACCTGCCGGCCTCAATTTTCACTTCCCCTCCCGATATTTCAACCAGGCAATTACTGCGCGCCTGGGTCTTGATTGCACCGCAAAACTGATTTTCATAAGGGGTTACGTATAAACAGCCATCTTCTTCATAAAAATTAGCCCATAGAAATTTTTTTAATCCACCCTTATAGAATATGGGTTTTAAAAGTTTGCCTTGGCTCCGCTCTAATTCCCTGTTTATACCGATGAGTTTTGAAATGATGGGAAAAATAATTACCAACATGGTAACGGCAGCACCTGCCGGGTTACCTGACAAGCCAATCAACAGCTGTCCCGGTTTTACAGAAGCCACAACCGGGGCACCGGGACGAACAGCAACCTTGTTAAACAACCTAGTGGCAGAAGCCAAATCCATGGCATCCTTGATAATGTCATAATCCCCGGAAGCGGTTCCGCCGGTTGAAATTACAATAGGCAATTTCAGTTCATAGGCTTTTTCATATACCTTCACCACATCTTCAACCCGATCCTTAACAACTCCTAAATTCACCGGAATACCCCCCGCCTGCCGAACAATTTCGGCAAGGGTATAAATATTAGAAACCCGCAGCTGTCCGTATTGTAATTTATTGTGTATTTCAACCAGTTCGTTTCCTGTTGAAAATACACCGATTTTGGGCTTTTCATAAACGGGAACAAGTTCAATCCCTAAAGTCGCTAAAATCGCCATATGAACAGCTTTAAGAATTGTACCGCTCGACAACAAGAATTCACCTGTAAGTATATCTTCACCCTTTAATGCAACACCCTCTCCCTTCACAGCCACTTTCTCAATGAGTAATTCGGAACCGTCCTCGACGGCCTCTTCCAATTTTACTACACAATCGGCTCCCCGGGGCAAAGGTGCCCCCGTGAAAATTTTCATGGCTTTTTGGGGACTTAGCTTTTTCTTTGAACTAGAACCTGCGGCTACAGTATCTATTATTTCGAAACTTATAAGATTGTCCGCTGTTGCACCGAGTGTATCCGATGCCCTGAGAGCATACCCATCAATAGGTGAACGGTCAAAAGCGGGGACATTTTCCCTCGCAACAACATTCTCAGCCAATACCCTTCCGCCGACTTCCCAGAGGGGTACTTTCTCCACTTCCCTTGAACATAATCCTAAACGTTCTATTTCATTAAATAGAATATCCTTGGCATTTTCCAGTGAAATCATCCATAATTCCTCCCCGGTATTTCGGATCCCTGTATGTACTGCAGAACCAAGCCCGAAATATTTACATTCTCCCAACTGTTTTTCCCGGTCATCATACGGTACAATGCGTTAGTTACTTCTGAATAATAAACCCGTAACTCTCATGTTGAATTAACCGCCAAAACTATTATATTATTAGTTAATAAATAATTCAAGACAACAAAATTTAAAGGGCGAGCAAAGCCCGCCCTCGCAACATGTTGATAAGATATTATATGGCAAACAAAACGTCCCCATGCGATGGCATGGATAATATGGATGGCATGTTATATGGCAAACAAAGCGTCTCCTCGCCATATTATAAACTATCCGAAAAATCCTCCCTGAATTTCTTAGCTAATTTTTCTTGCCAATCAGATATGGCTTCCAGTCTTCCGAAGAAAAATCTTAATGTCTCAGGTTCTTCTACAAATTTTAATCCGCCGATTAAACGACGATTTTCATAGAGCCAGGTTAACCTGTCAACTGCATATTTAACCTGTGATAATGTAAACACCCTCCTCGGCATGGCCAGTCTCAACAGTTCCATGTTAGAGAAAATCTCACTGCCGTCAGGGTTTCTCTGTTCCGACATAGTGCCCCTTTCCATGCCGCGGACACCGCTTGCAATATATAATGCCGCCGCAAGTGCACCTGCGGGGTATTCATTCTGAGGGACATGATCCAAAAATTGCATAGCATCCACATGACAACCTAAACCGCCGGCCGGGGTTACAACCGGAATGCCCCTTTTAACCAGTTCCCCTACCATGAATTCTGTGAATAAAGGACCCTGACTGATTATTTCCTCGTCCATAGTCTCTTCAAGCCCGACTGTAAGGGCCTCCATTTCTCTAACAGACATACCTCCATATGTTAAAAAGCCTTCATATAAAGTTATATAATCCCTCATTTTCATATACAAATCTTTACTGCCGGTACATATTCCCCCGCCCCTGGCAAACCCAAGTTTACGTGCGGAAAAATAAATAATATGACATAAATCAGCTATTTCACGGGTTATTTCTCTGATGCTCATAGACTTACATTGCTCTTCTCTCTCTTTAATGAAATATAGATTATCGGACAACAAACTGGCATCTAATATGAGCAATAAATCGTTGTCGTCACATACCTTTCTTACATCCCTAAGATTTTCAAGGGAAAAAGGTTGTCCACCTACTAAATTCGCACCTACTTCCATACGGACAAATGCAATCTTTTCTCTGCCGTGCTGTTTAATTGTATTCTTGAGTTTTTCAATATCTATGTTTCCCTTAAAAGGATGATCACTTGTAACTTTTATTCCCTCGTCTATAATAATTTCTTCTATTGAGCCTTCATTTAAACAGATATGTGCCTTGGTAGTGGTAAAATGATAGTTCATGGGTACTATGGTATTGGGTCTGACAAATACCTGTGAAATTATGTTTTCGGCAGCCCTTCCCTGATGGGTAGGCAGAAAATACTGTGTGCCGAATATTTCTCTGATTTTGTCTTCAAGCCTATAGAAGGTTTCACTGCCGGCATAGCTGTCGTCTGCAACCAACATGGCAGATTGCTGCCTGTCGCTCATAGCATTTACCCCGCTGTCTGTCAGCATGTCCATAAATACATTCCTGTTTCTAAGTAAAAACGTATTGTTGCCGGCTTCCTGCATATATTCAAGACGTTTTTCCACAGGCGGCAATTCTAATTTTTGCACTATCCTTACTTTATGCATTTCTAATGGTACTTGTTCACCGCTAAAAAATTTTACTTTTGACATTTTTTTCATCCCCCAGTTTTTTTAAGTAATTTTTAATATATTTATAATTTAAAATTAAATAGTCATAGTCTAAGTCCACTCAACCGCCCCCTTTATCTTGCAAATCAAAAACCCCGTCCCTTGTATATACAAATACACAAAGGACGGGGGAATTTTCCGTGTTACCACCTTAATTTATTAGCATCTCACGATACTAACCTTATCAAGTACCGACAAAAATAGTGAGTACCTTACACTATAACGGGTGTAAATTACCGTCTTAGCCTACCGGGTGTTCAACCTTTCGGTAAGAAATTCATAAGATGTATTCAGAATAATGTTCCCTGCACCTCTCACCAACCGGTAACTCTCTCTAGGGCCCTCTTTATTCCTACTGGTTCTTAGTCAACATTTTTCCCGAATGTTTTCATTTTTAAATCCATTAACAGTATAGTTTTATTTTAGGTTTATGTCAAGTCCTTTTTACCCAAAAATATGTGTTCCCTTATATCCCGGACAGCAAACAAAACGCGTCCCCATGCTGGACATGCCAGATATTTCTAAAACTTAAATATAATCCCTATTATAGCCGAACCCAGTAAGTAGGTTATAGGATGTTTTTTATATTTATTCATTAAAAATATAATAACGCCAAATAATATAACTGCTTTTATATTTAATATCGGCAGAATTTTAACGTTAAATATTGATAGGGCCTTAGATATGGCATCGATATTAAACAATGTTACCTTTGCTACTTCAAAACCTACCGCTGCAATGAGACCCGTTACCGCCGGTCTTATGCCGGTAAAAACGGATTTTATAATCTGTGTTTCGCTAAACTTTATAAAATAATGTGCAACTAACAATATAATTATGACAGACGGGGTCACAACCCCGACAGTTGCTACTATACCCCCAAATAATCCCGCTGTTATGTTGCCTACGAATGTGGCCGCATTTATACCTATGGGCCCCGGTGTGGATTCCGAAATCGCTATCATGTCCAATATCTGTTTTTGGGTGATCCATCCATATTTCCCCGCCAGTTGTTTAATGAAGGGCAGAGTGGCGAGGCCCCCACCTATGGCAAATAGACCTATCTTAAAAAATTCAAAATATAATTTCAAATAAATCATTCTACGCCCTCCCCTTCAACTTTAATACTGTCCCATCCCCTTAAAATACCTACCAATGCCGATGCAACTATCATAATAATCGGAGAAAAATCGGTAAAGGCTGTAAATATGAATGCAGCTATAAATATTGCTATGCATACCCAATTTATTACAACTTGCTTGAACATTTTGAACACCGTATTTGAAATCAGTGCAATAACACCTACTCTTATGCCGCCAAAAGCATACTGTACGACTTTATAATGTTGAAATTGTTTGAAAAATGTAGTTATGATGGTTATGATGACCAAAGACGGCAGCACCACCCCTATTGTTGAAACAATCCCGCCTGCAACACCCTTTTTTTTGTAACCTATAAAGGTTGCCGTATTTACGGCAATAACCCCGGGCGTGCATTGTCCGATAGCAAAGCAATCTATAATTTCCTCATTTGTAGACCATTCTTTTTTCTCTACAATCTCTTTTTGTATGATCGGGAGCATTGCATAACCGCCACCAAATGTAAATGCCCCTATGCGAAAAAACATAGTAAACAATTCCCAAAGTACCGCCATTATTTTCACCTTCCTCAAAATTGAGATCCTTCGGGGTCAAACTCATACTGCACATCTCAGGATGACATATAATGCTGCTTTTTCCTGCCTGTAAATTGGCTATTATAAAGATCCGCATAAAAACCTTCCTGAGCCAAAAGCTCATTATGAGTCCCCTTTTCTATAATACTGCCCTCATTTATAACCAATATCAAATCCGCATCGCGAATTGTAGATAATCTATGAGCTATCACAAAACTTGTTTTGCCCTCCATGAGGGTTTGCATAGCTTTTTGTATATAAATTTCTGTCCTGGTATCTACACTGCTGGTAGCCTCATCCAAGATCAATATAGCGGGATTCGCCAATATAGCACGAGCAATCGTAAGAAGTTGTTTTTGTCCCTGTGAAATATTTGAAGCCTCCTCGCTGAGCATCGTATCATATCCGTCAGGAAGCCTCCTGATAAAATAGTCTGCATGGGCAGCTTTGGATGCTCTAATAATCTCTTCTTCCGTGGCATCTTGTTTGCCGTAAGCTATATTTTCTCTTATGGTTCCGTTAAATAACCATGTATCCTGCAGCACCATACCAAAGATATTCCTCAAATGCCCCCTTGATAAATCTCTGATATCGACGCCATCGACAGTAATTTTCCCCTCCCCTATCTCATAAAAACGCATAAGAAGATTTACGATGGTGGTTTTGCCCGCACCGGTTGGCCCTACAATAGCAATGGTTTGGCCCTGCCCTATATCTATGTTCATGTTTTCTATCAGGGGCTCTTCTTCTTTATATGAAAATTTTACATCTTGAAATGCGACTTCCCCCCTTGGCATATCGATAACCTTACTATCTTCCTTATCCGATATCTCTTCAGTTTCATCTAAAATTTCGAATACACGCTCTGCCGACGCTATGGTGGCTTGCAAGATATTAGCTATATTGGCTGTTTGAACGATTGGCTGTGTAAATTGTTTTGAATATTGTACGAATGCCTGAACGTCCCCTATCACTACCGCATTCCTGATTGCTAAAATACCGCCAATAACAGAAATGAAAATAAAACCGATATTATTGATAAAATTCATGAGCGGCATAATCATACCTGAAATAAAAAAGGCCTTTAAACCTGCTTCATAGAGGTTCCCGTTGATTTTTTCAAAATGCTCTATGGATTTCTTTTCTCTGGAAAATGCCTTAATTATTTTATGGCCTGTGTATATCTCCTCTATATGCCCGTTCAATTCCCCTAAAGCCCTCTGTTGCCTCGCAAAATACTTCTGGGAATGTTTTGCCACCACTTTTGTTACTAACCCATATAACGGCAAAGTTATAACCAAAATAAGGGTCATAACAGGACTGATTATGAGCATCATAATTACTATGCCTATAAGTGTGGTCAACGACGTAATGAGCTGCGTAGCACTTTGTTGCAGGGTGCTGCTTATATTATCAATATCATTTGTAACGCGGCTCAATATATCACCATGAGTATGGGAATCAAAAAATTTCAGCGGCAACTTAAAAAGTTTATCATTTATATCATTACGCATGTTATACATCGTCTTTTGGGTAACAGTTGCCATAATAAGCTGCTGCATATAAGCAAAAATCGCACTGGCGACATATAAAACGCCCAGAACAATCAATATTTTGAGTATATAATCAAAATCTATACTGGCCCCGGCAACGCCTTGTATTTTTTGTTTTACTCCTTCATAAAGCTTTGTGGTCGCCTTGCCCATAACCCTTGGGCCAAGCGTAGCGAATACCGTACTTAATATTGAGGCTATAATCACTATGATCAGCTGAAGATTGAACGGCTTCAGATAAGCTAATAATCTTTTAGATGTCCCCTTAAAATCTTTCGGCTTTTCCATCGCCATACCCATTACAGGCCCTCTTCCACGGCCCCTGCCCATCTCAATTATTTGTTTATCTCCTTTATTATCTTTCATTACGCAATTTCCTCCTCCGAGAGCTGGGAAGATACAATTTCCCTATAAACATTACAAGTTTTTAATAATTCTCTGTGGTTCCCTATTCCTAAAATTGTACCTCCGTCTAAAACTATTATTTGATCCGCATCCATAACAGTGCTCACCCTCTGTGAAACTATTATCAGCGTAGATTCGGTGACCTCATCTCTTAAAGCATTGCGCAGTTTTGCATCGGTTTTAAAATCAAGTGCGGAAAAGCTATCGTCAAATAAATATATTCTTGGCTTTCTTACTAATGCCCTTGCAATAGAGAGCCTCTGTTTTTGTCCGCCTGATACATTGGTTCCTCCTTGTGCAATAACGGAACCAAATCCTGCCTTCATATTTGATATGAATTCTTCGGCTTGGGCTATTTCGGTTGCATGACTGACCTCCCCGTCTGTTGCATCTTCTTTCCCGTATTTAATGTTATCTGTGACTGTCCCTGTGAAAAGAACCGATTTTTGAGGAACAAAACCGATACTCTCTCTCAAGGTTTTTTGTGTTATCTCCCTTATATCGACGCCATCTATTAAAATGCTGCCACTGTCCACATCATAAAATCTGGGGATAAGATTTATTAGTGTTGATTTCCCCGAGCCGGTCCCTCCTATAATAGCGGTTACCTCACCCGGTCTTGCAGTAAAGGAAATATTTTTTAAAGCAGGTTCTTCCGCACCCGGATAGCTAAAGGTTACATCTTTGAATTGTATGGTCCCATTTTTTATATTTATAATGCCGGGATTTTCCGGATCCTTTATCTCCGGTTCCATATCAAGCACTTCATTGATTCTCGCGGCGGATGCGGATGCACGCGATATCATTATAAAAATCATGGAGAGCATAGCTAAATAAAACATGCTCTGTATTACGTACTGAACAAATGCTATCAGGTCTCCCACCTGCATGGCGCCTCTGTCTATATTTATGGAACCATACCATATTACGGCTATTATAGTAAAGTTAAGCGCCAAGGTTATAACCGGCATCATAGTCGCCATTATCTTACTGACTTTAATTGTTATGTCTGTAATGTCTTTGTTTGCCACCTTAAAACGTTCTTTTTCATAATCCACTCTGTTAAAGGCCCTGACCACCCTGACACCCATAAGGTTCTCTCTCAAAATTTGATTTAACCTGTCAATTTTAATTTGTATCGCTTTAAATAACGGTACCCCTTTTTTAGTTACGATAATTATTGCTAATATGATTACAGGTAATATAAATACAATGATCAGTGACAATCTCGCATTTTTATGGACAGCCATAATAACGCTGCCTATAGTTATCATGGGTGCTCTTGCCATTATTCTGAGGGACATCATCACTACTTGTTGTATCTGTGTAATATCATTTGTGGTTCTGGTAATTAACGAAGGTGTACCTATCTTATCGAACTCGCTAAGGGAAAAGTCTTCTACCTTTTTAAAAACCTTACTGCGAAGATCCCTCGCAAACGCCATAGAAACCTTTGACGACAGATAGATTGACACAATTGCAAATATTATAACAAATGATGCGGCCAACATCATCAATCCACCTGTTTTAAATATATAGTTTGTATCCCCATTCACCACCCCTATGTCAATAATACTACCCATCAGTGTGGGCAAAAGCAGTTCTAAAATAACTTGTATGAATATTAAACCTGAAGCCGTTGCGATGGCAACACGGTAAGGTTTAATAAATTTTAAAAGTTTGCGCATATAATCGTCTCCTATCCGGCTAAAATTAATTTCTCCAACTGTAATGGCTCTATATATTTTCCGTCCTTGTATGCTCTCATATTTCCGCCTGAAATCTCATCTATCAAGGCTATTTGCCCTTCTCCCCCGATTTTACCAAATTCCAACTTGATATCATAAAGTTCTATATCCTTTTTGGCTAATTCCTCTTTTATTATATTACAAATTCTCCCGGTTAAACTCTTTATAATTTTATATTCTTCCCTTGTCAGTATTCCCAACATATGGAGGGCGTCTTCCGAAATAGGCGGATCATTGCGCTTATCATCCTTGAGAGTGAATTCCACAAATGTATCCAGCTTTTGTCCCTCCTCCACGTACATCCCATAACGGCGTAAAAAACTACCTACCGCTCTGTATCTGCAAATAACCTCAAGTCCATTGCCAAACATGACGGCAGGTTTTACTGTCATGGTAGCTTCTTCAATATTTGCATCAACATAATGGGTGGGCACATTATTGTTTTTTAATACCTCAAAAAAATATTTTGTTAACTTGAGCCCGGATTTACCTATTCCCGCTATGGTCAGATCGGCCGTATTTGCACCCGGATCAAATTTACCATCTGTTCCTGTTACGTCATCCTTGAATTTAAGCAGATAATTGCCGTTTTCCAGATCATACACATCTTTTGTTTTACCCTTATAAACAAGTTTCATACTTTCTAAACTCCTTTTTAATTTTAAAAGTTCAATAGATCCCTCGCAAGTCAAACCCGTTCTGTACATCTCGGAATGACAAAATCACTTTCGCGGTTTCCCCTTTATCGTTATTATATTCGCCAGATCTTCGTTATCCTTAATTTCTTCCTTCAACATACGCACTAATTTTCTTCGTGCCATAAATGTGGCCAAAAGCACAAA
>CAZVFS010000056.1:7769-9673 GCA_964626575.1 uncultured Alkaliphilus sp. | reverse complement strand
TGCGTTTGACCTACCATCAATTTGTCGCTCCCTCTGGTCGCACAAATTGGGTTAGGTCATAAAGAAAGCAACCCCAGTAACAAAGTACCATATTGCCGGAAGTTGCTTGAAATTATATGTTCTTTCATCGTATGTATATACGTATAATACAACCAAGATTTTTACAGTTAAAACCTGCGATATTTTCGAATACTAACACAACGATTTTTCACATACCACAAAATAAAATATCCAATAATGTAAAATTTAAAATTTCATACATACAGCATGTTTGCTTGGATTACTTGTTCATTTTCTCCTTAAATGTTTTTCCTGCCTTAAATACAGGAGCCTTTGAAGCCGGAATTTGGATGATTTGTTCAGGATTTCTCGGATTTCTGCCTTGTCTTGGTTTTCTCTCTCTAACCTCGAAGGTGCCAAAACCCACTAGCTGCACTTTATCCCCGGAAGCCAATGTTTCTTCCACAGTTTCAATAAATGAATTCAATGCAGATTCTGTGTCCTTCTTTGTCAATTGGCTTTTCTCCGCCATTTTGGAAATTAATTCAGCTTTGTTCATTATATACTGCCTCCTTAGTTTTTAATATGATATATAATGTGTTTTTCAATACTTTGGTACATAGTATAGTTTTATTCTACCTCAATTTTGAAAATCCTTCTTTTTTATTGATTTTTTAACTCTTTTTCCTTTAATTTTTGTTCTGCCCATATTTTTGCAACATCTGCTTCGGTGTTTGCTGTCTTATCCCCAAAAACATGAGGATGCCTGAAAATCAGTTTACGACATAACCCGTGAATTACATCTTCAAGTTGAAAAGCATCTCTTTCCTTTGCTATCTGGCTATGGAAAACAACCTGCAATAACACATCACCTAATTCCTCTTCTAACGCGCTATCGTCCTCCATATCTATGGCCTCTATTACTTCATTGCTCTCTTCTATTAAATAGGGCTTTAAACTTTGATGTGTCTGTTTCACATCCCAAGGACATCCTCCTTTACTCCTTAATCTTTCCATTATTTCCGCTAAATTATTCATATTGTAATACTTTTTTTCACTATTTTCAACCTTTGGGACGAAAATAGTTGTTAAATAATCAATCAGGCCTACTCTATCCAACTTAAAAAGGGGGATTTTTACAATTCTTTGAATATCAGGTATTCCAGCCGCTCTCACAACATATATTTCCTGTTCATCATTATAATAACGCATCAACTGTAATTTCACTTCGGAAGCGGTGAACCTATCATGCACCTGCGCAATTAAGTTGTTTATATCAGGATCCGGTTTCTGCCTGTCCGATTGGAGCCCATCCAGTAACTGAAAACCTTCTATGGGATCTATCTCTAACGCCATAAATACAGCATCGATAAAACTCATGGCGGGATATACTTCTATTTCAATTCCTTCCCGTTTACATGCTTCTGAAATCAACCATACGGAGCTTTCCGCTACAAAGGGACTGCCGGGTACGGCATACAGCACTTCACCTTTTCTTGCCTCATCTAAAATTCTTTCGGCTATATATTTATAAACCTCTTCGAATTTATCATGGGCACAATCCTCATAGGCATAATCAAAGGTTTTAAAGACTACCCCTTTGTCCTTCAAATGGGAAACCACAGGATGTTTTTCTGTGCGCAAATATATATTGCTGTGCCTTTTCAGTTCTTCGTATACGGCCAGGGTCAGGTGTTCTTTTGAACCCGGCCCCAGGCCGACTATTGTAATTTTGTTCATATTATGTTGCCTCCATTTTTAAATTGGGCGATTGAAATCGCCGCTACAGCAGATATGGGGGGACGGTCCTTTTGTGCCATTCTATTCACCATTCCGGCCTCCCGCCTCTCGTTTCCCACCTCCAAAAAGGACAGAACCCTTTCCCCTCACAACTGACCAACCGA
>CAZVFS010000056.1:5957-7669 GCA_964626575.1 uncultured Alkaliphilus sp. | reverse complement strand
GACCAACCGACCAACTGGCCAACTGTTTACTATTTCAGTAAACCAAACCTATGAAGGAAGGCAGCCAGCCTGTCCCCTTTGGGCAGAATTAAAAAATCTTCTTTCATGATCGTTCCCGTGATAAGCAGCATCAACCCATAAACTACCCCGCCGGCAGCAATAGAAATAATCGTAGATATAGTATTACCTACTAGGGGAAATGCAAACCTGTGAATTAAATACACAGCACCCCCCATAATACCCACAGAAACAGTAGGCTTTAATACAAATTGAACAAATTCAAATTTAACTTTAGTATTTTTCTTGACCGCAACAAGGTCCAAGGCAGCCGCAACCACATAGGCCATTACCGTGCCGATGGCCGCACCCTTTATATTTAAAAAAGGAATACCTGTCAAAACGTAGGTAACAATGAGCTTTGTAAGGGCTCCAAACATAAGATTACGAACAGGAATTTCCGGTTTTCCGATACCCTGTAATATGCCGGTCAATGTTTGTACCGATGCTAACGATAATGTTGCAAAGGACAGGTATAACAAAACCTCTCCGGCCGAAGCAGGTTCTTTGGGAAAAAGCATAACCATAATCGGGGTCGGTAACACGGCTAAACCCACAAAGGACGGCAACCCTATCAACAAGGTTACACGGAATGCCGCTTTCACGTCCCTTTCTATCGATACCATATCGTCCCTGACTTTGGATGCCGCAATAACAGGTACAATGCTCATGGATAGTGCCGTGGTCAACACCGGTGGAAGTTGGACAAGTGTAATAGCCATACCTGTCAATTGTCCGAAAAGACTGTTTGCTTCAAAATAACTAAGACCCACGGCCTCCTGCAACCGTCTGAGCACTATCATGGAGTCTATCATATTAATTAAAGGCAATACTGCCGCCCCCAGGGTGATGGGCACCGCAATTTTTAATAAATCTTTGGCTATTCTTCCCGGAGGTTCTTCCCTATACTGTTCTATGGATTGAAATTCCGAAAAAATTGCGTTTTTGTTGTTGACATATATAATAAATATAACTATCAAACCGGCGACGGCACCGGCAGTAGCACCGAAGGAAGCCCCCGCAGCCGCATATTCTGTCCCGTAACTCAATAAAAATGTAGCTAATGCCAAACCCACTATAACCCTCGCTATTTGTTCTATAACTTGGGATACGGCAGTAGGAATCATATCCTGCAGACCTTGAAAATATCCCCTGTACGCTGCCATTACGGGTATAAATAATAACGCAGGTGCTAATGCAAGTATTGAAAAATACGAACTCGGACCTTTAATAAAATTATCGACTAAAAACCTCGCTCCCAGGCTCAAAAATAAAAAACTTACTACTCCTATAATCATTAAAATACCGAGGGAAACCTGAAAGACTTTATGTCCGCCCCTTATGTTTCCTCTGGCCCTCTTTTCCGAAACTAATTTTGAAATAGCTGTGGGAAATCCTGCTGCCGAAAAGGATAACAGAAATGTATATATGGGGTATGCCACCTGATAATACCCCACCCCTTCCGAACCTATGATGTTTGCGAGGGGTATTCTGAAAAATGCTCCTATTATTTTAACTATAATTCCGGATATACCTAAAATGAATGCACCCTTTAAAAAAGTATCTTTTTTCATGTGTTTTCCCTTCCGTTTCTGATAGGGCAAATAGAATCATCTACCCCATACCTTAACTGTAAATAATCGGGCGATTGAAAT
>CAZVFS010000056.1:0-5857 GCA_964626575.1 uncultured Alkaliphilus sp. | reverse complement strand
CCAACTGTCCAACTGACTCCTGACCATTATAACAAAAAAACCGTCCCCTGAGAAGAACCGGGGAACAGTTTATGAAAATACCAAAAAGGCGGACACACAGGTCCGCCCCTACTTTTACAGATCCTTCACAGGTCAAGCTCATTCTGCCCGTTTCAGGATAACATTTTGGAACCATCGTTGAACCATTGTTCAACTATTGTTATTCCATCTGCTTCGACAAAAAAGCTGCGGCTGTTGTAGCTATCTTATGTTCAACATCCCCCATAACCGCATCCGGTTCTCTGGAATATAATATAACCGCACCTATGGGATCTCCATGGGTAACAATCGGCACAATAACCTGCGCTGTATATTGTTTTTCATCGCTTTCGTCTATAGCAATAGTCCTCATTTTATCGCCTTTATTTGCAACTATAGTTTCTCTATTTTCCATAATCCTCTCTAACGATTGACTTACCTTCTTATCAAGATAATCCTTTTTAGAGCCACCTGATACGGCTATAATAGTGTCCCTGTCTGTTATTATCGCCTGGTGATGTAATGCCTCATGAAGGGATTCAGCGTATTCTGTGGCAAATTCACCTAACTCCCCAATTGGCGAATATTTTTTCAAAATTACTTCTCCGTCTCTTCCTGTAAAAATTTCTAAAGGGTCCCCTTCCCTGATTCTGAGGGTCCTCCTGATTTCCTTAGGAATAACTACTCTGCCTAGATCGTCTATTCTTCTTACTATTCCTGTTGCTTTCACCCTATTCCCTCCCAAGTTTAGTCCTGAGTTTAAACAAAATGCACCATGTGGTACTATTATTTTACCAATAGTGGTTTTTTATTCATCAAATTTTTACAGTTTGTCACTTTTGACTATATCTGCTTTTTCAAATATTTCGCCTATATGATTTTGATAGTCTGTTTCCTTAAGGGAATACTTAATTCCTTCTATAGCATCTTCAAATTCCACATTCTCTTCTACCCTGTCTTCCACCGTGATTACATGATATCCATGTTCTGTCTTAACGGGCTCACTTATTTGGCCAACCTCCAGGGCGAAAGCCGCTTCCTTAAATTCCGGTACAAAGTTAATATCTCTCGAAAAATATCCCAAATCTCCGCCACTCTGTTCCGCACCGGGCTCTATGGAATGTTCCTTTGCGAGTTCAGCAAAGTCTTCCCCTTCTTCCAATTTTTTAATAATATCTTTTGCCAACTGTTCTTTGTCTACTAGAATGTGCCGTGCTTTTATTTCTTCCATGTGAAACAATTCCCCATTTTCATCATAAAAGGCCCTGGCAGTTTCATCGGTTATTTTTATTTTGTCTAAATAAAATGTTTTATATTTATAGCCCAGTAAATTTTTCCCCATCTGTTCCTTTATAAAATCCCCGTCAATTTTGTTTTCTTCAATCATTTTTTTGTAACTTTCGTCTTCTTCCATTAATTTCAAATGATTCTCCTCGTATAATTCCTGAAGTTCCGCTTCATCAACTATGATGTTGTTTGCTGCTGCTTCTTTAGCAATGATTTGTCCTATAATAATTGTATCTAATATTTCCGATTTCAGAGAATCTAAAAGAGTCGTACCCGTACCCATATCCTTGTTCAATGTATCATCTGTTAAACTGTAACTTGCACGAAGTTCCGACAGATAATAATTTAATAATTTTTCATACTCCGTTTCCAGAATTTCCGTACCGTTAACGGTAGCTACCACCCCTTTTTTCAGCTTTGGTGATTTTTTGAAACACCCAACAACCAACATGTTTACAATAAGAACCATTATAACCAACACCGATAATTTGCTTCGTATATTTAATTTCACATTTAACATCTCCCATCTGTCCTGCAATACTATCTTGTATTATAACTGATTTGTGTAGGATTGAAAATCTTTAATTTTTTATATGATTTGAAAAGTGCGGAGAGTTTCTATAATATCCCTCAAATCCGATAACGTTTTATGCTGATCCATTGAGGATACCCCGTAAACAAAATAGGGTTCCGCTGTTGCATTAAATGTCACTTTCCTATTATATTTATGAAGTATACTACTGACCTTTTCGGCATCTATCATGGAATCATCCTTAAATTGGATACGAATACTTTTTCCATTTTGAGTGATGGCTGTTATTTTGAGAGGCCTTGCAATGGATTTTATATATGAAATCAGGAGTAAATTTTGTGTATTTGACGGTATATTTCCAAAGCGCTCCCTTATTTCTTCATCTATTCTATACATATCACCTATATCGCGTATAGATGCAATTTTTTTGTATATTTCTATTTTATGACTTTGATTTTCAATATATTTTTCCGGAATATAGGCATCAACGTTTATCTCTATAACGGTATCCTCAGGCCTTTCAATATAATCTCCCTTTAATTGTCCCATAGTCTCTTCCAGAAGTTTAACATACAGATCATAGCCGATTGCTGCCATGTGCCCGTGTTGTTCGCCACCAAGAAGATTACCCGCTCCCCTTATCTCCAGATCCCGCATAGCTATTTTAAATCCCGCGCCGAATTCGGTAAATTCCCTGATTGTTTTAAGTCTCCTTTCCGCTACTTCGGAAAGTATTTTATCTTTATCATACATCAAATATGCGTAACCCTGCCGGTATGACCTGCCGACCCTGCCTCGCAATTGATATAACTGCGATAACCCCAATTTATCCGCATCCAAAATTATTATGGTGTTTACATTGGAAATATCCAGCCCTGTTTCTATAATAGTTGTGCTGACCAGTATATCATATTCCCCACTCATATAATCCAACATTACCTTCTCCAATTGCCTTTCGGACATCTGCCCGTGGGCTATTGCGATTCTGCCCTGAGGCACCAACTGTGCAAGCTGATTGGCTATCCTGTGGATTTTTTGCACCCTGTTATATACATAATATACCTGTCCACCCCTCGATATTTCCTTTGTAATTGCGTCCATAACTATGGCCTCGTTATATGCCAACACATAGGTTTGAACAGGAAATCTCTCGTCGGGGGGTTCTTCGATAACACTCACATCCCGAATACCTATCATGGACATATGCAAGGTCCTCGGTATGGGTGTCGCCGTCAGCGTCAACACATCCACGGTCTTTTTTAATTGTTTTAAAGTCTCCTTGCTCTTCACACCGAAACGTTGTTCCTCGTCGACCACAAGTAGTCCCAAATCCCTGAACTGCACATCCTTAGATAACAACCTATGGGTTCCGATAACTATGTCTATATTGCCTGTTCGCATCCCTTCTAAAATTTGTTCCTGTTCCCCAATGCTCTTGAAACGACTGAGCATTTCTATGTTAACAGGGAACCCTGAAAATCTCTGTCTGAATGTATTGTAATGTTGCTGGGCTAAAATCGTTGTAGGTACTAAAAATGCCACCTGTTTATTGTCTATGACCGCTTTAAAGGCCGCACGGATGGCTACTTCCGTCTTGCCATATCCGACATCCCCGCATAATAGCCTATCCATAGCCTTTTCCTTTTCCATATCCTGTTTCACTTCTTCTATGCATCTCAACTGGTCCGGTGTTTCCAGGTAAGGAAACAAATCCTCAAATTGTTTTTGCCAATCCGTATCCTCGCTAAACTTAAATCCCCTCATTTTTTCCCTTTCTGCATGGAGTCTGAGCAGGTCCTCCGCCATATCCTCTATTGCCTTTTTCGCCTTTGCTTTTGTTTTCACCCATTCGGCGCTGCCTAATCTGTTTAATCTCGGGGGTGCATCTTCACTGCCTAAATATTTTTGTATAAGGTTTGCTTGATCTATGGGTACGTATAAAAAATCTTCCCCTAAATAGGCTATTTTAAAATATTCCTTTTTCACTCCTTCTATTTTCAGCTCTTCTATCCCCACATATTTTCCGATGCCATGGCCCTCGTGTACTATATAATCTCCCACACCTAGATCTATAGATGATCTTATCAGTGAAGCGCCTTTCCTCCCGGCTGTCTTACGCTGTTGTTTGTGAACGCCGTAAATTTCAAAATCCGTTATGAGTGCGTATTTATTTCTTATATATTCAAAGCCTCTGCGCAGATTACCGCTGACTATAGCCACTTCTCCGGTAACCAAGTCCTTTTTAGCGGGCGGGGCAAATTCCACATTCACCCTGTTATCCTTTAAATATTCCAATAACCTGGCGGCCCTCTCTTCTGTGCCAGGAACTAATACTATCTTATAGCCCCTTTGTTGCAGTCTTTTTATTTCCTTTTTCAAAATCTCCATCCTACCGTTAAAAGGTTGCATGGGTCTCGCATCAAAACTGATAATTTCCTTTATTGAAAAATCCTTAATGGTCCTGGGTAACAGGCTTAATGTGACTAATCTATGTTTTTTAAGCTTTTCTACTATTTCACCGTAATCGAGTACCAGTTTTCCCTGTTTTGGAAACACATTTCCTCTCTCCATGAGAATATTAAAGCTTTGGTGAAATTCATTTATATATCCGTATGATTTTTCCCTCAGGCGGTTTGGATCATCCAGTACAAAAATAGCATCCTCGTTGAAATAGTCCAACAATGTGCTCGGTTCATCATATATATAAGGCAAAAGCCTGTCTATGCCCTCAAAATTTTTGAATTCCCCTAGTTTTTCCACGATTTCTTCAAATTTTTCCTTCAGATTTTGTTCGGCATCTGTGTCTAATTTTTTACTTATCGATTTAAAGTCTTTGTATAGCTTGGAAACCGTTTCATCTACGATAAAGTTCCCTACAACTGTTTCCCTTGCAGGATAAATCCTGACAAGTCCCACCCTGTCCATGGAACGCTGCGTGTTTACCTCAAATCGACGTATAGAATCCATCTCATCACCAAACAGTTCTATCCTAAAAGGTGTTTCGGAAGTCACCGGGAAAATGTCTATTATGTCCCCCCTTATGCTGAATTGTCCCCGCTCTTCTACTATATCTGTTCTTTCATAGCCCTGGGAGACAAAAATTTCTATTACATTGTCCAAATCCACTGTTTTGTCTATTCCAAAATTTATCTGATTTTTTATATATGCGGTGGGAGGAGGCAGTTGATGGAGCAGTGCCTCTACCGAAATGACAACAACACAGTTTTCCTTTCCCGTGATTTTTTCTATTGCTTTCATTCTTTCTTCTTCCGTACTGTGGCTTATCGCTTCCATGTTATAAAATACTATGTCCCTTGTTGGAAACAACAACGCTCTGTTTGCCACATAAAATTTTAAATCCTCGTATATCTGTTTAGCTTCTGTGTCGTTATATGTTACTACACAGATTTGTTTTTCCAGTTCATTGTGAATTCCATATATGATATGGGATTTTTGTGTTTCATTAAGCCCGTATAATACCACAGGTGTCTTTTCTTTTTTGATACTGTCCATGAGTTGCGTATAACCCACAGAACCTCTCATAGGTGCAAGTAACAGTTCCTTGTCCATGTTCTATCACTTCCTGAATGCCTTTAATATTTGAAATGCCTAATGGGCGATCAAGAGCCACCCCTACGTTTCGGAAACCGGAAATGATGTGCAGATATGCCGGTTTTTTTGTAGGAGCGACCTATGGTCGCCTGCCGTGTGTTACATACCAATTCCAAGCGCTATGCAGCAGCCAAGCAAGGGCTATTCCCCAATAAACCGAATGCCCCATTTTTGTTGTCAAATATGTCGCGGCCCCAAAAATGCCGTGACTTATTAAGCTTACCAGGGCAGCCCATTTACCCGTTTTTTCGGACGAGTTTATTATGTCGTATATGCCCTCAATAATCCCAAACACGATATGCGTTGCTATCAGGTTTGTCTTTAAAATACGCGCAAAAATAGTTTTGCTGCTTTCCTCTATAAACGGTATCGCTATAATAATTCCTATGTTTCCTATCTTTTTTAATA
>CAZVFS010000055.1:2828-9678 GCA_964626575.1 uncultured Alkaliphilus sp. | reverse complement strand
CACCCAAAATTATTTCAATTCTTTTTGCCCTTGTTTTATGGATATATGTTATGAATACATTTAATCCAACCGAATATCGAAATTTTCCGGGTATTCCCGTAAGGTTAATGAATGTTGAAGAACTTAAGGAACAAAAATTGGCTATTAAGGATGATGCCGACTTTAAAGCAAGAGTCAAGTTAATAGGAAGAAGGGACGAATTAGACAAAGTATCTACCGAACAGATTCAAATCGGGGCGGATCTGAGGGGATATGGTGAAGGAATAAACAACATACCTCTAGAAGTTATCATACCCAATAATATAGAGGCAGATGTAACCCCGAGATTTATTCGTGTGGAGCTCGAAAGGATCATAAGTGAACAGAGAGAAGTGAAGGTTATAACGTCCGGCGTTCCTAAGGACAATTTTATTATCGGAAATCTTGAATATAGACCGACAACAGTGTGGATTGAAGGGGCAGAAAGCCATGTTAATTTGGTAGAAAGTGTAATTGCACAATTAGACGTCACCGGGGAATCTAGAAACGT
Organism: uncultured Alkaliphilus sp.; assembly: GCA_964626575.1. Lineage (GTDB taxonomy): Bacteria > Bacillota > Clostridia > Peptostreptococcales > Natronincolaceae > JAAZJW01. Next base: position 9,149 of record CAZVFS010000055.1, on the reverse strand, counting down.
TGTATTAAATCTGCCACTGAAACCGGTTAATAATAAAAATGAAGAAGTAGCGGACGTGAATGTAAAAACTTCACAAGTGGATGTTTCATTATCGGTTGATTTGTTAAAATCCGTTCCTATCAAACCCGATTTACAAATAACTACAGAAGCCGGTTATGTTGTTACTAACGTGGGGATTAATCCGACAAACGTTACACTGAGGGGCCAGAAGGAATTAATTGATAGGGTTACCGAGGTTACAACGGAACTGATTAAAATCGATAATCTGAATCAGGACAAGACGTTGCTAAATGTAAAGCTAGATTTGCCTGAGGGAATAACTTTGCATAAGAACGTATCCGTTACCATTAATTTGAACTTAGAAAGAATAGAAGAGGCAACTTATGGGGTCAGCAAAGACAGAATAATATTTGATAATGTACGCGAAGGCCTCAAGGTCGATATAGGCGATGTTCCCGAAAATATAAATGTGAGAATAATTGCGCCAAGAAATGTATTGGATTCTATTAAGGAGGACGATATTAAAATAGCAGTAGACTTAAATGGGCTTGATGCGGATAAATATACTGTTGAATTGGTGGCCCAACTACCTTTTGTCTTTGAAAAAGATATTAAGGAAGTGTACCTAAATCCCAAAACCATTGATATTAAATTAATAGACAAGTGATAATCTGAAGCTAACAACCATTGGATATTATGCAAAATAATCGGTTAATGTTACGTTGGAATTTTAAAACAAGCTTAAAACCTATAACAAGGCTTTCAAATAGTTACAAATTGGTGTATTATATAGAAGGTATTGTTTTTAGATATGGGGTTGGGATAAAATCACGAAACATGTTGCATAGTAATATGCAATATTTTTCATTACTCGATTGCTCTAAGGTATTATGTAAGGCCAAATTATTTTAAAGGTGATACAATGCTTAATGATAAAAGGATCCGTGTTATTATAGGACATTACGGTAGCGGTAAAACTGAATTTTCGATAAACTATGCTATCAATTTAGCGGAATTAGGCCAAAAGGTGGCACTAGCTGATTTAGACATAGCAAACCCATATTTTAGGAGCAGAGAAAAATTTGAGCTTTTAGAAGACTATGGTATTTTGGTAGTATCTAGTTATATAAAAGGTTCAAGCATAGATTTACCTTCTATATCCGCTGATATTTTAGGGCCGTTACAGAACGAGGATTATGATCTGATAATGGATGTTGGCGGTGATTCCACAGGAGCAAGGGTGTTGGGTAGATACAATGAGTACTTGGTACCCGGTAAATATGATATGTTTTGTGTGATTAATGCAAACAGACCGGAAACACAAACGGAAGCGGGGGTCATGTATCATATAGAGGCTATTGAAAAAGCCTCAGGAGTAAAGGTAACCGGGCTTATTAACAATACTCATTTGTTAAAACATACTACGGTGGAAGATGTCTTAAGGGGTCTGGGTCTTTGCAAAAAAGTTTCAAGCACATTAAATATACCTATTAAATATACTTGTGCTATTGAAAGTGTTGCAAGAAAATTACCAAATCATATAGAGGGTCAAATTATACCTATCAGAATGATTATGCGTGAAGATTGGATGTAAGGGGGGAAGGTTTTAAATGGCAAAAATTAAGGGTAAGGTCACGTTCGATGAAGATCGTTGTAAGGGCTGTGAATTATGTGTAACTGTTTGTCCGGTAAAGATAATTAAAATGGATAAAAACAGGATGAATGCTAGGGGCTATCACCCGGCTACTATATATGAAATGGATAAATGCATTGCTTGTGCAAATTGTGCAACTATCTGTCCGGACTTAGTAATTACGGTGGAAAAAGAAGATTGATGAAAAACGTTGGGGGGAAAATTTATGACTAAAGTATTGATGAAAGGAAATGAGGCGCTTGGTGCTGCGGCCATCAAAGCAGGATGCAAATATTTTTTTGGATATCCGATTACGCCACAAAGCGAATTGCCGGAATTTATGGCCAGGGAATTACCTAAAATAGGCGGAGTATTTCTCCAAGCCGAATCTGAAGTAGCTGCTATTAATATGGTATACGGGGCTGCCGGTGCGGGGGAGAGGGTATTAACATCGTCTTCTTCGTTAGGAGTGGCTTTAAAACAGGAAGGGATTAGTTATATAGCCGGAGCCGAATTACCATGTGTTATTATAAATATATCAAGGGGTGGCCCGGGACTGGGAAATATCCAACCTTCGCAATCGGATTATTTTATGGTTACACGGGGTGGAGGAAATGGGGACTACAGGCATCCGGCATATGCTCCCGCTACGGTTCAGGAAGCTGTTGATTTGACAATGGAAGCCTTCAATGTTGCCGATTATTATAGAACCCCGGTAATTATACAGGGGGACGGTATGCTCGGCCAAATGATGGAACCTGTTGAATTTAGTGAACCTAAAAAAAGGGATTTGCCGCCAAAAGATTGGGCAACAAGGGGAACAAAGGGCAAGAGAGAGCCAAATATTGTAACTTCCCTACTTTTGGCCACGCAGGACCTTGAGGACCATAACTGGAAACTGGATAGAAAATATAAAGAGATAGAGAAAAACGAAGTTATGTATGAGATGTACAGAATGGAAGATGCGGAAATTGTACTTGTAGCTTATGGGACAACCTCGAGAATTGTTAAAAATGCCATCGAAACATTGAGAGAAGAGGGAATTAAAGCAGGACTTATAAGACCTATCACAATATGGCCGTATCCGAGCAGGGCGTTTGATGAAATCCCGGCAAGTGCAAAGGCTATATTGACCGTGGAGATGAGCACAGGCCAAATGCTTGATGATGTAAAAATTGCAAACGAAGGAAGGCTTCCGGTATACTTTTATGGAAGGACAGGTGGTATGGTTCCAACACCGGATGCTGTTATTGCAAAAGCTAAGGAAATTTTGGGGGGTGTAGAACAATGACTGTAGTATTCGGAAGGACCAAAGGTTTGACGGAAAAACAGACCCATTATTGTCCCGGATGTACTCATGGTATTATTCATAGATTAGTAGGAGAGGTATTGGAAGAATTAGATATACTTGGAAAAGCCATTGGTGTAGCCCCTGTGGGTTGTTCGGTGTTTGCTTACGAATATTTTAATTGTGATATGCATGAAGCGGCCCATGGCAGGGCACCGGCAGTAGCTACCGGTATTAAGAGGGTTCTCCCTGAGAGTGTAGTGTTTACATATCAGGGGGACGGGGATTTGGCTGCCATCGGCACGGCGGAGATTGTTCATGCTGCACACAGGGGCGAAAAAATTACCACCATTTTTGTCAATAATACTATCTATGGCATGACCGGTGGACAGATGGCCCCAACGACTCTAATTGGACAGAAAGCCACAACAGCTCCTGAGGGAAGAAAAGAGGAGCTGGCGGGAAAACCTATAAAGATGTCCGAATTGTTAGCTACAATTGACGGGGCAGCTTTTGTGGAAAGGGTATCTGTTCATAATGTTGCAAATATTAGAAAGGCTAAAAAAGCCATCAAAGGAGCATTTGAGGCACAGCTAGCCGGGGCTGGTTTTAGTATTGTAGAAGTGCTTTCCACGTGTCCGACAAATTGGGGGTTAACACCTCCCAAGGCGATGAAATGGTTGGAGGAAAATATGATTCCCTATTATCCATTAGGGAATTTACGCACACCGGAGGGGGGAAAATAATATGGCAACAGAAAAAGTAATAATGGCAGGTTTTGGTGGTCAAGGTATTATGTCTGCAGGTCAATTGTTAGCTTATGCGGGAATGTTGAAAGATAAAGAGGTTTCCTGGTTGCCTTCTTACGGGCCGGAAATGCGTGGTGGCGCTGCAAATTGTGCTGTCATGATATCTGATTCTCCCATAGGTTCCCCTATTATTACAAATGATGCAACGTCCGCTATTATAATGAATTTACCTTCCCTTGATAAATTTGAAGACAGTGTTGTCGAGGGTGGGGTGTTAATAGTGAACAGCTCATTAGTAAAAAGAAAGGTATCCAGAGATGACATCAGGGTTTATTATATAAAAGCTACCGATATTGCTAATGAACTTGGAAATTCGAGAGTGGCCAATATGGTGCTCTTGGGGGCTTATTTGGAGATTACGAAGGCTGTGGAAATTGATACGGCACTTGAGGCTTTCAGAAAAGTATATGGACCAAGTAAGGAACACCTGCTCCCTTTAAATAAAAAGGCCCTTGAAATAGGAGCAGCAGAGGTCAGACAAGTAAATTTTAAATAATAATAAAAAACTCTCATATCGGTGGGGGTTTTTTATTTATAAAGGGGCCCGACTTTTTTGTAATACTACAATAGATGACTTTTTCCGTTATTATAGCTGTGATATAATATCATGGGAAGATTGAATTGTGACAGCAGGAATTCTATTTGTTGTAAATATATAACGTTGGATGGTTCAGTGTAATAGTATATATAACAGATATTAGTATAAGGTAAATGGGGGTACAAGAATGGGAAAATTGTTTGGCACAGACGGTGTGAGGGGAATTGCAAATAGGGATCTAACCCCAGAACTTGCATATAAATTAGGGCGTGTAGGCGCATATGTATTGATGAACAAAAACAATGGTAAAAAATCAAAAATAGCTATCGGAAAAGATACACGTATATCCGGTGCTCTATTGGAATCCTCAATTGCAGCCGGATTTTTATCAATGGGAGTGGATGTGGTATCCCTGGGCGTCATTCCCACACCTGCTGTAGCACATTTGACTAGGCACTTGGGGGCGGATTTTGGAATTGTAATATCGGCTTCTCATAATCCGGCAGAATATAACGGAATAAAATTTTTTAATAGCGAAGGATATAAATTATCAGATGAGGCTGAAGATAAAATAGAGAAATATATTATGAATCATGGCGATGTAAATAGCAGGGCAGAGGGTGGAGATGTCGGCTTAATTGTTAACAATGAGGGCAAAACAGATGAATATATCAACTTTTTAAAAACAACAATAGGTTGTAATTTTAAAGGACTTAGAATTGCCGTAGATACCGGGAATGGCGCAGCCTACAGGGTAGCCCCTAAATTGCTGCAGGATCTCGGTGCCGATGTATTTATCATCAATAATCAACCTAATGGAGTCAATATTAACGAAAATTGCGGATCTACAAATCCTCAAAAGGTAGTTGAACTGGTAAAGGAGACCAAAGCTGATATAGGGCTCTCTTTTGACGGAGATGCTGATCGTTTGATCACAGTAGACGAAAAAGGGAACGTTATAGACGGTGATTATATTATGGCAATATGTGCCACAAATCTAAAAAAATACGGTAAACTTAAAAACAACACCGTTGTAGCAACGGTTATGAGCAATATGGGATTTGAAATAGCTATGAAGGAACATGGGTGTAATGTTATAAAGACGAAGGTTGGGGATAAATATGTGTTGGAAGAAATGGTTAAAGGAAAATACTGTCTAGGTGGCGAGCAATCCGGACATATTATTTTCCTAGATTATAACACAACAGGTGACGGACTGTTAACGGCTGTACAATTAATTGCTGTGATGAAGGAAGAAGGGAAAAAGTTGTCCCAATTAGCAAGTATTATGACCTCCTACCCCCAAATATTGGTCAACGCCAGAGTTAAAAATGAAAATAAAGGGAAATACGAGGAAGACCCTGTGATAATGGAGGAGATCAGGGCTATCGAGAAAAGAATGACAGGACAGGGAAGGGTTTTAATCAGGCCCTCCGGTACCGAAGCATTAATCAGGGTGATGTTAGAAGGAAAAAATCAAAACGAATTAAATATACTGGCAACTGATCTCGCTCAATTGATTGAAAAGAGACTAGGATAGGCGGCAGGGCGGCAAGGGGACATTTTGTTTGCCGGCTGATTTTCAGGAACATCCCCGGCGCTTTGAAATGGAAAAAATTAATAAAAACTTAATACTTAGTTAAGGCGTATTTAATATTAACCAGATATAATTAGTGTAACAAGGTTGAGCATATTTTATAAAAACGTACTATTCTGATATACCGATGGAGGACGGAACATTATGTTAATGAGTAAATATAAAATAATGATCATGACGGCATCCGTAGGTTGTGGCCATGATCAGGTTGCGGGGATTATAAAAAAACAATTATTAGATAAACATAAGAATATAGAAATAAAAATTATTGATTTTATTGACATTTTTCCTCCGGCGATGGGCCAATTTATTAAAAGTGCCTATTTAAAGATGATAGATAAGGCCCCGAACTGGTATAACTTGTTATATAAGCTCACCGCAAAAACCGGTCAGAAGAATAAAGTGAGCAGCATATTTACGTACAAATATAAAAAGAAAATTTGTGCATTGATTAGG
>CAZVFS010000055.1:0-2728 GCA_964626575.1 uncultured Alkaliphilus sp. | reverse complement strand
ATGAACTTGAAAATAGAATGTATAATCAAAAACATAATGTAAAGGTATTGGGGTTTTGTAACAATGTTCATGAACTGATGGAATGTTCTCATCTCTTAATTTCAAAATCGGGTGGATTGACAATGACGGAAGCGGTTATTAAAAAACTGCCTATATTGGTTTTCAACCCCATACCGGGACAGGAAATGAAAAATGCCCAGTATTTTTCAAATATGGGTGCAGCAATGTACTTAAAGGACCTAAAAGAGGTAAACAATGCTATAGACGAGTTGCTTTACAGGAAACCTGAAAAGAGGCAAAGGATGGTGGAACGCTGTTCTATGATTTGCAAACCCTATGCGGCAGAAGATGTTTCGGATTTTATATTGGAAAGAATAAACAATATAGTCCACAAAGAAATACTTTAAAGGTACAGAGGGCTGGTTTGGCTTCAGCCCACCATGCTTCTTACAAGGTGACATTATCACAAGATAATTATACATACAAATAAGCATACAAATAAGTAACATTGACAGTAAAGACCGTGGTATATATAATTGGATAAAGTATTAAAAATTTATTTCCAAGAAGGGATAAGGTATTTGCAGATATGAGAATATAATTCACTTTAATTGCTACTATATAAAATGAAAATCGGAATAGGCCTTTATAAAGGCTTTATTGTGATACGTTTTATTGGAACTAACGGGTGGATAGTGTTTTATAGCTGCAGATAGCTTTATTTATGATATATGTTTTAGTATTGATAAATGTTAAAACCTTAACACAGCGGGGTTATATCGCTTTTATATTGTCCAAGGTTTTATTTATGTATTAATATTATTTTATCTATAGAATGCTATCCTTCCGGCTACAGGGAGGATTTTTTATGCTGTTAATCGAGGCCGATAAAATTAAGAAACATTTTGGGGATAGATTGATATTAGATATAGATAGTTTAAAAATATATTTAGAAGATAGAATAGGAATAGTAGGGAGAAATGGAGCAGGTAAAACTACTTTGATTAATATATTGAGCAAAAGACTAGAGCCTGATGAAGGACGAATTAAATTGTACGGGTCATATTCATATATATCGCAGCTGGGCGGACCTGATAGTGAGAATATAGGCGGTAAAATAGCTTCAAAATTCGGAATTGAAACTGCCTGGAATAACTATATGAGCGGTGGTGAAAAAACAAGATTTAAATTAGCTGATTCCCTGGATAGTAACAGTATTATAGTGTTTGCAGACGAGCCTACTAGCAATGTGGATATGGAAGGGATTGGACTGATGGAAGAAATGTTCGGTGGGCACAAAGGGGCACTAATTCTTATATCCCATGATAGGGGCCTTTTAGATAAGCTATGTAATAAGATACTTGAGATAGAAAATAGTAAAATAAAGATTTATAACGGCAACTATACTGATTATAAGGAACAAAAGGCCCAGGAAAAAGAAAGAACAAAATTCGAATATGAAAAATATATAAAGGAAAAGAGAAGACTAGGAGAGGTAATCACTTACACAAAACAAAAAGTGAAAAGTATGAAAAAAACCCCCAAGCGAATGGGAAATTCCGAGGCCAGGCTTCATAAGACAGGGACACAAAAAGCTAAGGCCAACCTCGAAAAGGCCATAAAAAATGTTGAAAAAAGAATGGAACATCTTGAGGTTAAAGAAAAACCTGAAAAACAACCGGGAATCAAATTAGATATTTTGGATTCAAACAAGCTTTACAGCAAAATAATTATAGAAGGGAAAAACATAAACAAATCGTTCGATGAAAATGTTATATTTAAAAATGCGGAATTTAATATTTATAATGGATCCAGAGTAGCCCTAATAGGCCCTAACGGATGTGGTAAAAGTACCTTAATCAAAATGATAGCGAATAACGAAGGTTCTATAAAGGTAGCCCGGGGAGCCAAAATAGGCTACTTTAGTCAAGATATGGACATTCTGGATATTAATTTGAACATTTTAGAAAATGTAATGGAAAGCAGCATATATCCTGAAAGCCTCGCGAGATTATTATTAGCAAGATTACTTTTTAAAGGAGAAGAAGTTCAGAAAAAAGTAAATGTATTAAGTGGTGGGGAACGTGTAAAGGTTTCTTTTGCTAAAATAGTACTGCAGGATATTAATTTGTTAATGTTAGATGAACCCACTAATTATATGGATATAGATGCACTTGAGGTAATAGAAGAAACACTCAAAAATTATGACCGGACATTGTTGTTTGTTTCTCATGACAGAAGGTTTGTAAATTCTGTTGCAGATCATATTATGACAATAGAGGAGTATAAGATAAAGGTGTTTATCGGAACCTATAAGGAATATTTATCCGGAAAAAACAAACGTTTAAATAGCAATGAAGAAAAAATTAATGGGCAAATAATCATATTAGAAAATCGCCTTTCAGAGGTTACGGGAAAACTATCTATACCTTCAGGGGATGATGATTTGGCAGCACTGGACAAAGAATATAATGAAATATTAAATGAACTGAAAAGACTTAAATTGATTATACAAAAGGACAGGAAAAATTTTTAATAATATTAATAATACCAATTGGTTGCAAAGATGCAGTAGAAAAATAGCAGATAGAGGGATGCCAATGGACATTAAAAGGATTTCATTCATCATTATTTTAGTTTTGTTGATAACAGGTTGTACGGTTAAACACAATAATCTTCCTGGAGCCAACAACGGTGAAGATGGAAAGACTACAGAGGAAAATAATAA
>CAZVFS010000054.1:3810-9811 GCA_964626575.1 uncultured Alkaliphilus sp. | reverse complement strand
TTATAACTCATCTAACAAGGGTGGCAACACGGAATGTAGAGCATTTCGTCCCTATTTAAGGGATGAAGTGCTTTGTTTTTTGTAAAATATTATATTAAGGAGAGGAAATCATGAAAACACAATTTGGAAAATTTGGGGGGCAATACGTACCGGAAGAGCTAAAGAATGTATTAGCACAACTGGAAGAGGAGTTTCTTAAAGCAAAGGCAGATGAGACATTTGAGGAAGAATATAGATACTATCTAAGGGAATATTCAGGAAGGGAAACACCGTTATATTATGCGGAAAACTTAACTAAAAGCTTGGGCGGGGGAAAAATATACTTAAAAAGAGAAGATTTAAATCATACAGGGGCCCACAAAATTAACAACGTTATTGGGCAGGTATTACTAGCGAGAAGAATGGGAAAGACTCGGATAATTGCAGAGACAGGGGCAGGACAACATGGGGTTGCAACAGCTACGGTATGTGCTCTATTTGGCATTGAATGCGAAATATATATGGGCAAAGAAGATACACAGAGGCAAGCACTCAATGTTTTTAAGATGGAAATGCTCGGCGCTAAGGTAAATGCGGTTACCTCCGGGACACAAACGCTGAAAGATGCGGTAGACGAGGCTATAAACGACTGGGTTGCCAACATTGATAACACCTTCTACGTCATAGGTTCAGTTGTTGGCCCCCACCCCTATCCTACTATGGTCAGGGACTTCCAAAGAATTATAGGTGATGAAGCAAGAAGACAGATACTTGAAAAAGAGGGGCGACTGCCTGATTATTTAATAGCTTGCGTCGGGGGCGGCAGTAATGCAATGGGCCTGTTCTATCCATTTATAGAGGATAAGGATGTAAAAATGTATGCCGTGGAGGCTGCCGGCCTAGGGATAGATACAGATAAACACTCCGCTACTATTACCAAAGGCACCACAGGAGTAATTCACGGTATGATGACCTATTTATTACAGGATGAACATGGTGAGCCCATGCCGGTTTATTCTATTGCACCGGGATTAGATTATCCGGGTGTGGGTCCGGAACATGCTTATCTTTATGATATAGGTAGGATAAATTATACGGCCGTTGAGGATAATGAAGCTATAGAAGCCTTCAAATATCTAACTCAAGTAGAAGGAATCATTCCAGCACTCGAGAGTTCTCATGCTATTGCTTATCTGATGAAGATGGCACGTAAAACCGACAAAGACGATATTATAATAGTCAACTTGTCGGGCAGAGGCGATAAGGACATTTATACCATAAAGGAACTGTTGGATGAAAAAGCTAAAACGAAATAGGTCACAATAGTGCCAGCTAAATTTATAAAATTTCGTATAAAATGCAAAAAATTCTATAGACACAAAAAATTTTATCTTTGATACCCCAAGGTCGGTTTTTATACCGGCCTTTTTGTATGAAATTTACTGTGAGGATCTATTTTGATAGGTTTATATAGCTTCTTTTCTTGTCATAATATAAATCTTTTAAATTTTAATACATAGATTTCATTTCAGTTTAATAAGTATACAGTAACCGGACAAAAAATATCGGGGAATGTATAGCATAGTAAAAATTGGATAATATTATAGATGAACTGATAACACAACATTCCGGGTATATCATTTTTATTTTTTATACAATTGTTTTGCACTACCATAGTCTTATTGTAAGACGGCCAATCTAGGGGGTATTTTATAGTGGAAGAGAAAGAAACAACGAAAAAAAAGGAAAGGGGTTTCAGTAACTTTATAAGTGCCTTGGAAAATTTATATAACAGGGTCAACCAACCAAAAGCCCAAGAACCGGATGAAAATACAGAACTCGCCCAGTGCATAATCAAGGCATGTGAGGAATGGCAAAGTGCAGAAAAGTTTTTTCATAGTGTATCCGACCCGGACTTGATAGATCATGCCATATATAAACTGGAGGCAAGCAAGGCCAGATATGTCTATTTGCTCAAACAGGCTAAAGCTGAGGGAATTAAGATAAATCCGCGTTGATGAGACACAGTGTAATTTTTATCATAATACCATAGAGAGGTTTATATAATATAGGGAGTAGCCATATGCTGCTCCCTATTTAAAATTATTGTGTAGTGTCATTTTCGGGAGCAAATATTGGATAGCCATTGGGGTGAAAATTAAATGGGATTAGAGCTAAATATTATACTGGCCTATGCGGTCGGATTGATTTTGTTATATGTTGTTGGTTGGATTTTGCTGATTCCACTGAAGTGGATGATAAGATTAATATGGAACGGTACGTTAGGTGGAATTATATTGTTTGTTATAAATTTGATCGGAGGCATATGGGGAATACATTTGGCGATTAATCCCTTTAGTGCTGTTTTTGTTGGAGTGTTGGGAATTCCGGGAGTAATACTGTTGTTGTTACTCAAATATGTATTATAAGACAAACAGGGGACGGTTCTCTGTTTGGCAATAGGACTCTTTTAAGTTTTCACCATTTTAGGATAACTGCCAAACAGAGAACCGTCCCCTGTTTGTTCCTGTTTGTTCTGACTAAACTTTTGTGCCAGGAATAAAAAAATAGTATATAATAGGATATAGCCAGAAATAAGATATGGTTTTGTTATAAGTGAGTAGTGGTATATAATATAATACATATTAAAGCAGTTCCTGGGGGGATATAATTGATGAGTGATAATGTTGATGTAGGACGTAACATAAAGATGATAGAATTTTTAAAATGTGAACTCCTGAATAGTGTTTCGGCGGTTTTTGATGCCATATTTAAAGGCAGCAAGGAAGGGCAACAGATGATTACGGAGGGTTTGGCCAACATTATTTTGGTGACTTATTCCCTAGCTAGAAGATTGGGTATTGAATATTCGCATATTGATAAAAAAGTGCAAGAAAAGGCAAGACTTCATATATTGGAAGAGCATCATCTGGAAAAATGGTATGGGGACCTTTCAAGTCTGCATCAACATTTAAAAGGCCATGGAAGATGGGGACAATAACCGGGAGTGATTTCTAAATGAAAAACTATGACGAGAAAAAAGCATTTATTGAAGCTGCATTGATTGCCGCCATAACTACCGTGTTTACCATTAGCATTATATATATACCGATTTTATCCGTATCCATAATGTTAATTCCTGTTCCGTTTATGGTTTTAGCGTACAGGCATGGTAACAGATATTCTATACTTTCCTTTGTTACTTTTAGCTTACTGATTGGGATTTTAGTAGAATTAATCTATGCCGGTTTCTTGCTATTGATATTCGGACCCATGATTTTGGCTATGGGCCATTATATAAAGAAACAAAAAGAACCGTATGCAGTAATAGGCATAGGTACTATTGTGTCGGTTTTTTCTGTATTAATTATATTTCAGGTTGCTTCATATATCGGAAATGTAAATATATTTGATGAGATTACCCTCGCTATGGAGGGTGTTGTAAACAAACAGATTGATATGTTAAAAACTATGAACATAGACACCTTTAATGCAAATGAAGTACTAAACTATTTATTGATGATTGTACCGGGTGTATTTGTTATCCAATCCATGATTATAGCCTTTGGGAATTATTATATAACGGCAAATGTGTTGAAGCGGTTTAATGTTAACAATATTGAACTTCCGCAGTTTAGTAACTTCAGGTTGCCGAGAAATATTGTACTCGGTTTTGTCATTGTTTTTATATTGAGCTATTTGACCAGATATATCAAAGGGATCTATCATGTTAATTTACTTACAAACGTTACATTGCTTTTTGTCTTTATGTTTTTTATACAGGGCATGTCGGTCATAAGCTATCTGATAAAGAAGACCAAAATACCCGGGGCCGTACGGATTTCCTTATTGGTATTGATTTTATTTATAAGCCCGTTGCTTACGGTGATCTCATTTGTTGGATTGATAGATGCTATAGTTAATATAAGAAACATAGGATAAGTTAGGCTATAAGAATAGTTATTAAAGAAGTTTCAGGGGGTAAGGTTAAAAATGGGTAGTATTAAAAAAAGCAAGTTTCTCAGGATGCCAATTCCCGATACGCGGATTTATCTTATTATAATCTTTATATTTATATTGGTAATATTTTTTTATAACAGGATAATTGGTGTAATAGGTATATTTTTATTGGCATATTTAATCTATTATAATTTAAAAATCAGTAATATAAGAAGGACAGAGTGGACCCGCTATATCGAAAGGCTATCGTCGGATATCGATTCTGCTACAAAATATGCAGTTTTAAATCTCCCTATTCCATTAACGATAGTCGAGTTTGACGGTACTATTACTTGGTACAATCCTAAATTTTTGAACGTGACAGATTGCAGGGACCTATTAGAGAGAAATATTCAGGATGTTATTCATAATTTTGATTTAAAAAACATATTACAGAATGAAAATGAATTGTCCGAGTTGATTGAAATCAACAACAGGTATTTTAAGGTTGTATATAATATCGTTAAATTACCGAGGGAGCATACTTCCGATTATATTATCATGATTTATTGGATAGAGGTTACCAAATACAAAGAGCTGAGCAAAAAATATGAAGACGAACAAATGGTTGTGGGAATTGTCCAGATAGACAACTATGACGATGTTATGCAGGATATGGAAGAGGCAAAGCGGCCGTTGGTCGCAGCGGAAATAGAACATAAGATAAACCTATGGTCTGGCGGGATTAACGGTCTTATACGAAGGTATGCCAAGGATAAATTTATTGTTATCTTCAGCCATAAATATTTAGAAAAGCTGGAGGCTAAAAAATTTGACATATTGGATGATATCAGAGAAATAAACCAAGGTAACAGCATGCCTATCACCCTGAGTGTGGGCATAGGGGTCTATGGGGAAACACCTTTGCAAACCTGGGAGTTTGCTAACGGAGCTAAGGACCTGGCGTTGGGCAGAGGGGGGGACCAGGTAGTTTTAAAGAAGGGAGACAAAATCAGTTTCTATGGAGGTAAGGCAAAGGCGGTGGAAAAGAGAACCAAGGTAAAGGCAAGGGTGATATCCCATGCCCTGCGCCAGCTCATGGATGAATCCGCCAATGTTATAGTTATGGGGCACAAGATGGCTGATTTGGATGCCCTGGGTGCTGCCCTTGGCATCTACCGTGCGGCTAAAAACAGGGGCAAGGATGCATATATTGTCTTGAATGAAATTAATCCTGCAATTGAAGGATTGATCAATCGCATATATCAAGTAGAGGAATATAAAAATGCGATCATACACTGTGACGAGGCGAAATCTATAATTGAAAACAGGTCCTTGTTGGTAGTGGTCGACACCTATAGACCAAATTTTACCGAGTGTCCGGAGTTGTTGGAATTAACGGATAAAATAGTGGTTATAGATCACCACAGGAGAGGAACCGAATTTATTGAAAACACGGTTTTGGCTTACCATGAGATATATGCTTCATCTACCTGTGAACTGGTGACGGAAATACTGAATTATATGGATGATAAAATCAACATATCTCAAATGGAAGCGGAGGCTTTGCTCGCAGGCATCTCTGTGGATACCAAAAACTTTACATTTAAAACCGGCGTAAGGACGTTTGAAGCAGCTTCCTTATTGAGAAGGGCAGGTGCGGATACGACGTCGGTAAAACAGTTATTTGAGAATGATTTCAGTACCATTATCGCTAAGGCGGAAATCGTCAAAAGAGCGGAAATAATTTATGAAACAATAGCGGTCTCAATGCTCAGGGATATCTCCAAACATTCACAGCTTATTGCAGCCCAAGCTGCGGATGAATTGTTGAGTATCAAGGGTATTACCGCCTCCTTTGTTTTGGGAAGAAAAAGTGATACAATAGTCTTTATAAGCGGACGTTCTATGGGTGATATAAATGTTCAGATAATTTTAGAAAAACTTGGGGGCGGAGGCCACATGACAGTTGCCGGGGTCCAGATAGAGGATACTACGTTAGAAGAAGCCAGGGAGAAGCTAGAAAAAGCAATCGAAGAATATTTCGAGGAGGGAGAGGAAGAATGAAGGTAATTTTATTACA
>CAZVFS010000054.1:0-3710 GCA_964626575.1 uncultured Alkaliphilus sp. | reverse complement strand
CTATTTAATAGAAACGAACCTGTGGACTTGGTTACCCTAACCGAAGAGCTCAAAAAACGGGGGACACTTGATGCTATAGGCGGGATACCCTATCTGACAGGTTTAGCTTCAGTTGTTCCCATTGCTTCCAATGTGCGGTATTATGCGGAAATAGTGGAGAAGAAATCTGTTCTGCGAAAGCTGATAAAAGCCTCGCAGGAAATTGTTCATCTCGGTTATAGCAGTGATGCGGAGGTCTCCGAGGTAATTGAACAGGCACAAAAAAATATATATGATATCTCACAAGGCAGATTTGATAAGGGTTTTATTCTTATAAGAGATGTTTTGTCGGACACATTTGATAAAATTGAACAATTATATGAAAGTAAAACAGAAATTACGGGAATGACTACAGGTTTTATTGATTTGGATAAAAAATTAAGCGGATTTCACAAAACGGATTTGGTTCTGATCGCATCCAGGCCCTCAATGGGGAAATCTGCGCTTGCTCTTAATCTGGCACAAAATGCGGCTGTTAAAGCCGGAGCATCCGTAGCTGTTTTCAGCTTGGAGATGTCAAAAGAACAATTGATGCTCAGAATGGTGGCAGCGGAATCCATGGTTGATTTGAGAAGAATACGGATTGGAAATTTGAATGAGGAAGAGTGGACGAAAATTGCTAATTCTATGGTTCCTCTTTCTCAGTCTAAAATATTTTTTGATGACACCCCGGGAATTTCCGTAGCGAAAATAAGGTCAAAATGCAGGCGCCTGAAGATGGAAAGGGGATTGGATCTCGTTTTAATTGATTATCTGCAACTGATGGAGGATGACAAAAGAAGTGAAAACAGACAACAGGAGATTGCATCCATCTCGAGAAGTTTAAAGATAATGGCGAAGGAATTGGATTGTCCCGTAATTGCTTTGTCCCAACTGTCCCGGGCACCTGAGCTCAGGGCTAACCACAGGCCTATTCTGTCGGACCTGAGGGAATCGGGGGCGATGGAGCAGGACGCGGATCTAGTCATGTTTTTATACCGTGACGAGTATTATCATCCGGATACCGATAAAAAGAACATAGCGGAAATAATTATTGCGAAGCATCGCCATGGTGAAACGGGCACTGTCGATTTAACCTGGCAGGGTCAATTTCAAAAATTTTTAGATTGTGAAAGGCATAGGGATTTTTAACCAAGATTCCAAGCTATAGGTGGAAAATGACATGGAGCTGGCAAAGGGTAAAAAGACTTATATCAAAAAACTTAAAAGGGAGCATATAGATCTTATGCAACACTGGGGAAGACATGAGGAACCCTTATTTTACTGTTACAATTTCCCACATATGAGCGAAGAACAAAAAGATTATTGGTACAGAAACAAAACATTATGGTTTTCAAAAAGATGTTTTGTTGTCTTCAATAATTGTGATCAGTTGGTAGGATATATTGCGCTACGGAATATCAAAAATTTAAAAAGGACCAGTGAACTGGGCATAGTGTTTGACCCGAGTAATATAGGCCGGGGATATGGGACGGATGGATTAAAGGCCTTTTTAGGTTATTACTTTGAAACATTAAAAATGAGGGCGCTATATTTAAAAGTGTCCGTTTTTAATAGAAGGGCTCAAAGGTGCTACGAAAATGCCGGTTTTAAATTGTTTGATACAGTTACGGAAGAATTCGAGGACCAAAGTCTGCCCATTTTTCAGGAAGATTGTTTTATCCCATATAGACATTTTTTTCAATTAGAAGACGAAAAATTAAAATGCCAATTTATTAATATGGTTATTACAAGGGACATGTATCATAATAGAGGTGAGAGGCGGGAAGTGGGAAATGAGAAGCAAGAAGTGAGAAGTGGGAAGTGGGAAATGAGAAGCAAGAAATAAGAAGCGAGAAGTGGGAAGCTAGAAGTGAGGGATCAGAGGTGAGAAATCAGAAATTAGAGGTCAGGGGCCGAAACATAGAAGATATTATCGAACTTGTGAAGATTTTTGTATTTTGAAGGGGATATGTTACGAATTTTGTAACTATTTATCCCCATTATCCACGGTTAGCTGTGCATAAAGCACTAATTTCGTGTGTTTTAGTAAAATAAAGCTATAATATTTTTATTGTTGATTAAGCAAAATAAAGATGATACTATTATAGGAGTTTAAATATTTTTTGAGGAGGGATAGGTAGATGGCTAAAATTACAAAAGATATGACTGTTATGGATGTGCTGAGATTGGATCAAGAAACCGCATCCGTTTTTAGGAGTTTCGGTCTTCATTGCCTTGGTTGACCGGGGGCCACAATGGAGAGCCTGGAGATGGCTAGCAGGGTACATGGTATAAATGTTGATGATTTATTGGTTGAACTCAATGAATTTTTTGAATCAAGATAATTGACGGGGCGGGCTTTGCTCGCCTGGTTTTATTTGGGCGGCCATAGGCCGCCCTTACAATACCGCTTTATCAATGCATGTAAGGCCATCTGTGGCCGCCCGTATCTATACAACTCTTTCCCATCTTAGGTCATTGCCAAAAAAGTGGAGCACAGTAAATTTTGAAAAGAGGCGCGAAAAGATGCGGTCGTCGTAACGATCCATCATTTCCTTGGGAGAGAGATTTGTGGATATTATTGTTTTTTTGTTAGATAAGAGCCGGCTATTGATAATATTAAACAGTTCACTGTTTGTAAATGTGTTGGTCATTTCAGTGCCCAAATCGTCTATGATCAATAAATCCGTTTCAAACAAAAGATTATATTTTTCTTTATCGTCGCTATCCCTAAACCTTATCTCCTCTAATATCTCCAAAAGTTTGAAAGCTGTTTGGTAGATTACAATTTTTTCCCTATCCAACAGCGATTTTGCGATACAGTTGGCTAAAAATGTTTTACCTGTGCCTGTCTCTCCGCAAAACAATAAATTATCCTCACTGTTTATATCAAAATTAAATACAAATCCTTCACATATGTTGAGTATGTTCATCATATTTTGTTTAGGTGTCAATGATTGATCCTCAAAAGGCTCCTCGGAAAAGATGTCCAGGTTAAAAGATTGGAAGTTTTCTTTTTCTAATACGTTAGATAGGTTTGACATATTATAGGCTTTGGTAATAAGCTGCTGTCTGAAACATCCGCATTTTTGACCGTTAGGTAAAAAGCCTGTATCATTGCAATTTGTACAAGAAAAGCTATCATCCAAATATTGTAACGGAATATTATTTTCTGTTAAAAGAATAGCCCGTTCCTGTTTTAATTGGTCTAATTCACGTTTAAGGTCATCTATAGTTTTTTTCGGATTATCTACACCCTGTATCAGTGCTTTCGAGATTGTTATACCCGTTTTTTGAAGCCTTTCATCAATCTCCCGTATTCTGGGTATCTTTTCATATACTTCTTGTAATCGGTCTTCTTTTGATTTCCCTGCCTTGTTTCTTTTCCTTTCATAATCTTTCAGTATTTCATATGCAAATGACTGTAACATATGACATCTCCCCTCAATTATTCAGCTTCTTTTTCTGGTTGTTAAACACAAGCTGTTCCAATTCCTTTGCCGTATATTTATCTCCGCGGCTTTTAGCCAGATGAAATTTGGTTTTTATCTTGGGTACGGTTTGAACCTTTTTATGCACTATATCATTTTTTGGTTTTACGTCTAATTTTTCAATATCTTCCACCTTTTTAATCCCCTTTTTGTACCAGTCTTCTAATATGGAATTAAAATAGTTGATGTTAGGATTAG
>CAZVFS010000053.1:0-9874 GCA_964626575.1 uncultured Alkaliphilus sp. | reverse complement strand
GAAAAGATAGATTTATTTGACAAAATCAACGTTAACAATTATACTAAAATAGATGGAATAATTTAATATTGTATGACGTTGAAGGGGAAGAGTAGGTTGGGCCCAGTATCAAGAGAGAAAGTACCTCGGCTGTAAGTATTTTTATACATGGATAATTGAAAACTACCCCGGAGTTGTTACCTAGTAGCTTGAAGGTGAAAGGATAACCGGTGATCTCGTTATAATCATTAAAGTGGAAATATCAATTTAGGTGGAACCGCGGGAATGTATCTCCCGTCCTATCAGTTTTAGGATGGGGGATTTTTTATATTGAACAAAAAACAGGAGGAAAAGCTATGACTACAGTAAGGGTTAAATTAAAGGATGGCTCGATGCGTGAAATTGAAAAGGGAATATCTATACTGGATTTCGCAAAGCAAATTAGTGAGGGCCTTGCACGGGTAGCCGTTGGAGCCAAATTAAATGGAGAAAATACGGATCTGATGGATACTATAGATGAAGACTGTGAATTAAACATTTTGAAATTCGAGGATGATGATGGCAAAGGATTTTTGCGTCATACAAGTGCGCATATCTTAGCACAAGCGGTTAAAAGGCTTTATCCCGAAACAAAATTAGCTATAGGACCATCTATAAAGGACGGATTTTACTATGATTTTGATTCTGAACATATCTTTACGCCGGAGGACTTGGGGAAGATAGAAAAGGAAATGGAAAAAATAATCAAGGAAGATTTAAATCTAGAAAAGTTCGTATTGCCCAGAGATGAGGCTATTGAGTTTACAAAAGAACAGGGCGAAGACTATAAGACGGAGTTGATAGAGGACCTCCCGGAAGAAGAAGAAATTTCATTTTATAGACAGGGTGAATTTACAGATCTTTGTGCAGGTCCCCATGCACCTTCTACAGGTAAGGTAAAGGCAATTAAATTGCTTAATATAGCAGGTGCCTACTGGAAGGGTGACGAAAAAAACAAGATGCTTCAGAGAATTTACGGAACATCTTTCACCAAAAAATCGGATTTAAAGGAACATCTCCATAGATTGGAAGAGGCCAAAAAAAGGGATCACAGGAAATTAGGCAGGGAATTGGATCTATTCAGTTTAAGCGAAGAGGGGCCGGGTTTTCCATTTTTCCATCCGAAGGGAATGGTTATCAGAAATATACTGGAGGATTTTTGGAGAATTGAGCATGCAAAGCGCGGGTATGAGGAAATAAAGACCCCAATTATCTTAAACGAAAGACTTTGGAGAAGATCGGGACATTGGGATCATTATAAAGAAAATATGTATTTTACAAAGATAGATGAAGAAGATTATGCCATAAAGCCGATGAACTGTCCCGGCGCTATTCTGATGTATAATAGGAAGAAACGCAGCTATAGAGATTTGCCTATTAGGATGGGAGAACTCGGAATAGTGCATAGGCATGAGTTGTCAGGTGTATTACACGGGCTTATGAGGGTCAGAAGTTTTACACAGGACGATGCACACCTATTTGTGTTGCCTGAACAGATTAAAGATGAAATAATTGGGATAATAGACCTTGTGGATTATGTATATAGCACCTTTGGATTTAAATATCATGTTGAGTTGTCTACAAAACCGGAAGATGCTATGGGCACGGACGAGGAATGGAATGTTGCTATAGATGCTTTAAAGGCTGCCCTGGAGGAAAAATATTTGCCATATAAGATCAATGAGGGTGATGGTGCATTTTATGGCCCCAAAATAGATTTTCTTCTGGAAGACTGCATTGGACGTACATGGCAATGTGGAACAATTCAGTTAGATTTTCAGATGCCACAAAGATTTGATATAAACTACGTAGGCGCGGACGGCGAAAATCATAGGCCCACAATGTTGCACAGGGTAATATTTGGCAGTATAGAGAGATTCATTGGTATATTGATAGAGCACTATGCAGGAAGATTTCCGACCTGGTTAGCCCCTATTCAAGCTGAAATATTACCAATCACAGACAGACACATTGAATATTGCTTGCAACTTGAAAAGAAAATGAAAGAAAAGGGGATACGTGTAGAGGTAGATGTTAGAAATGAAAAAATAGGATACAAGATAAGAGAAGCGCAACTGTCTCAGATTCCGTACATGTTGATAATAGGAGACAAAGAGATAGAATCGGAAAAGGTATCTGTCAGATCAAGGGACAAAGGGGAATTGGGAGCCGTGCAAACTGATATCTTTGTAAGTGATGTCATAAAAGAAATTGAGGAAAAACAACAATCACCTATGTCCGATATTGCAAAGTTATAGAGGTAGGCCTATGTGTCTGCCCGCTGGAGGCCGGAATTATAAAAGTCCGGCACACCGGCAAACCGATATCCGGCTTTTAGGTAATAAGGGCGACCTGTGGTCGCCCTATATATTTATGTTCACCCAAATTGGTCCTCGGCCTCTGATTTCTGGCAATTATACTGCTTCCAACTCTTTTTCCCTATTTTTAGATTTAGGGTCCGATAAAAAGTCGCCTAACAGCTCATCAAGGTCTGTTTTATTTAGGGCTCCCTTTTCCAAAAGAGCAGAGGATATCTTTTCCAATTCGTTTCTATGTTCCTTCAGACAATTATATGTCATTTTATAGCATTTATCTACTATTTTGTTAATTTCCTGATTTATAGAATCATTTAATGAGCGTATCATATCAGGTTCGTTGTGGATAAAGCCTAAATCGCTCATACCATAGTCACATACCATCTGCATTGCGGTATCTGTAACTTTTTTTAAATCGTCCTTTGCTCCGGTAGACAAGTGGCCAAAAACTAATTCTTCTGCCGCCCTACCTCCAAGCATCACCATAATTTTGTCACATAATTCTTCTTTGGTTAAAATATATCTGTCATCCTGGGGTGCTTGAATAACATAGCCCAGTGAATGTCCTCTTGGAATAATGGATACTTTTTGTACCATATCCGTGTTTAATATTTTTCCGACAAGAGCGTGTCCGGCTTCATGGTATGAAACAACCTCTTTTTCCTTGAATAAAATAGTTGGATTTCTAACCTCCAATCCTGCAACTATCCTTTCGATTGCCTGTTCGAAATGGGATACTGTGATTATGCGTTTATTTTCTCTTACAGCTATTATCGCAGCCTCGTTTGCAATATTGGATAAATGGGCCCCGCTCATACCATGAGTTTTACGGGCTAGATCAGTAATATTTACGTTTGGGTCCAAAGGTTTATTTTTGGTGTGTATCTTTAAAATTTCTTCCCTGTCTCTCACATTTGGGTTATTGATGTACATATGCCTGTCAAATCTGCCTGGGCGTAATAATGCCTCATCTAAAAGATCTATTCTGTTTGTGGCCGCAATGACCACTACGATTTGATCCGTACTGAATCCATCCAGTTCAACCAACAATTGATTCAATGTTTGATCTTTTTCATTGTTGCTGTCTAGATGGCGTTTAGCCCCGATAGCGTCGATTTCATCGATAAAAACGACACTAGGTGCTTCTCTTCTAGCCTTTTCAAAAAGTGCACGAACCCTCTTAGCGCCTACACCTACATATTTTTCAACGAATTCAGAACCACTTGCTGAAAAAAAAGCAGACTTTGTTTCTCCTGCTACAGCGGAAGCGAGCAAAGTTTTTCCTGTCCCGGGGGGACCATAAAATAGTATGCCCTTTGGAATTCTAGCACCCATTTTCTTATATTTTTCTGATTTGTTAATAAAATCGATAATTTCCATTAACTCATCTTTGACTTCTTCCAACCCCGCAACATCCTGGAAGGTGATTTTTGGTTTAGTAAAAAATTCATTAGAGCCTTGTTCTTTTTCTTTTTTTTCCATGTTTATAGTTGCATGTGCATATTGTGGATTTTTATTCAATCTTGTATAATAAATAAACAACAAAATAGTTATGCCTAAGATTAACATATTGTTTTTTGAGGTAAATACTTTACCAAATTGAAAATCTGCAAATTGGGAAACACTTGATACAGCAGTTAATGCTATAAACATATAAAGAATAATTTTAATTATTTTCCTTTTCATGTAGTCACCAACCTTTTTGTAGTCTTCGATGTTAGCTTACCCAAAATGAAAACAAACATAATTGGTATAAATACAAAAATGTAGGAAAAAAATACAAGGCTACTGACAGAATATATGTTGACAAAAGAATTATATATTGGTAGACTATATAAATAAACGAAGTAGAAGACGTCCGCTTCTCACCTTACAGCGTCGGCTAGTTGGGTTAATATAGTGATTATGTCAATTATTTTGCATTTTGCGATTATATTGAAATTACGCGGATAGTCGAGCTATCCGCTATATTTTTGCAAAAAATTATGTGGATATAGGTCAAACAGCAATCGTTTAAATGTTATAAAAATTTTTAAAGATATAGGAGGTGTCAAGTTATTAAGGAAATTAATGGTCAGCAAATTAATGAGGATATTAGGGACAAGGAAATAAGGGTTATCGATACAAATGGTGACCAATTGGGAATCATGTCAGCTAAGGAAGCTCAAAAAATTGCAAATAGTAAGAGCTTGGATTTAGTGAAAGTTGCACCCCAGGCGAAACCGCCTGTTTGTAAAATTATGGACTACGGTAAATATAAATACGAGGCGGCAAAAAGGGAAAAGGAAGCAAGAAAAAATCAAAAAACGGTAGATATCAAAGAGATAAGACTCAGTGCAAATATTGAGGCCCATGATTTAAATGTTAAAGCAAGCCAAGCTAGCAGGTTTTTAAAAAATGGGGATAAAGTTAAAGTGTCCTTAAGGTTCAGAGGCAGAGAGCTCAGCAATACGAGCAAGGGCCAAAGCGTGATTAGGGAATTTGCTACCTTACTGGAAGAAGTAGGTACTGTAGAAAGAGAAGCAAGATTGGAAGGAAGACAGATGATTATGATTCTGGCTCCAAAAAATGCATAATTTAAGAGGAGGAAACACGGATGCCAAAAATGAAAACCCATAGAGGGGCAGCAAAAAGATTTAAAAAAACAGCTACAGGCAAACTTAAAAGACATAAGGCCTACAGAAGCCATATTTTAACCAAAAAGTCGCCTAAAAGGAAAAGAAAACTCAGAAAAGCCGGTATAGTATTCAAAGGTGACCAAAAAAGAATTGCACAATTACTACCATACAAATAAATGCAGAAAAGAAGGAGGTAACGAACAATGGCTAGAGTAAAAACTGGGAAAACAGCTCATAAAAAACATAAAAAGATTTTGAAACTGGCAAAAGGTTACAGGGGGGCTAGAAGTAAATTATATAGACCTGCTAATCAATTTGTTATGAAGGCACTGAGTAATGCGTATGTGGGCAGAAAATTAAAGAAAAGGGACTTCAGGAAACTTTGGATTACGAGGATAAATGCTGCTGCCAGGTTAAACGGTATATCTTATTCGAGATTTATGAATGGCCTAAAATTATCCGGTATTGAAATGAATAGAAAAATGTTATCAGAAATGGCCATTTATGATAAAGAGGGTTTTGCACAATTAGTTGAGATAGCGAAGCAAAAATTGGAAGCATAGTTGGTATGTAGCGGAGAATTCATTCTCCATATGCACAGACGAATAAATTGAGCAAACAATCATGATGTAAATATATAGCGGAGAATTTATTCTCCGTATGCACAGACGGATAAATTGGGCGGACAATCATGATGTAAATATGTAGCTGAAATTCATTCTCCGTATGCTGAAGAGAATGTTTGAACGGTAAAATTTGGTGGTTAAATGAAAATAAAATTAATCAGCAGTGAAAGCAATACAATAATTAAACATGTCAAATCACTTCGGTTTAAAAAACAAAGAACAAAAAATCTGCAGTTTGTAGTTGAAGGAGTAAGAATAATCGATGAGTGCCTGAAACACAATGGAGATATTGAATATATTGTTTATAGTGAGGACTTACATACAGTCCGATACGGCACAGATTTATTAAACAAGATTTGCGAAAAAGATTATGTTATTTATGAAGTGCCCAGTCAATTATTTAATAAAATTGCTGCAACCGAAAATCCCCAGGGTATTATGGCCGTGGTCAATATGAAAAATATAACCCTAGAAAATTTGAGGCTAAAAGATGATGAGGAATTGTTATTTGTTATATTAGATAGGATACAGGATCCCGGAAATATGGGTACAATTATACGTACGTCTGAAAGTGCCGAAGCTGATGCTGTAATACTGACAAAGGGAAGTGTTGATCCGTATAATGATAAAATCCTCAGGGCCACAATGGGAGCCATATTTTATTTGCCGATTATACAATGTAAAGACGATACATGGATTGAATATTTAAAGGAGAGGAATGTAAGACTAATAGCAGCAGACCTGAATACTGATAAGACCTATATTGACATTGATTATAATGGGAACATCGGCATAATAATTGGTAATGAAGCAAACGGGATAGATGAAAAAATATTATATAATGTAGATGAGAGAGTTATGATCCCTATTTTAGGTAAAATAGAATCCTTAAATGCGGCTGTGGCTGCCGGTGTGTTGATATATAAAGCTGTTGAAAAAAATATAAAATTTGAACGTTTCTAAAATTATATTTCTTTATATAAAATGTAAACCCAACTTGTTTCAACCTTCAAGCTATGCTATAATATGTATACAATGGCTTAAGGAAGGGAAGTGGAACAATGAAAACTCCTGATATATTCTGGAAACTATTTGAGTTGACAGGTTCCGTTATAGCCTATATTATGTACAAAAGATTATCGATAGAGAATTGATAATAGATGAATAAATTAAATAGATTAAAAATGTTGATGGAGAAAAGTAGACTATGAACTGTTTTAAAAGAGAAAGGATAATATAAGCTGGGATTATCCTAAAACAAGCATAGAAGAAGTTCGCTCCGGAGTCATAAGGCTGAAGTCTCAATTTGAGATTGTAGGTTTTGTCGGCTGATGTCGTTAATATCATGGAGTGGCTTGCCATTTGTTTGTGGCGGGTCATTAGGGTGGTACCACGGAATAGAAACTTCGTCCCTTGAGGGATGAGGTTTTTTTATGATTTAGAAGGGAGATATATTATGGAATCAAGGTTGAGAGCCTTAGAAGAAAAAGCAAGGTCAGAAATTAAAAAGGCTGATTCTATAAAGGTATTAGAAAAAGCGAGAATACATTACTTAGGTAAAAAAGGAGAATTAACTAAAATACTAAGGGGTATGGGTACTATAGATGCGGCAGAACGTCCCTTAGTGGGTAAAATGGCCAACACTGTCAGGGAAAATATTGAAAACGAATTAGACAAGGCCAGGGAAGTTGTAAAAAATAAGGAGTTGGGAAAAAGGCTACAACTTGAAACAATCGATGTTACAATGCCGGGTAGGGAAATAAAAATAGGGCGAAGACATCCTCTTACACAGACTATGGATGATCTAAAAAATATATTTATAAGTATGGGTTTTGAAGTAGCCGAGGGACCGGAGGTTGAAACAGTATATTATAATTTTGATGCCTTAAATGCGCCTAAAAATCATCCGTCCAGGGATATGAGCGATACCTTTTATATAAATGAAAATGTAATTTTAAGAACACAAACATCACCGGTACAGGTTCGGGTTATGGAAAAAACGAAACCGCCAATCAGGATTGTTTCCTTAGGGCGCTGTTTTAGAAATGATACCCCCGATGCTACTCATTCCCCCATGTTTTATCAGATAGAAGGTCTCGTGGTGGATGAGGGCATAACGATGGGGGATTTAAAGGGTACACTTGAAGTGTTTGCAAAACACTTTTTTGGACCTGATACCCGGATAAAATTTAGGCCACATAATTTTCCATTTACGGAACCCAGTGCTGAAGTTGATGCAACGTGTTTTAAATGCGGGGGAAAAGGGTGCAGTGTATGCAAAGGAAACGGTTGGATGGAGGTTTTAGGTTCGGGAATGGTACATCCGAACGTGCTCAGAAATTGTGGAATAGATCCTGAAATATATAGTGGATTTGCGTTTGGTATGGGAATAGATCGTTTGGCTATGCAAAAATATGGGATTGACGATATTCGTTTGCTATTCGAAAATGATATGCGTTTTATTGATCAATTTTAAATGTGACAGGGGGTTTAAACTATGTATGTATCGATGAGTTGGCTCAAGGATTATGTAAATATTGATACAGATATTAATGAATTTGCGGAAAAGATGACAATGTCCGGGACAATGGTGGAAGATATAAATATATCGGGTGATAACATTAAAAATGTTGTGGTCGGCAAGATTGAAACTATTACACAACATCCTAATGCGGATAAACTACTTATTTGCCAGGTAAATATAGGGAAAGAAAAACTTCAAATTGTAACCGGGGCGGATAACATCGCCGAGGGGGATTATGTTCCTGTGGCGGCCCATGGTGCCGTGTTACCTGGTGGGCTAGAAATCAAAAAAGGAGAAATCAGGGGCGAAATTTCGATGGGAATGTTGTGTTCTGCTGCTGAGTTGGGCATTTCGAAAGCCATGATCCCTGAAAAGTTAAAAGACGGGATTTGGATGTTGGACAAAATCTATCCTTTAGGGGAAGATATTGTTGAGGCCCTCAATTTAAGTGATGAAATAATTGAATTTGAAATTACTTCAAATAGGCCTGACTGTCTGAGTATTATAGGTATAGCCAGGGAAGCGGGAGCCACACTGAATAAAAAAATAAATTATCCCGGAATTGAGGTAACGGAGGTAGGAGAAAGGGCTGATGATCATATTTCTGTGGAAATAGAAGACACAGAAGGGTGTAACAGATATGTTGCAAGGGTTATCAAAAATGTAAAAATAGGTTCTTCCCCCCAATGGATGCAACAAAGGCTGATCAGTACCGGAGTCCGTCCAATCAACAACATAGTGGATATAACTAATTATGTGATGTTGGAGTACGGACAACCTTTACATGCGTTTGACTTATCTTTTATCGAAGGAAATAAAATTATAGTAAGAAAGGCCGAAGATGGTGAATTGCTCACAACCCTTGATGGTGTAAAAAGAAAACTGGATGTTTCTATGACTGTAATTGCCGATACAAAAAAGTCTCTCGCCATTGCAGGGGTTATGGGTGGGGGGCAGTCCGAGGTAACGGAAAACTCCGGCACAATCCTATTGGAATCTGCTAATTTCGATGCAAATACTACAAGATTGACTTCTAAAAGGTTATCTCTTAGAACAGAGGCTTCATCAAGGTTTGAAAAGGGTGTAGACCCCAATATAGCCCGGTTAGCTGCCGATAGAGCATGTCAATTGATTGTACAATTAGGTGCGGGGGAGGTACTAAAAGGAGCAGTTGATGTTTATCCAAAGGAAATAGTACCCAATGAGGTGACTGTCAGACCTGAGAAGATAAATAACCTTCTTGGAATTTCCTTAAATAATGAAGAAATGGTGGATATTTTTAAAAGATTAGAATTGAGAACGGAAAATTCAGGTGATACTATCAAAATAACAGTGCCCACTTATAGAATGGACCTTTTGATGGAAGCAGATTTTGCCGAAGAGGTAGCCAGAATTTTCGGATACGATAAAATACCGCCTACCATGGCTAAAGGAAATATAACAGTAGGGGGAAAACCTGACAGTCAAATTATAGAGGATATTGCAAAGGATCTCTTAAATGGAATGGGTTTTAATGAGATTTTAACATATTCTTTTGTCAGTCCAAAAACTGTTGATATGATAAACCTCGATAAAAATAATACAAAACGAAATATGATAAGACTTATAAACCCGCTTGGGGATGAAACCAGTGTTATGCGAACCGGTCTACTTCCAAATATGTTGGAAGTTGCAGCCAGGAATGTCAATCATAAGGTCGAAAATTTTAAGGCTTTTGAAATTGGACAAATATTTATTTCCGGGCATAACCCTGATAATGAGTTACCGCATGAA
>CAZVFS010000052.1:0-9933 GCA_964626575.1 uncultured Alkaliphilus sp. | reverse complement strand
TGGAAAAACCAAGAGAAATGACCGGGAACAGTTTAATTCAAGAGTAGAGGAGAAAGAGAACATGACAATTATAAGCGATGTTTATGCAAGAGAAGTGTTGGATTCGAGGGGAAATCCAACAGTTGAGGTTGAAGTATATCTGGAAGGCGGCGCGTCGGGAAGTGCAATAGTTCCCTCAGGGGCATCCACCGGCGCTTTTGAGGCTGTGGAACTCAGGGATGGTGACAAAGGAAGGTACTTAGGCAGAGGGGTACAAAAAGCTGTTGAAAATGTAAACGAAATTATTACGCCGGAGATAATTGGGTTAGATGCGGTGGAGCAAACATTAATAGATAAGATTATGATTGATTTGGACGGCACATTAAACAAAGGAAGACTCGGTGCAAATGCAGTTCTGGGAGTATCTGTTTCTGTTGCCAAGGCGGCGGCATTTGCCTTAAGGCTGCCCCTATTTCAGTATTTGGGCGGAGTGAATGCAAAACAGTTACCGGTACCGATGATGAACATTCTAAACGGCGGGGCCCATGCGGATAATAATTTGGATATCCAGGAATTTATGATTATGCCTGTAGGGGCTATCAACTTTTCCGATGGTTTAAGAATGTGTGTTGAGATCTATCATAATTTAAAATCGGTACTCCGGGAAAAGGGCTTGTCAACCGGCGTGGGGGATGAGGGGGGCTTTGCGCCTAATTTAACTTCAAATGAAGAAGCTTTACAGATAATAGTTGAGGCTATTAAAAGTGCGGGATATGGACCTGGGCAGGACATAAAATTAGCCTTAGATGTGGCTGCAACAGAACTATATGATGAAAACAAAAAAATATATAAATTGTCCGGGGAAGGTGTTACTAGGACAGCAAAGGAAATGGTTGATTTTTATGAACAATTAATTAATAAATACCCTATAATATCCATTGAGGATGGATTAGGTGAGGATGATTGGGACGGCTGGCATCTGATGACCGAGAAATTAGGCGAACAGGTCCAGATAGTAGGGGATGATCTGTTTGTAACAAATACCAAAAGGCTTGAAGAGGGCATTCAAAGAGGAATCGCCAATTCCATATTAATAAAATTAAATCAAATTGGTACAATAACCGAAACGTTGGATGCTATTGAAATGGCAAAAAGGGCAGGTTACACGGCGGTGATATCCCACCGTTCGGGAGAAAGTGAGGATACTACAATATCGGATATTGCTGTGGCGGTAAATGCAGGCCAGATTAAAACAGGCGCGCCCGCTCGTACGGATCGTGTTGCAAAATACAACCGATTATTGAGAATCGAGGACATACTCGGTTCTACCGCAGAGTACCAAGGAGAAAAGGTATTCTACAACCTAAGAAAATAGTAAAAATTTAGATAGAATATTTACCTTTGTTATTGCTATGAAAGTCTTACATTTTGCCATCCTGAAACGGACGGAATGGGTTTGACCCGCAAGGATCTATCTTTATATAAAAGTTAACAGAAGCCTGATTGATTTTGTCGGTTTGCTATGTTACAATGTGAATGTTAAATATGATTCCGGAAGGCGTGATGTAGTTGAGAACGATTTTAATGGTTATTCAGGTTATAGTATGTGTTGTACTCATAGTGAGTATATTGTTACAATCAAGCAAGGGTGAGGGGCTTTCGGGTGCAATTTCCGGAGGTGGCGCACAGTTATGGTCCAGACAAAACAGAGGTTTTGATGCTCTATTGAGCAAAGTTACAAAAATAACCGCATTTATATTTATAGCTATCGCTGTTATTTTGATTAAAATTCAATAGAAAACAAATCCGTATAGCATAGACATAAGCCCTTGATTTAAAGGATTGGGGGCTTTTTTACTTGAAGGCATAGTTTTGGGTTAAATAATAAAAAATAAGTAATAATATTATATAAAGAAGGAGGGGATTCTTTGTTAGTCAAGGAAAAACTCTTGGAGTTTATGCATGAAAAAGCATATAATCCAATGTTAAAAGAGGAACTCATGGATATTTTTGAAATAGATAGAAAGCAAAATAGATTTTTTTCCGGTCTGTTGAACGAAATGGTTGAAGAGGGCCTTATTATTAAAACAAGAAAAAGGAGATATGGTGTTCCGGAGCGGATGGGTTTGATCGTCGGAAGGTTACAGATGAACCAAAAAGGTTACGGATTTGTGGTTTCTGACAAACCCGAAATAACCGATGTATTTATTCCTGCTAATTTAATAAACGGTGCTATGAACAACGATAAGGTGGTAGCAAGGAAAGACACGGTGCACGGTGATTTTTGCAAAAAAATCGAAGGGGAAATAATTAGAATATTGGAAAGGGCCAACACTGAGGTCATAGGAGTATATGAAAACAACAGAAATTTTGGTTTTGTAGTTCCGGACGATCCCAAAATAGTCACGGATATTTTTATTCCTAAAGAGGAAACGGGTGAAGTTAAAGAAGGAGATAAAGTAGTTTGTGAAATTATAAAATGGCCCGGAGCCAGAAGAAACCCGGAAGGAAGAATTATAGAAATAATCGGACATAGGGACGACGTAGGGATAGACATTCTTTCTATAATGAGAAAATATAACCTGACTGTTGACTTTCCGGAGAAGGTAGAGGTAGAAATTAAGAAAATTTCAGATAAGGTAAGTGAAGAAGAAAAAGCAAATAGAAGGGACTTAAGAGATATAACTACTGTAACTATAGATGGAGCGGATGCCAAGGATTTGGACGACGCGGTATCCATAGAAAAATTGTCTAATGGAAATTTTAAGCTGGGAGTACATATCGCGGACGTAACCCATTATGTCAGGGAAGGAACAGCTTTAGATAAGGAAGCACTAGAGAGAGGGACAAGCGTATATTTAGTGGACAGGGTTGTACCTATGTTGCCTCGCAAATTATCAAATGGAATTTGCAGTCTCAATCCTAAGGTAGACAGATTAACACTGTCTGTGTTTATGGAAATAAACAATAAAGGCGAAGTCATCAATCATGAAATTGTAGAAAGTGTTATTAATGTAAAAGAAAGAATGATATATGAGGATATTTCCGATATTTTGGAAAACAATGATCAACATTTAAAAAATAAGTATTCGCATTTATTAAGCGAATTTAAAATGATGGAAAAACTCTGTCTAATATTAAAAAAACGCAGAGAGAATAGAGGGGCAATGGATTTTGATTTTCCGGAGGCCAAAGTAATTTTGGATGGGGACGGCAACCCGGTTGACATTATAAAATATGAAAGACGTATCGCTAATCGTATAATAGAGGAATTTATGTTAGTCTGTAATGAAACCATTGCAGAACATTTCTATTGGAGAGATATCCCCTTTGTATATAGGGTTCATGAAGATCCGAATTTGGAAAAACTTGAAGAATTTAACGAATTTATTTATAATTTCGGGTACCATTTAAAGGGGCTAAATACAGGGATACATCCTAAAGTCCTGCAGGAGCTATTAAAGAAGGTGAAAGGTGCTAAAGAAGAGAGATTAATAAATACTTTGATGCTGAGATCACTCAAAAAAGCCAGGTATGCAGATAAAGGTTTGGGGCATTTCGGGCTGGCCGCGGAACATTATTGCCATTTTACGGCACCGATTAGAAGATACCCGGACCTTGAAATACATCGCATTATAAAAGAAGCCATCAACGGAAAGTTAAATAACGAAAAAATAAGCCGGCTGAGAGCAATAGTACCCGATGTTGCGGAACAATCCTCGATCAGGGAAAGAGTAGCAGATGAAGCGGAGAGAGAAACAACAGACCTGAAAAAGGTAGAATATATGGCAGACAGAATAGGGAAGGAATATGAGGGGATTATTTCGGGACTTACTTCCTTTGGTATATTTGTGGAGTTAGATAATACGGTTGAGGGTTTAATTCCTTTGAGCTATTTATATGACGATTATTATATTTATGACAGCGAGCGACATATATTGACAGGTGAGATGCGGAAAAAAACATATAGGATAGGAGATGCAATAAAAGTAAAAGTAAATAGGGTGGATATAGCACAAAAAGAAATTGATTTTACGATCTAACCTCTATTAGAGATAGAAATTAAAGGCCAGAAGCCGGAGATTCATCTTCATTTGTGTTATAAATTTTCCTATGGTTATTTCATTATGTTGTAATGACATCAACTAATAAGTAAAGGGTCCTCCGCTCATATTTTTCCTATAAAGACTTAATTATGCATACTTTATGCAAGCTTATTTATAAATTGTCATTTTTATTAATGACATTTCAGTCAAAGTAGATTATAATATGATATAAATCCTAATGATTTTCGGTTCCGCGGAAGTATACTAAATTATGGTTTTGCCATGAATAGTTTGCCATTTTTGTATGTCGAGGAGGTGACAACAGCCAACAAAATATTATAGTGAATAAGGGATCATATGAGAAGGCTATTTTGTATATCTATATATAAACTGATCCGCTTGACTATAAATTGTTTTGCTATTTTAAATATTTTAAGGGGGTTTTTTGATGCGTAAACAATCGAAATTTTTAATTTTATTTCTAGCGGTTATCCTGGTTGTAGGGTTATTATCAGGGTGCGGCAAAAAAGAGGAGACAAATGGCCCGGATACTTCCCAGGAGGGATCGGAAACCGGAGATAAAACAAAAGAGGAAGTAAAAATCGGTACTATAGGGCCTCTCACCGGAGATGTTGCCAGCTATGGTATCAGTACCAAAAAGGGTGTAGAAGTCGCTGTTGACGAATTTAATGAAAAGGGCGGAATTAATGAAAAACCGGTTCGCCTGATATCGGAAGATACCCGCGGGGAACAAACCGAAACTGCAAATGCTGCATCAAAGCTTGTTGAACGAGATAAAATTACCGCCATAGTTGGTGGAGTAATCAGCTCGGAAACAATGACTGCAGGACCTATAACCAATGATGCAAAGGTTGTAATGATATCTTCTTCCTCGACGGCGGTAGGTGTACCTGAGATAGGCGATTACGTTTTTAGAAATTGTTTATCTGATGAAGTCCAAGCTGTTCAATTGGCAGAATATGCCGCAGAAGAATTAGGGCTTAAAAAATTTGCCATAATGTATACGAATAACGATTATGGGGTTTCTTTAAGAGATGCATTTGAAAAAAGAGCTAAGGAACTTGCAGAAGTAACGGATATTGAAATGTATAATGATGGTGACAAAGATTTTAGGGTACAATTAACCAAGCTCAAAAGGAAAAATCCCGATGCTCTTTATATAGCAGGTTATTATACTGAGGCCGCCAAAATAGCACAACAGGCCCAAGACCAGGGTCTAAATGTTCAGTTTCTTGGTGCGGATGGTTTCTATTCTCCAATTTTGGTTGAACTTGGCGGAGACGCCGTAGAAGGCTCTGTTTTCACAGCCGGATTCTTTACAGACGACCCTGCTGAAAATGCGCAGAGATTCGTTAAAGCATTTAAGAGTAAATTTAATGAGGAACCCGACATGTTCGCTGCCCAAGCCTATGATGCGGCTATGATTTTACTTACCGCAATCGAAAATGCAGGCGGTGTAGGCGGAGAAGCCCATCAAAAAGAGATGTTGAAAATTAAAGATTATCCGGGAATCACAGGCAGTACTTCCTTCACTCCTGTTGGAGATGTTGTAAAAGATATAATTATACTTAAAGTTGAAAACGGTAAATTTACAAAAATTCGATAAGAATTCTTTATGCTCAATGTTCAATGGATGGAATATTCCATCCATTGACTTTGTCCTATGGAAAGGAATGGATTTGACAAATGGTTTTCGAACAGATAATAAACGGACTAACACTTGGCAGCACATATTCACTAATAGCCCTAGGATATACGATGGTTTATGGAATTCTTGAGCTGATTAATTTTGCACATAGTGAAATATATATGATTGGGGCTTTTGTTGGACTTATAATGGTATCTGTTTACAAATTACCTTTTATTGTGGCACTTCTTTTGAGCATGGCCGCATCATGTCTTTTAGGGACTATAATCGAAAAGATCGCTTATAGACCCTTAAGAAAGGCTAATCGTATAGCTTCTCTTATCAGTGCAATTGGAGTATCGATTTTTTTACAAAATGTGGTTTTAATGATGGCAGGTCCCCAAGCAAGGGCTTTTCCTGCTAATTTTAATGTTACAAATTTAAGGTTAGGTAATTTGCAAATTTCTTCATTACAGCTTATAATTTTATTAGTATCAGTTGTTCTTATGGTAGGGCTAAATCTTTTAATACAAAAGACAAGGCTCGGTCAGGCCATGAGGGCTACCGCCCAGGACAAGGAAACAGCACAGTTGATGGGTATAAAGATAGACCAGGTAGTTTCATTTACCTTTGCCATCGGTTCGGCATTAGGTGGGGCTGCCGGAGTGCTTGTAGGCATCTATTTTGATTCTGCGGATCCTATGATGGGATTTTTCCCCGGTTTAAAAGGATTTGTAGCTGCTGTGTTGGGTGGAATCGGAAGCGTTCCCGGCGCAATGTTGGGAGGCTTATTTCTGGGTTTAATTGAAATGCTTGGAGCTGTATATATATCAAGATATAAAGATGCTATCGCTTTTGCGGTTTTGATTTTTATTTTATTACTTAAGCCCACAGGGCTTTTGAGCCGCAGGATTCAAGAGAAGGTGTAGGTGAGATGATTTGAGCTATTATTCGCAGATATTGACAGTCATTATAATAAACTCTATATTAGCAGTAAGCCTTAATTTGGTATCGGGCTATACAGGTCAGCTTTCCCTGGGCCATGCAACCTTTATGGGTCTGGGAGCATATGCCGCCACCTTGTTTACATTAAATTTGCAAACGCCCTTTTTGGTATCTGTTATCCTGGGCGCCACAGTGGCCGCCTTTTTCGGATTTGTTATAGGGGTGCCGACTTTGAGGCTTAAAGGAGATTATCTTGCCATAGCTACCCTAGGCTTTGGGGAGATTACGAAAAACATATTGCTCAACTTAAAAATTACAGGAGGTCCCATGGGACTTCGAGGTATACCAAAAGTTACAAATGTTTATGTGGCAATGGCAGCGCTTGTTTTGGTCATTTTTTCTCTCAATCGAATAATGAACTCCCGCGTTGGAAAGTCTTTTATTGCTATACGTGAAGACGAATTGGCAGCCGAATCAATGGGAATTAATACAACCCGATTTAAAATCCTGGCTTTCGTTATCGGTGCTTTTTATGCCGGCTTGGCCGGGGGATTGTATGCTTTCTTATTCCGATATATCAATCCGAAAGATTTCGGTTTTATGAGATCAATAGAGATATTGTGCATGGTAGTTTTGGGCGGTATGGGGAATACATATGGTGCAGTATTCGGTGCGGCTATCATAACGATTCTGCCGGAATTTCTGCGTTCGGTGTCCCCGGTTGTAGCTCAATACCGTATGGTTCTCTACGGCTTGCTTCTTGTTATTATGATGATTGTGAAACCCCAGGGAATAATCAGTGAACCGTCCCTTTCAAATAAAAAACGTGAAAAGTCACTTGAGAAAGGAGGGCTATGATGGAACTTCTAGAAGGTAATAATTTGAGCATGGTCTTCGGAGGTCTTTCAGCCCTGAACTCTGTAGATATAAGAATAAATAAAGGTGAAGTACTCAGTATCATAGGACCTAATGGTGCAGGCAAAACTACCCTTTTTAATCTTTTAACCGGAATATATTCACCTACCGAAGGTAAAATATGTTTCAGGAAAAAAGAGATTAAAAATTTAAAACCCTATGAAATAACTAAACTGGGTATTGCACGGACCTTTCAAAACATCAGGCTATTCAAGGAGATGAGCGTTCTTGATAATGTGATAATCGGGCAGCATTGCCGTACAAAGGCAGGTGTTTTTGGGGCTATATTTAAAACCCCGGCGGTCCGAAAAGAGGAATCCTTCGTTATGGAAAAGGTCATGGATGTTTTGAAATTTGTTGATCTTGACGATGTATATAAAGAAAAGGCGAAAAACCTTCCGTATGGCAAACAACGACGTCTGGAAATGGCTCGTGCCCTAGCCACCGATCCTGAACTTATTTTGCTTGATGAGCCGGCCGCGGGTATGAATCATCAAGAAACCAACGAACTGATTAAACTAATCGAAAAACTCAATAATACGGGAAAAACTGTGCTTCTGATAGAACACGATATGAAATTGGTTATGGATATTTCCCGACGGATTATGGTGCTCGATTATGGCAAAAAAATTGCAGACGGTTCTCCCGATGAGGTTAAAAATGATGAAAAAGTTATTAAGGCATATCTTGGGGACGATTTCCGCAGAGAAACCAGGGAGATTAAGGAGGTTAAGGAGGTCAAGGAGGTTAAGAAGGCTAAGGAGGCTTATGTATGCTGACCTTGGAAGACATAGTAACCTATTATGGCAATATTTGTGCCCTAAAGGGAATATCCCTGGATGTTGAACAAGGGGAAATCGTAACGATAATAGGGGGAAACGGTGCAGGGAAGACCACGACATTAAAAACTATTTGTGGTTTGGTACCTGCTGCTTCCGGAGAGA
Organism: uncultured Alkaliphilus sp.; assembly: GCA_964626575.1. Lineage (GTDB taxonomy): Bacteria > Bacillota > Clostridia > Peptostreptococcales > Natronincolaceae > JAAZJW01. Next base: position 1,456 of record CAZVFS010000052.1, on the reverse strand, counting down.
TTTATTTTTTGGATAACGATATTACCAATAGGCCTACATCTGACATTGTTGGGGCAGGTATAGTCATGGTTCCCGAAGGACGTAGGGTTTTCCCACGGATGTCGGTACTGGAAAATCTTCAGTTGGGTGCGTATCTCAACAAAAACCGCTCTGAGGTTAAAAAAGACTTGGAGAAGGTTTTTGATCTGTTTCCCATACTTAGAGATCGGAGGAAGCAAATTGCCGGTACTCTCTCCGGGGGAGAACAACAGATGATGGCAATAGGCCGGGCGCTGATGGCCAGGCCCAAACTATTGCTTTTGGACGAACCGTCTATGGGGCTTGCACCAAAAATCGTGGCGAATATTTTTAATATTATATTGGAAATCAATCGGGCCGGAACCACCATTTTGTTGGTGGAGCAAAATGCTAGAATGGCTTTATCTATAGCCAACAAGGGTTTTGTTATCGAAACGGGCAACATAGTGCTTGAGGATACGGCGGAAAACCTCTTGCGTAACGAAGAAGTAAAAAAGGCTTATCTTGGGGAGTAGACAAAGCCTCTGATATTCATAAGCTTATAACTCAGGTCAGCCAATTTTGGCGGCCTTTTTTATTATGTCGGTATGGCAGGCAAAGGGTGGCATGGGGACATTTTGTTTGCCATATTTTTAAGCGAAACGCCCTTCTGGTATATGGAACCGTTTTCTTTGTTTTACGTCTAAAACCATAGACATACAGGATATTTAAAATATAAAATATGGGAGGGGTCTAAAATGTTAAGGAAAATAATTGTTGTCGGTATTATATTGACATTGTTTCTAGGAATAATAACACCGATTGGATACGGACAAGTAAAATCTTCAATTTTAACTAAGGTGCAGGTAGAAAAATTGGCGAGAGGGAGACTACACATAAAGGAAGACTATAAACTGCAATATAGCAATCTATATACCAGTGACATACAACAAAAGCAATTTTGGAATTTAAGTTTTGAAAAGGAGAATAATCAAATTTCTATCACCATGGCTGCCGATACCGGGGAAATAATTTCCTTTAACAGATGGGACAGCGAGAGCTACGGGGGAGCTGTAACACTACTTCGAAACGAGGCTAAAAAAATTGCTATAGATTTTATTGTGTCGTTGGAAAAGGAAAGGTTCAAGGAAACAGAGGAAATTACTGTTGAAGCACCTACATTTATTCCGTATTATTTATACAATGATGAACAGGAGTCGGATAATTATTATTTTATGTTTGTCAGAAAATTAAAAAACGAATTTTTTCCGAACAATTATTTTACGGTTAACGTATCGGGCGTAGACGGAAAGGTTGCATTCTATGAAATGAAATGGGATGAAGCGAGCTATGAAGGGAACAAACAGCTTTTAAGCGAGCAAAAAGCCAGAGAATTATTTGAGAAGGATGATAGACTGGAACTCAAATATGTAAGACTGAATAAATATAATCCCGAGGA
>CAZVFS010000051.1:3930-10533 GCA_964626575.1 uncultured Alkaliphilus sp. | reverse complement strand
ATCTAAGGCCGTACCCGGCCCGGGGATATTGCCTACCCCAACCAACAATTTCTTTAGTTAGCCTATTCTTTACATCCTCTTCGTTATCAAGTTCTGAATTCATCAATGCTTGAGCAACAGCTACAGTAAGTACCGTATCATCAGTAAAAAAACCTCTTTCATTTATCAATTCAAACTCTTTAGTTTTAATATTGTTGAATTCATAAATAGAACCAACAATATCCCCTATAATGGCCCCTAACATAATGGACACCTCCCATGTTATCGTATTTTTTTAAAAAACCCATATTCATGCCTGTTGCACGTTTTTCTTTTATTATACATGCTTCATTAAGACATTTCCATTATTATACGTCTATTCTGTCCCGTATCCTTTTTTGTTCCTTTATGCCAAAATAGGTATTTTGGTGTCTTGAAAATAAAAATTGATATGCTAAGATATAACCAAGTACAAAATTTTCCAGGAGAGGGGGAGTTAGATGATTATATCAAAAAAAAACATTTTCATACTAGTTCTTATGTTTTGTTTATTGTTTACTGCAGCCTGCTCATCATCAAACAATAAGCAGGATGGTGTTGTAAGAGGGACTTCTAGTGCTAATGACGATGGATTAAAGAAGGGCAGCTCAGGAGGGGGATCTGAAGTTAGTGTCGAAAAAAAAGTATTATTAGACCAAAATGGCGTAATTATAACATTAAAATCTCTTGAGCAAGGGGGAATGTTTGGACCATCTTTAAAAGTACTTATAGAAAACAACTCTGAAAAATCGATTACTGTTCAAATACGCAATTCTTCCATTAATGGGATAATGGCAGATGCAATGTTTTCTAGTGAGGTAGCACCTAACAAAAAAGCTAATGATGAAATTACATTTATGAAGTCAGATCTCGAAAAGGCAAATATATCTTTGATTAAAGATATTGAATTTAAATTCCACATCTTCGATTCACAGACTTGGAATGGTATTCTGGACTCGGATGTGATTGCCATTAGAACCACAGCTGACCAGGGGTATGTGCAAACATATGATGACAGTGGCGAGGTTGTGTTAGAGGAAAAAGAAATTAAGATAGTTATGAAAAAAGTAGATAGCAAAGACAGTTTTTGGGGTGCAGATGTGCATGTTTTTATCGAAAATAATTCTGATTCAGACGCAACCATACAGGTAAGGAATGTATCAATAAATGGATTTATGATTGATCCTATTTTTTCAAGTGAAGTCCTTGCGGGTAAAAAAGCCTACGATACAATTACCTTTTTTGAAAGTGATCTACTGGATAATGATATAAAAACTATAGATGAAATGGAATTGAGTTTTCATATTTTCAGTATGAGTGGTTGGGATACCATTTATGACTCACCGAAAATTTCTGTAACATTTGAATAGAAATGGGTTCTTATTATATTCATAACAAAAAACCTGGGGCAAGGCCCACGGTATCATAAGGACAATTTAAGAAAATCAAGCTGAATACGGCAACAAACCATAAGCTAATCGATGGCTTAGGGTTTGTTGCCCTTTTGCCTCCAGGTTTTTTAACTCCGGCCCTGTTTCCACAGAAGGTAACCAAAAAATGGTGCCCCAACGAATGAAGCGATAATACCGACAGGAACCTCCCCGCCGCTGATTGTTCTGGCAATTGTATCCATCAAAATCATAAAAACAGCGCCTAAAATAGCTGTGAAAAAAACCAGCTGATCATGCCCTGGTCCAATAATCAATCTGGCTATGTGGGGCACTACCAATCCGATCCAACCGATTGTTCCGCAAACAGAAACGGACGATGCAACAATCAAGGTCGCATTAACAACATATATCAACCTCATCCTATTTACATTTACCCCCAAAGACAATGCCTCTTCATCACCGAGCGCCATAATATCCAGTTTCCATCGCAATATAAATAAAATGGCCATACCTACAGTCATGATCGGAAGGGTCATAATTATGTCTTTCCATACGATAGTGCTGAACCCGCCCATTGTCCAATAAACTATCGCAGGCAGCTTTTCATAGGGATCGGCAGTATATTTTATGAGTGAAAGACCGGCTGTAAACAAAGCCGAAACAACAATCCCCGTCAGAACAAGCGTAGTGACGGTATCACCGCGGCAGCTCCTTCCCAATTGATAGGCAATGATTACCGCCAGAAGCCCAAAAATGAAGGCAGATCCTTGTATAATAAATGCAGATTGGCCGAACAGTAAAATGGCTATCCCTGCTCCAAAACTAGCCCCAGCCGAAACCCCTAAAATATCCGGGGACACCAGGGGATTTTTAAATAAACCCTGATAAACTGTTCCCGAAACACTTAAAACAGAACCCACCAGAAGTGTCATAACCAACCTGGGCAGCCTTACCAACCAAAAAACAACGTCATCCTTAAGTAGATAGGACGGAACAGGCTGATTGGTTATCTTGAGTCTGATCACTTTTAACGTATTAATAAATCCCAACTTATATCTTCCAACAGTCAACGAGAAAAAAAGGGTGGCAAATAAGGCCAATATCGCCAGCAAGAACAATCTGCGGTTCCGTGCTTCAGATGGCTCGGATTTTATCACTTTATTCAAGATAGCCGCCATCCTTTCCTATAGAATAATGAGCTTGGGGGAGCAGCAGCCATTTTCAAAATAAGAAAAGTTGAAATTGTCAACAAATTGCCCCCCCAGATCCTGCTACCGGTCCCAATTTTGTGCAGTGAGGTCCCCTCCCAATTCGCTGAAGGCCACTCCATAGAAATTCCGGTAAAAATCATCTGCCTCCTTGACCATATCCACATCCTTAAATAGCTCAGGATGCAACTTTTGGGCAAGCCATTTGATCCCTAAAATAGTTTCTGCCGATGGATAATCCCAAGGTGTCAGATTAGATGGAAACCAAAAAACCTTTTCGTTTGCCACCGCATCAATTCTCTGCCAACGTTTGTCGGTAAGAATGTCTTCAAGCTTAACCTCGGTGGTATATTGTGCAGCCAAAATAATATTGGGATCCCATTCAATCAGCTGTTCCGGAGAAATATTGATCTTGCCGCCTTCAACTCCCCCTGCAGCATTTCTGCCGCCGGCCAGTCTGATAAGATCATTTTGATACATTTCCCGTGCATGGGTAGATAAAAGACTGGAACCACACAAGTAAACAATAGGTTTATCTTCTTCACTTAAACTAGCTGTCCTTTCTCCAACCATCCTTATCGTATCATCATAATATTCCACAAATTCCCGGGCCTTTTCCTCTTTGCCAAAGGCCTTCCCCAGCTCAGTCATAGTGTCTTTTAGCTGGGCAAGATTTTCAGCCACCACACCGAAGGATCTGATTCCCTTTGTCTCCAGATTATCCACCAATCCCTTATTGCCTCCTGAAAGTAAGACAAGTTCAGGTCCCAGAGTGATGACCTCCTCAATGTTTATTCCCTTTTGGCCGGACAATACCGGAAGATCAAATATATCCGGTTTAATAGTTGTAAAAAATTTATCTTTTAGATTGGAAGACGATACTGCTGCTAGGCTATCCTGTGCTCCTAACGCATATACCATCTTTTCTACAAGGCCGTAGGAAATAATTACACTTTCCACCGGTTTATCCAGTTCTATCTCCCTTCCTAAACCGTCGGTCACTATTATTTTTTGATCACTACTATCAGCTCCTGTGCCCGTATCGTGCTCGGCTGTTGTACCTGTACCTCTCAAGGAACACCCGGCACAAAGTAAAGCGGAAATAAGGACCAGCACAAACAATACCGATACAAATCCACAACATCTTTTCATAAACAATAACCCCCTTTTCCATAATCGTTATTTTTCTGCCAACTTCCGGGAAGAATAACCTGTTCTCCTTCATATGTCATTCTCACCCTCACCTCTAATTCATACATCGCACTCAAGTTTTCGTCGATTAATACCTGACTTTTTTCTCCCATACCCATAATACATCCATCTTTGAGTAAAATTACTTCATCACAGTAATTTAAGGCCAAATTAGGATCATGCAGTGTCATAATCGTGGTTATCCCCTTATCTAGGGCCACATCCCTGACAAGCTCCATAATTTTGACTTGGTTTTTTAGGTCCAAGTGACTAGTTGGTTCATCCAACAATATAATCGGGGTATTTTGGAAAATTGCCCTGGCCAGCAGTACCATCTGCTGTTCGCCCCCGCTAATTTCGTTGAATGGACATTCCGCCAAATGCTCAATACCAAGCTCCCCGAGAAGGCTGACCGCGTCAATACGATCAGAAGAAGTAGGTCTCTGCCATATTTCGAGTGCCGGAGAACGCCCCATAATCACCATATCTAACGCCCTAAAAGCAAACACATTATCTGTCCGTTGGGGGACAACGCTTACACTTTGAGCGATTTCCTGCCTGCTCATCTGTATTAAGGGAACGTTGTTAACTTCTATCTTTCCCGTCGCCGGTTTCAAAAAACCATTAATGCACCTGAGCAATGTTGTTTTTCCTGAACCGTTAGGTCCCAGCAACCCGCAAATTGATCCTGAAGACACTGAAAATGTTATGTCGTTTAGAATAAGCCTTGAACCATAATAAAAATTCAGATTTTTAACAGTTAACGCCTGTGATATCTGCAATGTTTTTCACCCCAAATAAAAAATCGGTCAATGTATTACGGATAACACAAGACCGATAGACCGCCAATGGCCTGTAGTTATCTTTTTCACATTGGAAGGCATAACTGTTTCCGGTTAAACCCTGACGGTCCTACGCCATAATCCATGGATCTTAGGTCATAGGACTCAGATAACTTCTCCATATATCGAATTAAGGGATATACGTCCCCTTGATAACTGCTGATAGCCCTAACACCGGTATAACCTGTTTAGTGAAGGGTATGCTTGTTCACGTACAATAATTATACCAAATCCTTATAAAAAAGGAAAGTCTTACATTGTCGATTACTTGATAATTTTGTTCCTTGCCCCTTTTGGTCCTTAATACCCGATACCCCTTGGAATTTTATTCTTTAATAATACCATCAGCTACAACATCTATTTGATTTGGACAGATATAAAAATTATCTTCTATTTATATCTGTCCAAATATTTTAACATTAGGGTATCTTCTCGCTTTTTCCACAATCGGACCCCTTGCCGCAAATACGGAAGAGAGATTGCTTCCTGTTATCAAGATCAGGTTCTTTTCAAGATTCAGACCGTATTCTTTTACTATTTCTTCCGGGATTATTATTTCACCATTTCTCTTGATTTTCGTCCATCCGAAAACATACTTCCCGCCTTTGCTAAGTTGCGGCATTTCATTAATCCCCTTCCATGATCTTTATTAGGAAATATTGCTAGAGTTAAATAAAGTGACAAATTGGGTACGTCCCTCTTTGTCACACCCGTCCCTCTTTGTCACCCCTTTGTCACATCCCCAACAAGCGAGCAAGGCTCACCCCTAGACGTTACCTTCTATTTGTTTTAATGGTCCCGATTACTACCAATGCTATTCCGAATATTGCAATAGGAATCATTATTTCGTAAGGAATTTTGACAATAAACTTGTTTATCAATAAAGAAGCTATATAGATAAGCAATCCTATTATTGTTAACATATTTGTTTTTTTCTTCATACAGCACCTCCGCATATATTTATATTCGCATTATATCATAACTCAACACTATACATCTTTCAGAATTTGCACATGAATGACAAATTTGATTCTGGTTAAAATTTTCCACTCGATCCTCCATGTGAACGCCCTGAAGAGGAAGTGTGAGTGCTTGACCCCGACCCTGATCCTGGCCCCCTTGGTAGGGTTTCTTCCTTTTTCGGTCTGGGCCGTTTATCAACAGTGCTATACAAAAACAAATCTTGCCCACCCGTCAAATTCATGCTGCCGGGCTTTATATAATTTGTTGCCGCTGCTTGCATTCTGACAGTTTTTAAATTGCTTTTCATTATGCCGGTAACTATGAGAGCTATAATAACACCGCCTGTCAACGAAATAAAAATCCATTTGATACCTAAAGGTTCTTTGGACATATTATTGTAATCGGAGGGTCTATTTTGCATATCGTTAAAATCAGGGATTTTATTTTGCATATCATTATAATCAAAGGGTTTGTCGGTCCTTGCTTCGGTAATAAATTCGTCACAAAGATCGATAAAACGGTCAAATGCTTTATAGTATTTGCCTCCGCCCAGATCATCCATAATTTGGCCGACTATATATTCCTGCCCCGCATCTGTAAAAATGGTGATACCATACCCTGTGGTTGAAATAGCCCAATCCCTCTTTTCCATACTCAGAAGAAACAACACACCATCATTATCCTCCCCCATGCCATAACCGTTATAATTAAAAAAATCATCGGCATATTCCGTAGGGGTTTTGTTCCCTAAAGAACCCACTGTTATTATAACGATATCTAATCTTTGTCTTTCGCTGATTTCATCCAGCCTTGCAAGAAGGCTGATTGCTTCGCCATCTGTAAGGAGGTTGGCATCGTCCACCAATCGAGGCAACGACCGTTCACCCGGAATTATACTATCACTAGGCTGTGCAAAACTTTGTATCATGCTTATCAGGACAACAGTTATCAATAATAATGTTATCCCGGTTATTTTCCTTTTCATACTCC
>CAZVFS010000051.1:0-3830 GCA_964626575.1 uncultured Alkaliphilus sp. | reverse complement strand
GGAAACCCACTCCTATAACGCCAGTTTTGCAATAATATATATAGCAATTGACGAAATAGCCGTAACAATGCCAAACCACTTCCAGTATTCCCCTTTATCTAACGGAAGATTCCCTACAAATTTTCCGGTTTGGCCATTCATAGCAAATGTATATTTATTTCCTCTCCATATGGTACTTAGGAGCCATACGGGTAAAAGTGCGTATTTAACCATGCCATTGTTTAATCGGATGTTGCTATTCTCCGATGTTACCGCAACATAGCCCTTTACCGTAGAAAGAAAAGCGTCCTCCGTGCTCCTTTTGACACGCTCATTTGCCCTTTCAACACTGTCGTCCGCGGTCACATCATATTTGTCGGCAAAATACCCGGCTAAATATGGAGTCTGAAAATCTACCGTGTCTTTATAATTATAAGGCTCTATGGATTCCATCAGGTCATCGTCAAGTTTTGATGACCCGTCGACAGGTACTTGCTCAAAGGAAATATTGCCTTCCCTGATAATGGAATAAAAACTGGTCATGGTATAATCATAATCCCTATCACTCCAAGTTCTAACCTTTGTCCCTTTATACCTTATTTTTGCGTCCGCATCCGCATCAAACAACCAAAACGGGACATAAATTCCCTTGATTTCTTCAATTCGGTTTTGTTCTTTGAAAACCTTGGGTAGCAATATTTTGCCTTTTAAATGTTGAATAAATTTTTCTTTAGCAGCTTCTTTATCTAATTTAAAAGGTATAACATAATCCGGGCGAAGTGCCCCGGAAAATTTCCCCATTATAACTACGGGATTGCCACAATAGGGGCAACTTGTGGCGGCCGTATTTTGATCCCCCACTATTTCTCCACCACAAGACTTACAGCCATAAACTATCATGCCATCTATTTCTTCATCTCCCCATTGTTCGCCTGACAATGTCCCCCAGTTCATATTATCCGGTTGTTCTTTACTTAATTCCTCGTCTAAGACCCTCAACGCTTCCATATCAAATTCCGTATCACAATAAGGACATTTCACCTTTTGGATTGTACTGTCAAATTCAATAGCCCCTCCACAGGAAGGACACTTATATTCCTGTAATGACATGGCGTTTCACATCCCTTTATTTATTTCTTATCCTCTTCATCAAATGCATCTCCGCATTCCGGACAGAATTTTGGCGGATTTGTTGGGTCCTCCGGTTCCCAACCGCATTTGTCACATTTGTATGTTGCCGGCCCTGACGGTCTTGGTTTTCCGCATTCCTGACAGAACTTACCTGTATTGGCCGTACCGCAGGAACAAGTCCACTGCTCTGTTGAGGCAGGTTTGGGATTTCCGCAATCTGTACAGAATTTGCCGGTATTTTTGGTGCCACACTGACATACCCAAGCATCCGATGCAGATCCTTCCGTAGGTGTCGGCGGTTGTTGCGGTGTCTGTTGCCCCTGTTGTTGCCCTTGTTGCCCCATAGCAAAGAGATCTTGAGCATTCATACCGCCTGCCTGCTGTGCCATACCCATACCCATAAAGCCCATAAATGCTCCACCCTCATTGTTTGCCGCCGCCCTCATAGCATCTGACTGAGCCTTTGTTAAAGTTGCGGCTGCCATGGTCGGATCGCGCATAATGGCGGCATGTTGTGCCTGTTTAATGAGTTCGGCATCTTCCTCAGTGAGGGTGATTGGGTTGAGTCCCACAGATACTATTGCGAGCCCGCGTAATCCTCCCCATTTTTCAGACAGTATTTGATTCATTGCATTAGAAAGTTCCGTAGCATAACCCGGCAATGCATTAGGACGAATCCCCAATTTAGAAATTTCCGCAAAGGCCGGTTGAAGTGCTGTTATAAATTCTGTCTTTAACTGGCTGTCGATTTCATCGCGGGTATATTCAGATTCTACATTCCCGCTTACATTGGTGTAAAACAAAATAGGATCTTCTATTTTATAAGAGTATACTCCGGAACATCGCACTGCTACATCAATATCTAAACCGATGTTTTTATCTACAACCCGAAACGGTATTGGGCTCGGTGTCCCAAATTTATTGTCAAGCAATTCTTTAGTATTGAAATAATAAACGCGCTGATCTTTCCCTGTATCACCGCCATAGGTAAATCTTTTGCCTATGGTTTTAAAGGTATTTTTGATGCCTTCCCCCAAGCTTCCCGAAAATATACTTGGCTCCGAAGACGTATCATAAGTATATTCGCCGGGTTCTGCACATAATTCCACAACTTTTCCCTGTTCAACAATAATCATACATTGTCCGTCCGCTACAGCAATACCGGATCCGTTTGAGATTATGTTATCATGACCTTTTATGTTAGAAGAACGCCTTCCGGTACGTTTCCTCCCTTTTGTAATCATTATTTCTTTTGGTATAGATTCACAATAAAAAAATTCCTTCCACTGATCTGCCAAAGTGCCTCCTGTAGCACCTATTCCTGCTTTAATAAGACCCATAACGACGCCCCCTTTTTATTTAATTCTTATCCTTTAATCAATCTAATCGGTAAACCCAATATATATGCTATATATCCTTTTTCCTCTAATAATTTTATGATAACTGAATACTGCAAATTGCGTATGTATAAATATCATATCAAAAATACCTGCCTTTGAGTACTAGCTTTTGACAAATCCCTACAAAAATTTTAATACTCATTACATATAAAAAACTTGGATTCCAAAAAGGTTTCCAAGCTGAATCTAATGCAACGGGGATAGTCCGGTACTATTCCATATAGTCTATCCTCCTCAACAACCCCCCTGTTTTCTGATTTCTAATCCGGCCACCTTATAATGATATCCCCAGAAACCCTTAAAGCATCGAAACGATAATGACCCGTAACTTTACTGTGTCTCAAAAAATCCTGTTCGCGTTTTGGTTGACCGTAATTATGGATAATATAAGGCTGTCCTTTGCTGTTTCTCTTATCCGACACAATGCCAATATGTTTGTCATCTCCGAAAATAACAATGTCACCGGGCTGCCATTCCTCAACATGAGTTATGTCTATTGACAGGGACAATGCGTATTCATCAAAAAAGATACGCAGATTACCAACACGACGGAAGTCAATATTTTTATCCCTCTGTTCAATATTTGGATAACTTTCCGGTCTCGCGATAATATCATTGTTGAGCATCTCCCGCAAATCGAATCCTGCATTCCTAAAGGCTCTCCATACAACATCGGTACATACTCCAATGTCGTCAGGCGGATAACCTTCGCTGTAATATGCTCCGTCATATGTAGGGCAATTTTCGGCATCCATTTTTGCCCCGAGCAGGATATCCGTATAATCATCAATTCCGTTATTGTTGTAATCTACCTCGCTGTATACCGTTGCGATGTTAAAATTTTCGGCAGTATAAGTCTTTCGTGGAAGAAGATTGTAGTAATCTGCTATATACAAACCGACACCGACCAGTAACACAATAAGAGCAAACAGCCACAATAATCCTTTGTTGGTTTTCCTATTATTCATTTTTGCCTGCCCCCTGTGCATAAATTAAACAAATTAAATGCGCCCCCTTTTTGTTTAATGACAAACTAGGTATGTCCCCTTTTGTTACGCTTTTGTCACCTTACACTTCTAATGGTTGACCGGTAATTTTGGATTATCTTAATGTGCTCGTTTTGTAATACTATTTTCTATACGTTTTAATTGCCCCAATTATCATTAATACTATCCCGAGCACCAAAACAGGGATCGCTATTATGTAGGGAATTTCGACAATGAATTTATCTGTCAACAAATAAACAATATAAATAAGCACCCCCATTTCTATAAATATATTTATTTTTCTTTCCATACGGCGTCCCCCCATATATTTTTT
>CAZVFS010000050.1:0-10675 GCA_964626575.1 uncultured Alkaliphilus sp. | reverse complement strand
AAAGGCTCTATTCCATAGTCAGGGAATTTGCAGGGAATGTTGATGATAAAATCGTATTTGATTTATATTCGGGTATAGGCGCCATAGCACAAATAATGGCACTTATGGCGAAAAAGGTGATAGGGGTTGAAATTGTCGAGGAAGCAGTCAACAGGTCCCGTGAAAATGCTGAGTTAAATAATTTAAACAATGTGGAATTTATATGTGGCGATGTATTAAAGGTAATAGATGAATTAGAAGACAAACCGGATTTAATAATCATAGATCCCCCAAGAGAGGGTATGCAACCAAAGGCCATAAGAAAAATAATAGACTTTAACCCGGAAAAATTTATATACGTATCCTGCAATCCCATTACTTTAGTAAGGGATTTGAAAGTGTTTGTTGAAGGGGGATATAAGATAGAAAAAATGAAATTGGTGGATATGTTTCCGAGGACGGTGCATGTGGAAGCCATAATCCTTTTGGAACGGGCAAATCCAAAACATGGAGTTGATCATTGATGAAAAAAGTTGGTTTATACGAGTTGTCGGTCATTGCCTTTTTCTTTTGTCTGCCGATTGTTGGGATTATAATCGAAACTTTTATCTTAAAGTCTGATCTCAAAACCGGCGAATTGATGTTAAAATGGTTCGTCTTTTCAGGCATTGGGCTGCGCTTGTTTACCGCCGGGCTAAAACAATTTTGCAGCCCCGCATTTACAGCAAAAGAGATTTTCAAGCTAAACGATGATAGTAGTTTCCCTATCGTTCGGGAAATCGGACTTGCCAACATCAGCTTTGGCACGATTGGTCTGATATCCTTCTTCCTGCAAGAATTTCGCTTGGCTGCAGCTATATCCGGCGGTCTGTATCTCGGGCTTGCTGGATTTGCACACCTTTTTAAAAAGTGGGAAGGTGACAAGGAATTGTTTGCTATGATTTCCGATTTTTTTATCTTTGCTGTATTGATTGTTTTAATTATTGTCAGCCGTATCTGCGTGTGATGGCGATCAATCGCTGTTTCCGATAAGGGGATATCAGAGGGATGAGACGTTATTATTACGCATTCAAGGCATGTGGAAGCCATAATCCTGTTGCAACGTATGGATACCTAAAAATAGTACCAATTATAGATTGCAATGCGAACATACGTTTGATATTATAGACATAGGTAATATATGAAATCACCCAATGCGATAGATTTATAATTAAATTATGAGATTTGCGAAATATTGACGATAGATAGGAGAAAGCTAATGTCTAAGAAGCCTATTAAAGAAAATATTCATGCAAAAGGTATAAATATTGCTATTTATACTGAAGATTTTCAAAACGAATTTATTTCCCTTACTGATATTGCAAGATATAAAAGTGATGAGCCTAATGATGTTATAAAGAATTGGATGCGTAACAGAGATACAATAGAATTTTTAGGATTATGGGAGTCTTTACATAATCCAGACTTTAAACCCGTCGAATTCGACGGGTTTAGAAAAAAAGCAGGATTTAATGTATTTACGATGTCGCCTACAAAATGGATAATGGCAGTAAATGCAATTGGCATTATTTCGAAAGCTGGTCGATATGGCGGCACATTTGCCCATTCAGACATTGCTTTTGAATTTGCTTCATGGATATCGGCTGAATTCAAACTCCATATCATTAAAGATTATAAAAGGCTAAAAACCGATGAGAGTAGCAGACTTTCTTTAAGTTGGAACCTGAACCGTGAGATATCAAAATTGAACTATAGAATTCATACAGACGCTATCAAGGAAAACTTGATTCCGCCAGAATTGAATCAAAATTAGTTCTACCTACTTCATTTTATATAGACATCTTTAATGAACTTAAATATCAGTACAAAAAAGATATAAGCCTTGAAATAAGCTTTTCGAATTTGATGAGTGTTTTTGTAAAAACTGTTCCGAATGGACGTCGTATTCTAATACAAAGAATTAAAGAGCGTTTTGATCGAATCGAAACATTTCCTAAACTTTTTTCAACAGCAACGCGTTTTCACAACGAAATTTCTGCAAACCCATTTATTAATACTATTATTACTACAAATTGGGACGATTATTTTGAACAAATATGTGGCGCGACACCAATTATTGATAACAAAGATACAGCGTTATGGAATATTTTTGATAGACGCGTGTTTAAAATACACGGTTCTATCAACAATATAGGTTCTATCGTTGCTACTAATGAAGATTATGAAAAATGTTATAAGAGACTAACTGAAGAAATAATTGGGGATAGGTTAAAAACCTTATTGAGTAGTCGCACTGTTATATTTATCGGTTTTTCTTTTGGTGATGAAGATTTAAACAGACTGATTGATATTTTATCAAATAGCTTAGAAGATTTTGCTAATCAATATTATTTAGTTACACTTGATAACAAGTGGATAGAAAAACCTGATAAGAGAATTATTCCTATAATCACTGATGGTACTTACTTCATTCATAGATTAAATAATATATTAATAAAAGACGGAGTTCTGAACTCGAGTGATCTATATACTTATGCCTTTGAGATACGAGAGTTCATTGAATCTTTTCATCTTGAATGGTTTAATTCTGATACTTTTAAAAGCAACTTAAAGACATATCCGGAGCTTTTATTATCAGTAGCATATCAAGACGGATTTATCCATGCATTAGATAGATGTATGGCTGACAAAAAATACGGTAATTTTTTATCTGAAAACTATTTACAACCGTATATAAGTTCTTATAATTTTCTTTATGAAGACAGATTAGGAAAACATAGCTATGATATGGCCTATTATGACTTAGGCTACCTCGACGGCCTAATTTCCCTCAGTTTATTTATTGAAGATGGAGAAGGTGGATTCCCTGGGTTATTTACTTATAGTGAAGAGTATTTTGAAAGTGAAAATGAAGTTATTGAAGCTATTTTAAAGAACAGAGATAACGATTTATTTAACTTCTGTAATAAAAAGGGTGAACAATTTGGTGACGATGATGTCCCTGAGTTTAGGCCTTGGTTCTGTTAAAAGATTGAAATCAATCATTACTTAAAGACGTTAATTTAGAGTAGGCAACTTTTTTATATAGATAAAACTGAATAATGCTGTTTTAAAGGTAAGCGATTAATAGATGCTTACAGGTATACCGAAATTACTAAGCATAAAGCGCATTATTTCGAAATATCCTTAAAGGCATTCATGCTTAGCCAAGTACAAGGCTACCACCTTGCCTGTAGCATACTGACATTTTATCAAAGTAATTTACAAGGTGACATTATCACAAGATAATCACATGATAACCATTTTTTCCTTGACAAAATAAAAAAAGTGTATTAAAATCAAGAAAATAAATCATAAAGAAATTCTGAGATTGGAAATAGTAAATGGGTTGTGAAACTAAAGCGAGTTGGGATCGGTGAAAGCCCAATGTGGATAGACTCATTGAATGGGTCCATGAGAAGCTGTGTGAAATCCTCGGAGAGTATCATATGCCGTAAGTCTTACGTTACAAAGACGGGATATCGAAATACATAGTGTTTCCGTATCTGACAGAGTGAGATGATTTTATCGTCTAAATTAGGTGGCAACGCGAACTATCAGCATTTCGTCCTATTATAGGATTGAAATGTTTTTTTATGACCTAACCCATACCAGAGGTCAGAAGCCGGAGATCAGAGTGCCGGAAATTTGTCAGGAATATATAAAATTCCAAAAAGGTCCGGCATGCCGATATACTGATTTCTGATTTCCAGTTTGGTAGGTCAAACGCACCGAGCACCAATTGCTTGTTTTGCTGTCCGTTTTGTCTACAACTCACCGGACAAAAAGGCAACATTCGCGTTGCGCATTTCTAGGTGAGCTTTGCTCGCCGGCTATTGCCGATTTAATGATAACTCATCTAACAAGGGTGGCAACACGGAATGTAAAGCATTTCGTCCCTATTTATAGGGATGAAGTGCTTTTTTGTAGCTTGGCTTATTTAAAATATTGTGGTTTTTTATACTGCTGAGGGGAGGAAAAATAGTGATATATCCAACATTGCGACAATTTAAAGATCTGGGAAAAAAATATAAAATGATAGCAGTCTCAAAGGATATAGAAGGTGACATGGAAACACCTATAACATTGTTTAAAAAACTAAAAAATAGTGGGAAGATTTATTTACTAGAAAGCGTAGAAACCGAAGAAAAACGGGGAAGGTATTCTTTTATTGGCAGAAACCCTTTTATAACAATTAAGGCTTATGATAACAAAGTTTTTATAGATAAAAATAACAGAACATATGTAAAGAAGGGTAATCCGTTGCAGATTGTCAAAAAAACAATGGAAAATTATAGGACCCCTTATATAGAAAGTTCACCGGACTTTACAGGTGGTGCTGTCGGCTATATAGGTTATGACATAGCAAGAAACTATAGAAACCTTCCCAACATAAACAGAGATGATATAAACTTGCCGGATTTACATCTTTTTCTAACAAAAGAAGTTATAGTGTACGATCATGTAAAACAGAAAATTACAATAATTGTCAATATACCTACTGAAGGAAAAAATGAAGAAGACTATGAAACTGCTGTAGAAATGATAAAACGAATAGAAAAGGAAATATTGACTAAAAAAATTCCGTTACAAAAAACGAAATGTGGACTTTCAAATATAAAATATAGCAGCAATGAAACTAAAAATAGTTTCATAGAAAAGGTAAATAAGGCAAAACAGTATATAGAAAAAGGAGAAATATCCCAGGTGGTGTTGTCACAGCGGCTGGAGGTACAAACGGAACTAAACCCATTAGAAGTATATAGAAATTTAAGAAGCATTAATCCTTCTCCATATTTGTTTTACATAGGTTTCGAGGATTACCAAATTATAGGGTCATCACCGGAGCTTATGGTAAAAGTTAAAAATAACAGTATAAAAACTTGTCCGATTGCAGGAACAAGGCCCAGAGGCAAAACCTTGCAGGAAGACGAACAACTTATAAAAGATCTGTTAAATGATAAGAAAGAAGTAGCGGAACATTTAATGTTATTAGATTTAGCTAAGGAAGATATTGAAAACATTAGCAAAAAGGAAACCGTAAAGGTAGAAAGCTATATGGATATTTGTAAATGCTCCCATGTAATGCATATTAAATCTACTGTAACAGGAGAGCTAAAAGAAAATTATGATATGTATGACGCTTTAATTACATGTTTACCGGCAGGCACTTTGTCCGGATCTCCAAGGACTAGAGCAATGGAAATTATAGATGAACTGGAAAATAAGAAGAGAGGGGTTTACGGCGGTGCGATAGGTTATTTTAGTTTTAATGGAAATATGGATACTTGCATTACTATTAGAAGTATTTTATTTAAAGACAAAAAAGCTTATTTACAATCGGGGGCGGGAATAGTCAGTCATTCTGATGCTGAGAAAGAATATGAAGAAACTGAAAGAAAATTAGAAGCTTTAATGCAAACTATAAAAATATCTGCAAAAACATAGGGATAGAGAGAATTATTAAAGCTGTGGAGGTTATATGCTATGAAATATATTATGAATAAAATTATTAATAAAGAGCACCTGACGGAACAAGAAATGATGGATGTTATGAATATTATAATGTCCGGTAAAGCAACCCTTTCCCAAATCGGAGGGTTTCTGGTAGCCTTGAGGATGAAGGGGGAAACTGTAGATGAGATTATAGGCAGTGTTAAAATTCTGAAAGACAAAGCATTAAAAATAAATATTGATAAACATTATGCTATTGATACTTGCGGAACTGGGGGAGATGGTGCAAATACATTTAATATTTCTACAGTAGCGGCTTTTGTGGCTGCCGCCGCAGGAGTAACAGTAGTTAAACATGGCAATCGTTCCGTATCTAGTAAATGTGGAAGTATAGATGTGTTAGAGATGCTGGGGGTTAACATTAATTTAACTGCGGCAGAGGTAGAGCAGTCGGTAGAAGCCATAAATATAGGATTTGTGTATGCGCCGAATTTTCACGGGGCTATGAAATATGCGGCAGTACCAAGACGAGAGTTAGGTGTGAGAACTATATTTAATATTTTAGGGCCATTAATTAATCCCGCCAATGTACAAGGTCAAGTTTTGGGGGTATTTCATCCGTCCTTAACGGAAATAATGGCAAAAACATTAAGAGGATTAGGGGCGGACAGAGCCATGGTAGTACATGGTTTAGACGGATTAGACGAGATTACTGTAACCAAGGAGACAAAGGTTACGGAGCTTAAAGATAATAAAATTTATAACTATACTATAGACCCCAGAAAATATAATATACCTCTTGCCGCAAATGAGGAATTGTTAGGGGGCAGTCCGAAGAAAAATGCTGACATTATAATTGATATATTAAAGGGCAAAAAAGGGGCAAAACGCAACATTGTTTTATTGAATGCCGGTGCGGCTATATATGTTGGAAAACAAGCTAATTCCTTGGAGAAAGGAATATGTATGGCAGAAGAAATTATAGACAGGGGCCTAGCATTAGAAAAGCTAAATGAATTTATTTCATTTAGCAGGGAGATAAAGCAATGATTTTAAATAAAATTATGGAGTATAAAAAGGAAAGGATAAAAGACGAAAAAGCAAAGATGCCTTTTAAAACATTGATAAAAGGATTATATTTGACCGAGCCAAGCAGGGATTTCAAAGAAAGTTTTACAGATGATAAATTAAGCATAATTGGAGAGATAAAAAAAGCCTCACCCTCTAAAGGTATTATTAAGGAAGATTTCTGTCCACAGCAAATAGCAAGGCTTTATGATGAAAACAAAGTAGATGCCGTATCTGTGTTAACAGAGGATAGGTTTTTTAAAGGCAGCAATTTGTATTTAAAACAGGTGAGGAAGGTTACAAATTTGCCTATTTTAAGAAAAGATTTTATTATAGATTCCTTTCAAATTTATCAATCAAAAGCATTAGGTGCAGATGCAATCCTTTTAATAAGTGCAATTTTAACTAAAAGACAATTAGCAGACTTTCAGAAAATTGCTAAGGTATTGGGGCTTTGCTGTTTAGTGGAAGTTCATAATGAGGAAGAATTAGATATTGTATTAGAGACAGATGCAGAAATTATCGGTATTAATAACAGAAATTTGAGGGATTTTACAACCGATATAAGGAATACGGAGGATTTAATAAAGTTTATTCCAAATGACAAAATAGTTATCAGTGAAAGCGGTATTCATTCAAAAAAGGATATGGATTATTTAAAATCATTGGGTGTTAGCGGTGTTCTTATAGGGGAAAGTTTAATGAAAGCACAATGTATAGGCGAGAAGTTAAAGGAATTCAGGGGGGAAGTGACATTATGGAAATAAAAATATGTGGTTTAAGGAGGGAAGAAGACATAGATTATGTTAATAAATTAGAACCGGATTATGTGGGCTTTATATTTGCAAAAAGTAAAAGGCAAGTAACTCCTTATAGAGCAAAAAAGTTAATAGGAGAACTGGATAAAGGCATAAAGAGGGTAGGAGTATTTGTAAACCAAAATAAAGAACATATAAAACAAATAGCAAAGATTTGCAATTTGGATGTACTGCAGTTCCATGGAGATGAAAAACCTGATGATGTTGTGGGGTTTGAGCAAAAAGTTTGGAAATCTTTTAGCATTAAAGATGAAAGCAGTTTTAAACATATGGAATATTACGATGTAAACGGTTATTTATTAGATACTTTTATGGAGGAAAAAAAAGGGGGAACCGGAAAGGCCTTTAATTGGGATTTGATTTATTGTTTGAATAAGGAAAGGTTTATTATTTTAGCCGGGGGTTTAAATTTTGAAAATATAGATGTAGCAATAAAAAAAGTTAGACCACAGGTAGTAGACATCAGCAGTGGTGTAGAAGTTGATGGCTGTAAAGATTTTAACAAAATGAAGAGAATTATAGAAAAGGTGAGAATATAGTATGAATACTAAATTTGGTAGATTTGGAGGACAATTTGTACCGGAAATTTTAATGAATGCGCTGATACAACTAGAAGAAGAATTTATTAAAGCAAGGCAGGATAAAAATTTTGAAAAGGAATACAGATATTATTTAGAAGAATATTCAGGAAGAGAGACACCGCTATATTATGCAGAAAACCTGACTAAAAATCTAGGGGGCGGGAAAATATATTTAAAGCGGGAAGATTTAAACCATACGGGAGCTCATAAAATCAACAATGTTATTGGGCAAGTGCTGCTTGCTAAAAGGATGGGCAAAACCAGGGTTATTGCAGAAACAGGGGCAGGGCAACATGGTGTTGCTACCGCTACTGCATGTGCTTTATTTGGCATTGATTGCGAAATATACATGGGCAAGGAAGATATAAAAAGGCAAGCGCTCAATGTTTTTAAGATGGAAATGCTGAGGGCCAAGGTAAATAGTGTTACTTCTGCGACACAAACCTTAAAAGATGCTGTAAATGAAGCCATAAGGGATTGGGTAACTAATGTAGGAAATACTTTTTATGTCATAGGTTCTGTGGTCGGGCCCCATCCTTATCCTACCATGGTTAGGGATTTTCAAAGAATTATAGGCGACGAGGCAAAAAGGCAGATATTAAAAAAAGAAGGGCGGCTGCCGGATTATTTAATAGCTTGTGTTGGTGGTGGTAGCAATGCCATGGGATTATTTTATCCATTTATAGAAGACAAAGATGTAAAAATGTATGGTGTGGAAGCTGCCGGTTTAGGATTAGATACAAATAAATGTGCTGCCGCTATCGGCAAAGGTACTGCAGGAGTGCTTCATGGTATGATGACTTATTTAATACAAGATGAAGAAGGGCATATTATGCCGGTTCATTCCATTTCGGCCGGATTGGATTACCCGGGGATAGGTCCGGAACATGCTTATTTTTATGAGACGGGCAGAATAAACTTTACATCTGTTAAAGATGACGAAGCTGTAGAAGCTTTTAAATATTTAACACAAATAGAGGGGATTATTCCGGCGCTCGAAAGTTCTCATGCTGTTGCTTATTTAATAAAGATGATACATAAAACCTGTAAAGATGATATTATAATCGTTAATTTGTCAGGTAGGGGAGATAAGGATATTCATATTGTAAGAAAATTATTAGGGGGAAAATATGATGGAAAGTAGAATAACTAAAAGATTTAATTATATTAAAAAAGCGGGAAAGAAAGCGCTAATTACTTATATTACCGCCGGTGATCCTAATTTAGACACTACTTATAAATTAGTATTCGAAATGGAAAAGGCAGGTGCAGATATTGTGGAACTCGGCATACCTTATTCCGATCCTTTAGCAGACGGACCTACTATACAGAGAGCTTCCCAAAGGGCTTTAGAAGCCGGAGTAAAAATAAACGAAATATTTAATCTGGTAGAAACAATTAGAAGAATATCCCAAATACCCATCGTATTTTTAGTGTATTTTAACAGCATATTTGTTTACGGAGTTAAAAATTTTTTAGATAAATGCGCGCAAAAAGGAGTTGATGGGCTCATTATTCCGGATTTGCCGCTTGAAGAAAGAAAAGAACTGCGGCAAATGATGAAAGGATATGTTATAGATTTAATTCCCTTGGTGGCGCCTACCTCTAAAGATAGAATTAAGGCAGTTGTTGCGGAAAGTAGTGGATTTGTGTATTGTATTTCTTCCGTAGGGGTCACCGGAAAGAGGGACAGTTTTGAGGTGGACTTAAATAGTTTTTTAGATGAGGTAAAAAGGCATACTGATCTCCCTTTGGCCCTTGGTTTTGGTATTTCTACAACAGAAGCAGTAAACAAATTAAAAGGTTTGTGCGACGGTTTAATAGTAGGTAGCGGTATTGTTGAACAAATCGAAAAAGGCATTGATGATAATACTGTAATTGAAAGGGTTTTTGATTTTACAAAAAAATTGTGTGATGCTATTATTTAATAAGGCTTCTCCATTTGCCTCGTTTTTCGCCATTGCTATCAGATTTGATAGGTATATTGTTGCGTAGAAATCTTGTTCTATTGCTATGGGCGTGTTTCCGGAGAAATTTTCAAGTTCATATCTATTTTTCAAGTGAAATATCAAAGCTTTGTGAAGAAAGCAAAGAACCTATCTATATTACAAAAAAATGGCTATGAACACCTAGTTGTCATGAGCAGAAGCAAGGGTACGGCGTTACTGTTTCCTGCTAATAACCTTATCCTCCTGTTATAGAGAATTAGAAGGAACATATAGAACATAAGGGGTCTTTTTTTATATTTTAAAAATATCTCAAAGTCCCTATTGATAAATCAACCCGCAAACTATAGACTATAATCGACAGGATTCACAAGACATATATTATGTCGAAAATTCCATAAATTATAGACCGAGATGGGTTGTTGTTTATTGTTGGGTATAGGCTTACGGGAGCAGAAGAAAATCTTGCAAATATAATATGATCAGACGAACTTGTCAGGAAGCAATAACCCCGTCCCCCTGCTTCTATGATATAAAAAGAATATATCTTTTCCGGACGAGAGAGGAGCAAGCAAAACGATGACGGATGAGGCTTTATACAGGGCTTATCTTGATGGAGATGATGTCGGCTTGGCATTGTTAATGGAGCGATATGGAAATAGGCTAACCTTTTACATAAATGGCTACCTTTACGATATGTATGATTCAGAGGACTTAATGATTGAAGCTTTTGCCTATCTTATTTCAAAAAAACCACGCATTAGAGAAGGTTGCTTCAAGGCATATTTGT
>CAZVFS010000049.1:0-10966 GCA_964626575.1 uncultured Alkaliphilus sp. | reverse complement strand
GAACGAATAGAATGTTTTGACATTTCAAACATACAAGGGGTTGATTCCGTAGCTTCAATGGTGGTGTTTGAAGGCGGAAAACCTAAAAAAAGTGATTACAGAAGGTTCAAAATCAGAACTGTAAAAGGGCCTGACGATTATGCCAGTATAGAGGAGATAATCGTCAGGCGTTTTAAGAGAGGATTGGATGAAACCAGGGGTATTATCGAACAGTCTATGGATATATCGGAGGGTAGATTTGCTGTTTTTCCTGATTTAATAATGATAGACGGTGGGTTAGGGCAAGTCGGAAGCGTAAAAAAGGCCCTTGATTCTCTAAAACTGGATATCCCGATATGTGGTATAGTGAAAGACGAAAAACACCGCACCAGGGGGTTGGTATATAAAGGAAATGAAATGTATGTTGAAAAAACGTCCGGCCTTTTTAGATTGATAGCCAAAATTCAGGATGAAGCACATCGCTTTGCCATAAATTATCACAGGAGTTTGAGGAAAGGGAGCATGTTACAATCTGTATTGGAAGAAATACCGGGGGTAGGAGAGGCAAGAAGAAGAGCACTGATGGTGCATTTTGAGACTATTGACAAGATAAAAAATGCTACAATGGATGAACTGTTGGGTGTAAAAGGGATGAATAAGAGGGTGGCGGAAAATGTGGTGCAGTTTTTCAAAAAATAACAAAAGCCGGCGGGTTTCCGACACCCCGGCTCCTATCCCCTGATTTCTAGCCAAAACAGGCCATAAAGGTCATAAAAGCATTTACAATAGCCCGTTAACATGGTATTATATAATTGTGAAATTATTAATTACTATGAAGTATCCAGTTCTTTAAATTTGCGTTTGATAAGGTTTTATGAATAATATTGGAATAGGGGGGATTTAATTATTGTTTTTTGCCTGATATGGTTGAACATTCAGGTTTTATAGCCATAGGTGTATAATTACAGCATACATTATAGTTAATATTCTAAACACATTAGGAGTAAACATGGTATAAATGTTGTACATGCATAATTCGCGGTCTTGCATGTTGGGGTTTGTTCGTACAAACTATATTTATCTTGAAAGGAGTGGGGTGTGAATGGCTTGTTGTGGATGTAATGATAATGGAAATGTTGCAGTAAAAGATGTTGACAAATTGGATCAAATACTAAGTAAATACGAGGGTCTCAAGGGTAGCCTCATCAGTATTTTGCAGGATGTTCAGGGGCTTTATGAATATTTGCCGATAGAAGCATTAAATTATGTATCGGAAGTTACCGGAATCAAGCTTGCTAAAATCTATGGTGTTGCCACTTTTTATACCCAATTTAGGTTAGACCCCGTGGGTAAGCATGTGATATTACTTTGTCAAGGAACCGCTTGTCATGTTAACGGTTCAAAGGCGGTAGAAGAAGCTGTCTGCGAAGAGTTACAAATAACTGAAGGTGAAACCACAGAGGACGGTTTATTTACCTTGACGAATGTAGCCTGTCTAGGTTGCTGCAGTTTATCACCGGTAATGATGATAGATGGTGTAGTACATGGTAGATTAACTCCGAAAAAGGCAAAAGAAATTCTTAGGGCGATAAAGGCAGAAGAGGAATAATAAAACAAAGAGTAAAGGGGGAGTAGTACATGAAACTCATTGTGGGGCAAGGAAGTTGCGGTATAGCTGCCGGAGCTGGCAAGGCGTATAAAATTTTGGAGGAAGAAATTAAAAATAGCGGTGCAAATATAGAGTTGGGTTCTACCGGGTGTATTGGTATGTGCTATTTAGAGCCCATAGTGGATTTTATAGATGACGACGGTAAAAAAACAACTTTTGTAAAGGTAGACGAAGAAATAGCAAAACAAATAGTCAAAGACATAGTTGCCGGCAAGGTTGAATCTAGTGAAAATATTATAAGTGATGAGGATAAAGGGGCCTTAGCCAAACAGAAGAGAATTTCTCTGAGAAATTGTGGGATTATTGATCCTGAGGATATAGATGAATATATAGAATCCGGTGGATATAAGGCTATTGAAAGATGTGTCAAGGAAATGACACCCGAAGAGGTAATAGAGGAAGTAAAAATTTCCGGATTAAGAGGCAGGGGCGGAGCAGGTTTTCCTACCTGGTTTAAGTTTAACGCGGCACGGCAGTCACCCGGAACCGAAAAGTATCTGGTTTGTAATGCTGACGAAGGCGACCCCGGTGCTTTTATGGACAGGAGTATAATTGAGGGAGATCCTCATGCTCTGATTGAAGGTATGATAATAGCCGGGTATGCAATAGGAGCCTCGGAAGGGATTATATATGTAAGGGCAGAATATCCCTTGGCAATCAAGAGATTAAACATTGCCATGGCACAGGCGGAAGAAAGAGGGTACTTAAATAAGGATTTATTCGGCGAAGGCAAGTTTAAGTTTAGCCTGAGAATTAAGGCAGGTGCCGGAGCTTTTGTATGCGGGGAAGAGACAGCGCTTCTTGAATCACTGGAAGGTAACAGAGGAACACCCAGACCGAAACCTCCATTCCCGGCACAAAAAGGCTATTGGGGCAAACCTACTAACATCAATAACGTCGAAACTTTTGCCAATGTGCCGATTATATTGGCTAATGGCGGCGATGTCTTTGCATCTGTAGGAACAGAGGACAGTAAGGGAACAAAGCTCTTTGCACTTGCAGGCAAGATCAAAAAAGGCGGACTTGTTGAAGTTCCTATGGGAACGACCATAAGGGAAATAATTTTCGGCATAGGTGGCGGAATTGTCGATGATAAAGGATTCAAGGCGGTACAAATGGGTGGACCGTCAGGAGGATGTATACCTTCGGAGTTTTTGGATACGCCGATTGATTATGCTTCAATTACAAAAACAGGTGCTATCATGGGTTCCGGTGGTATGGTTGTTATGGATGAGACTACATGTATGGTGGATATGGCGAAATTTTTCTTAGACTTTACATGTAAAGAATCCTGCGGAAAATGTACACCATGTCGTGAAGGTACCAAGAGAATGTTAGAAATGCTTGAAAAAATAACTGAGGGTAAAGGTGAACCAGGAGATATAGAAAAACTAGAAGAATTAGGTAAATTTATAAATTCAGCCTCCCTATGCGGTTTAGGCCAGACTGCTTCAAATCCTGTGCTTACTACAATAAGATATTTCAGGGACGAATACGAAGCGCATATCTATGACAAAAAATGTCCGGCTAAACAATGTAAAGCCCTGTTAACATATACAATAGACCCTGAAAAATGTACGGGTTGTACTATATGTGCTAGAAACTGTCCTGTGGGCGCTATTACAGGTACACTCAAAGAGCCGCACAAGATCAATCATGATATTTGTATTAAATGCGGTAAGTGTTACGAGGTCTGTAGATTTGGTGCCGTAACGGTTGAATAGTTTACACGGGTGAAACATAATTTTAAATAAATGGGGGGAAAAAAATGAGATATGTAACTCTTACAATAAATGGGGAAAAAGCAGTTGTACCTGCGAGTTATACTATACTTCAAGCTGCTGAAGAAATTGGTATAGAGATACCGGCGTTATGTTATGATCCTGACTTGGAAATAGTAGGGGCTTGTAGATTGTGTCTGGTGGAAATTGAGGGCAATCCAAAATTGCATACCTCTTGTTCTATGGCGGTAACCGACGGTATGGTGGTTCATACTGAATCAGAAAAGGTTGTTAACGCAAGGAAAATGGTATTACAATTGCTTTTAGATAATCATCCAAACGATTGTTTGACTTGCCAAAAAGCAGGGGAATGCCTGTTGCAAAAATATGCATACATGTATGACGTTAAATTCAGGGAGCACGACGGTGCTTATAAACCTGAATATAAAGATACCTCCAGTCCGTATATTTTAAAAGATGAAGCTAAATGTATACTCTGCCATAAATGTGTCAGAATTTGCGAACAAGTAGCCGATAGACAGGTTTTAACCTTTGCTAACAGGGGATTTGAAACCAAGGTAGCATTCGATGCGGATATGTCAATAGAAGAATCAAGCTGTGTATCTTGCAACAGATGTGTTACGATATGCCCTGTGGGAGCATTGTTAGATAAGAGACTGATGGGCAAGACCAGAATTTGGGATGGAGAGGTAACAGAATTCAAATGTAAATCTTGTGACTATGGCTGTGATTTTGAGGTTCTATCCAAAAATGGAAAAAATATAGCCGTGAGAGCAAAGTCGCCCGGTGAAGGCAGACCATTATGCTTGAAGGGAAGACTAACTTCCGAATTTTTGAATTTAGATAATCCGGAAACTCCTTATGTAAAAGAGGATGGTAAATTCCTGGAGGCAAGTTGGGAAAAGGCGTTAGAAATTGAAGGAATACTAGATAAATTGGGCAAAATGGATTCGGAGGATGCCGAACAATGTTGATAGGTGGAAAGGAGGACAGCTGATGGTAAAAATAGAAATTAACGATGTAACCTATGACGTACCAAAAAATTTTACCGTACTTCAAGCCTGTGAGCAAGCAGGTATTGATATACCTACATTATGTAATGACGATAGATTAGTAGCCCACGCTGCATGCAGAATGTGTTTGGTAGAGGTAGAAGGCATGAGGAATCTCATGACTGCATGTTCGCTGAAGGTGTCTGACGGTATGAAGGTAAAGACACATACCCCTAAAGTGATAGAGGCCAGAAGGAGCGTTTTGGACCTATTGATGTCAAATCACCCAAACGATTGTTTGACTTGTGAAAAATCCGGGGAATGTAAATTACAGGATTATTGCTACGAGTATGGAGTCGAAAGGGGCAGTTTTATAGGGGAGAAAAGAGATCTGCCTCCGGATGAAAGCAATGAATTTTATGATTATGATCGTAATAAATGTATACTCTGTGGTAGGTGTGTCAGGGTTTGCGAGGAGTTACAATGCACACATGCATTGACTATAGATCATAGAGGATTTGGGGCTTTAGCGGATACTCCGTTCAGGGAAGGACGTGCGGAATCCACTTGTGTATCCTGCGGTAACTGTGTAGCGGTATGCCCTGTAGGAGCACTTCTCCCCAAAAGAGAGAAAAGGATCAGGTCTTGGGATACTAAAAAAGTAAAGACTACCTGCACATATTGTGGGGTAGGTTGCCAGCTGGAACTTATAACACATAAAGGAAAGGTAATCGGTTCAAAACCGGTCGAGCAGGGGGAACCGAATCACGGATTACTATGCGTAAAAGGTAGTTATGCAACTGACTTTATCAACCATAAAGATAGATTGAAAGCTCCGCTTATAAGAAGAAACGGAGTTCTAGAGGAAGCATCTTGGGAAGCGGCATTTAATCTTATAGTTTCAAAAATAAAAGAAACTAAAGAGAAATATGGCCCTAATTCTTTAGGTGGATTTACATCTGCAAGATGTACAAATGAGGATAATTACTTATTCCAGAAGTTATTTAGGGCAGTGATCGGAACTAACAATATAGATCACTGCGCCAGGCTCTGACATTCCGCTACGGTTGCAGGTCTTGCAGCTACACTTGGAAGCGGAGCTATGACAAATAGTATCTCAGAGGTAATAGACAATGATGTTATATTTGTTATCGGCACAAACACCACGGAGAATCACCCGGTTATAGGGACCCAAATTAAACGTGCAAAAGAAAAGGGTGCCAAACTGATAGTAGCCGAACCTAGGAGAATAGAACTTGCAGATTATGCAGATATATTCTTACAGATAAAACCGGGCTCGAACATAGCACTTTTAAACGGAATGTTGAACTATATAATCGAAAACGATCTTCATGACAAAGAGTATATAGCAGAAAGAACCGAAAATTTTGAGGAGATCAAAGAAGCTGTAAAAGGTTATACGCTTGAAAAGGTTGCACAAATATGTGACGTAGATAAAGATGATATTGCAAGAGCGGCCAGAATGTATGCCGAGGCAGATGGGGCGGGTATATACTATGCTATGGGTATAACGCAACATAGGACCGGAACTCATAATGTAATGGCTACATCTAATCTGGCACTCGCTTGTGGAAACATAGGTAGGGAACGTGCAGGCGTGAATCCGTTGCGTGGACAAAATAACGTGCAAGGTGCATGCGATATGGGAGGATTGCCGGCAGATTATCCCGGATACCAAAAAGTGTTTAATGAGGAGATAGCTCAGAAATTTGAAAAGGCATGGGGAGTTGAAAACCTACCGAGAGAAGGCGGCCTGACTATACCGGATATGTTGGATGCAATCGGAGACGACAGTTTAAGATTCCTGTATATAATGGGAGAAAACCCCATGGTATCTGATCCGGATATAAACCATGTAAAACATGCCCTTGAAAGCATAGACTTTTTAGTAGTTCAGGATATCTTCTTAACCGAAACCGCTGAACTTGCGGATGTTGTTCTTCCGGCTGCTTCATTTGCGGAAAAGGACGGAACCTTTACAAATACGGAAAGAAGAGTCCAAAGGGTAAGAAAAGCCATAGAACCTATAGGAGATTCCAAGGCCGACTGGGTAATACTGATGGAAATTATGAGAAGATTAGGATATGATAAGTTCTACAAGGACCCATCCAGAATAATGGACGAAATAGCCGGTGTTACACCGCAATATGGCGGTATATCATATGATAGGCTGGAGGTCGGAGGATTACAGTGGCCATGTCCTACTAAGGATCATCCGGGTACTAAGTATTTGCATAAGGAAAAGATAGCCAGGGGTAAGGGGCTATTCCATCCGGTTGAGCATATAGGAAGTGCCGAAACCAAGGATGAAGAATATCCGTTCATATTGACCACCGGAAGAATATTATACCATTATCACACCAGAAGTATGACCGGACGGGAAGAAGGACTAAACAAAATAGCACCTAGTTCATTTATAGAAATAAATAAATGTACAGCAGATAAATTAGGATTTAAAAACGGCGAAACAATTAAAGTCTCCTCAAGAAGGGGAAGTGTAAATGTAGTAGTTAGGGTTACAGACATAATAGATGAGGATGTAGTATTTATGCCATTCCATTATGCAAACGGAGCTGCAAACTATTTAACCGGTGCGGCATCGGATCCTATATCCAAAATACCTGAATATAAAGTATCGGCAGTTAAATTAGAAAAGGTAGGCTAGCAGGTCATCAGTATAATTATAGGGGGGCACGGTGCCCTCCTTTATTTTTTTAAATTTTCCGGTTATTGCCGGAATAATGAGGAACCCTGTTTCGATTGGAGGCAAACAACGTGGCAATTATAGAAAAAGTATATTTTAAAAAGGATGATATATGGAATCAAAAAAAACAAATAGATCTTCATGCCTGTGAATTAAAAGAGGGTAAAAGAAATGTCAGTTTTATCACTTCTGAAGGCAATAACAGACTTATTAACGATCGTATCAGGGGATTTTGTCATATGAAGTTTAAAGCCAATTTTGTCGTTGATGGTGTAGATGTGAATAACTTGACCGTAGGAAGGTTATTACAAATAGGGGATGCCGTCATAAAAATTACAGAGATAGGGAAAGAGTGTTATATTGATTGCCCTATTATAAAAAAATTTAATACTTTATGTGCCGTAAATGAACAAATTTTCTTTGGTGAGGTTTTAAAAGAAGGGATTGTTAAAGAGAAAGACAGTATAACATTTTTGCCATTGTTATGAAAGCCTTGCATTTTGTCACCCTAAGACAGTGTTTGTTTTTATTTGAATATGTATCGATACAAAATCGTGCAAAAATAGTTTAAATAAGGTCTTTACAGTTACAAAAGTTGATGATATAATGAAAAGTGTACTGATAGAACAGTACACTTAATTGTTTCATACATATTAAAAGGGGGGACTTAAATTATGCACGAAGATTTAAAATTCAATAGAATACAAGATCTGACGATATTAGGGCTTTTAATTGCATTGGTGGCTGTATCGACAATGGTTATCAAGATTCCAACAATTGCCACAGAGGGATACATTCATTTGGGTGACAGCATGATTTTTTTAGCGGCAATTATGTTTGGAAAAAGGAAGGGTGCTATCGCGGGGGGCCTTGGTTCGGCTATGGCGGATTTGCTCTTGGGATATACTCATTGGGTACTACCTACACTCATTATTAAGGCCTTGATGGGATATGGAGTTGGTGTTATTGCTGATCAGGGGGGCAATAATCTGGTCAATTTAAGAAATAGTATTGCTTTGATATTTGGAGCCGTTTGGATGGTGCTTGGCTATTTTATAGCAGGTGGAATTATGAAGGGAAGCTTTTTAGTCGCCGGAGCCAGTGTGTCGGCAAATTTAATTCAAGGTTTTGTAGGGGCCTTATTATTTATACCGATAGGTGCCGCTCTTAAGAGAACCAAATATTTTGAAAGGCATGTATTGAAACAGTAATAAAAAAATGAAAAGGATAATTTTTTAAAATTGTTATTTAAGGAGGGTATGGAAATCAAATTCTGCACCCCCTTTTTTTTATGACCTAACCCAATTTGCACGACCGAAGGGAGTAAGCAAATTGATGGTAGGTCAAAACTGTCCCTCTATCGCCGTATCCGGATAAACGGTTTAATTCTTTGATAATTGGTTATATAATTTGTTAAGAGAATAAAATAAAAATGGGGAAAAACTATGTATATAAATGGAAATTTTGTTTTGAAGAGTGACTTTGAAGTTAGGGAGATAAGAAAAGAAGATGAAAATGGGGATGTGGATCTTTTTATCCCAATAGGTCATAAGACAGTCAATTTATTTATACCTTTTATAGACGAGGATAAAATGTCGAGGATACAATTGTGTGAAGTTAAAAATATAGTTATCAGATTTAATACCAAAGAAGGGAATAATAGATGTAGTATTCATTTTTTAAAGAGCATAGATTTACTTTCTCATCTGCTTAATTTTGAACTCAATTATAAAGATCACGAAATAATCATAAAACAAGAGAAATACAGTGTATCTTTCACGGTAGCAGGGAAACAAAGTGAATAGATTCCTTTTATGGGTAATTGTTTAAATTAAAAACAAATATACTGTTAAATATAGTATAATGTATGAGGCAAGGCTTAAAACAAGCGGGGAGTTTGCCGGGTACAATTATAGGTCAAAGGAGGCAACTATAATGGATATGCAAAACAATATAATGGTATGCGTGACGAAACAAAAGACCTGTGAAAAATTGATTCAATCCGGGGTTAAGATTAAGGAACAAAGGGGAGGCAATCTTTTTGTTGTTCATGTAGCACCTACAGGCTGGAACTTTTTGGGCAATTCAAGTGAAGGAGAAGCCCTGGATTATTTGTTCGAAATTTCAAAATCTGTCGGAGCGGATATGACGGTACTGAGATCTTCCGAGGTTGTTGGGACCATAATAGATTTTTGTAAGGACAACAATATCAGTATTGTTGTTTTAGGGGAATCCCCAGGGGTTTCGGGGCACGATAATATTATTTTTAAATTGAGGAAAAGGCTGCAACCAAAGGTTGAAATAACTGTGGTGCCTGCTGTTTAAGGCAATAATTCGGAAGGACAAAAATTTATATATAAATTTTTATTATAAAGGATAGCGGCGAGGGGAAGGCAAAATGGGAAACAAACAACATCTATATAGGACATACTCACAGTATCTTACAGAAAGGTACGGTGAAAAGGTATATAAGCTTCCGGTGAATTTACCGATAACTTGTCCAAATCGTGATGGGAAACTCAGCACAGGAGGGTGCACTTTTTGTGCGGAAGGTGGTACCGTATTTGAAAATTTGCCCGACTTTGGTTCGGTAAAGCAACAAATTAGTGGTATAAAAAAACAAATAAGGGAAAAATATAAGGCAAACAAGTATATTGCCTATTTTCAAAATTTTTCGAACACATATATGCCTATAGATGTTTTTAAGGGCTACATAGAAGATGCGGTGATGAGAGATATCGTGGAAATTGCAATATCAACAAGACCGGATTGTATCAAGGAAGAATATCTGGAATTTTTAGCGGACCTGAGACATAGGGAAGGCGTGGAAATATCTCTTGAATTGGGACTTCAAACCGTCAATTACCATACACTCAACAAAATAAACAGGGGACATACCTTAGGAGAATTTATAGATGCTGTTTTGAATATAAAAAAACATGGATTTAAAATATGTGCACATTTAATACTTAACCTGCCATGGGACGATATGGATGATGTGATTGAAAATGCAAAAGTTATAAGTGCGCTTAATATAGAACAGGTTAAACTGCATGCTTTATATATAATGGAAAATACGGTAATGGGGGAACAATATAAAGCGGGAGAAATAAAACTTATTTCGGTTGAAGAATATAAAGAAAGAGTTATTACTTTTTTAGAATATTTATATCCCAATATAGTTATGCAAAGATTAATCGGGAGAGCACCAAAGAAGAACAGTTTGTTTGTCAATTGGAATATGAGCTGGTGGAAAATACGTGATGAGATTCATAAACAGATGAACGATGAAGGAAGATACCAGGGAAAAAAAGCGGATTATTTAGGCGGGAAATCATTGAGATGACAACATTTTCAGGTGGGCAAAAAGGTGTTATATATAGAACGTTTTTGGGTATAAGTATTACCAAAACATTCCTAGGGGGTTTTACTTATGATAAGGCTTATAGTGGGAGCTGCAGGCACCGGAAAAACTAAAATGTTAACCCAATTAGCTAACGAGAATATAAAAAAAACCAAGGGGTATCTGGTTTATATTGATTATGAGGATGGACGTATGTTGCAAATTGACCACAGGATTAGATATGTCAGTATAAACGAGTACCAAGTTTCGGGTGAACAGGGTTTGTACGGTTTTATCTGCGGGATAATAGCGTCTAACTATGATATAGAAACAATCTATATTGATGGTTTATATAAAATAATTAATGTAAGATCAGATAATTCGGAAGAGTTTTTCAAAAAGCTCAACAGTATTGGGCTCAAATATAATGTTAATTTTGTATTAACTATGAGCTGTGATAAAGAAGAGTTACCCGGGCATTTGGAAATATGGAACCGAGCTTAATCGGGGTGCACC
>CAZVFS010000048.1:0-10967 GCA_964626575.1 uncultured Alkaliphilus sp. | reverse complement strand
TTCCGGCATGTTTTAGAAACCATGGAAACCGTGGCTTCCCAACAAAGGTCATCCCCTGTGTTATTATATATTTCGACATGCTTGAAAGGGTAGGGGCGATGCAATATAATATAACCATAAGGTGGGGAATTTTAATGAATTTATTTAAATTATATGAAATACAGAAAAAATTAGATGATCGTATATGCATGGAGCACAAGCTAGGGAGCAAGAACCTCGTCACGGCTAAGATATTAGCATTGCAGGTGGAACTTGGGGAGTTAGCAAACGAAACCCGCTGCTTTAAATTTTGGAGCAATAAGGGCCCATCCCCTAGGGAAGCTATCCTGGAAGAATATGTGGATTGTCTTCATTTTATCTTGAGTATAGGGTTGGAGGGCGGGTTTACAGATATTGTTCCGGCCAAAATTAACAGTACTGACAATTTGACAGACCAATTTCAGGATATGTTTGCACGGATTACTGCATTTCAACATAGACCTACGTTAAATAACTATGAAAAACTGTTTAACCATTTTTTATTATTGGGTAGTGAGCTGGACTTTACGGAAGAAGAGATACATAGTGCTTACTTAAAGAAAAACAAAATTAATCATCGGAGACAAGATGAGGGGTATTAAATAGAAAAGTTGTAATATTAATTAATGGAAATGACGGTAATTTTGTAGTATAATTAGGGAAAACAGATGCAGTATCAGGGCCTGCTTGTTTAACAACGAGGTGGAGGGTTCAAAGAGAGGTGGCAAAAGGGCCGAAAAAATGTTATAATGATAATAATTTTATTGGAAAGACAGTGTCGGGGGTTAGAAAGACTTACCTGATACATAAAAAGATTATTAGGACAAGCGTATAAGCTCGGAGAAGGTAACAATCAAAATAAATTTCAAGGATTTGCTTTTAAACTTATTGGGTATAGCATATTATAACTTATAACCTGTAAAATAAAAGCAAAGGGGTGAAATGTATGACTTTTCTGAGCATAATTAAAAAGAGAAAACTTGTTGAAGAATATGAAAAAAAGGAACTGGGTTCCGATAAAATTAAAATATTTGAAGAGTTTTTAAAAGAGATCAAAACACTCCTGAAAAATATAGGTATAAAATTTGCTTTTATTAAAGACGGATGGGGAAAAGAAAATATCTTAAAAAATAGAGCCGGTTACATGGGCAATCTAATTTTAGCCCCTAGCTATATAGCATTATTCAGCGAGATCAAGGAAGGGTACCTGCTCAATACGGCATATATTTTGGAGCAGATAGTATTGAAAGCTGTAGAACTGGATATAGGTGGTTGCTGGTTACTTGTGGAAAAAGATGCCGACGGGCTCAAAAGGGATCTTGAAATAGATCTCCGGGAGAAATTGATAGCCATGGTAGCATTGGGTTATCCCAAAATGCACGTGCACCATATTGATAGGAGTAAAGGCTCCCGCGCAAACACACATGATTTCATATTTAAAGGTGAATGGGGAAAAACAATTTGTTATGAAGAACTCAAAACTGCTGGTATAGAAAAAGCATTACATAGCCTCAAATTAGTCCCATCTTGGGCAAATCTTCATCCATGGGGGCTTATCATGCATAACGACCAAGTCATTTTAACTGTGGGCGGAAAGGATATAAGCGAAAAGTATCTTTTATTGGATGCCGGTGTTATGATGCTGTATATGGAAAACGTTTTTAGGGAAGCAGGTTTTCCGGCTAGGTGGAGCATTTATAAAGAAGAATTGGATGGTGATTTTTCAGAATACAATATACCTTCCGAATATCGAATCATTGGCACACTCCATATTTAAACGAAGACTTAATTCAGATAGATTTTATCTGGATTTTAGTTGGCAATTACTAACTTGTGGCTTCGGTTATGAGTTAGTGGCAAAGAATAAAAGAATGTAGGGTAAGAACTATCCGAATTAACGCCTGTGGAGATAGTAGGTTACGAGGTCTGAGAAACAGGAAAATGATACAGTGATGTAGAAGCCTGTCACCTCAGTGATGGGAGGTTCACAAATATTATTAAAGGGAGGGGTAGGCAGTTGGCAACGATACTAAAAGGAAAACCTGTAGCGGATAAAATCAGCGAAGGGTTGATAAAAGAAGTAGAAGAACTGAAGGCAAAAGGGATAACTCCGAAGCTTGCTATTGTCAGAGTTGGTGCAAGCCCGGATGACTTGGCTTATGAAAGAGGAGCACTTGGCAGGTCTAAGAAAGTAGGCATAGATGCAGAAGTCAAAGAATTGCCTGAAGACATAACACAAGATGACTTTGTAAAAGAATTAAAAGCAGTAAACGATGACCCGGCTGTAAATGGAATACTAGTATTCAGACCATTTCCAAAACAGTTGGACGAAGAAGTCATCAAATATGTAATTGCACCGGAAAAAGATATTGATTGCTTTAGCCCTATCAATGCCGCAAAACTGGTAGAGGACGATGAAACCGGCTTTGCTCCATGTACTGCCGTATCAGTTATCGAAATACTAAAGCACTTTGAGGTTCCTATGTCAGGCAAAAATGCAGTAGTTTTAGGTAGGTCTATGGTTATAGGCAAACCTGCGGCGCTATTGTTACTTAGAGAAAATGCAACAGTTACCGTGTGCCACTCCAGAACACAGGATATTGGAAAGGTTTCCAGTGGTGGTGACATTTTAGTAGCAGCTATAGGAAGAGGTAAATTTGCTAAGGGAGATTTTATAAAAGAGGGCGGAGTAGTTATTGACGTAGGTATCAATGTAGATGAAGAAGGAAACCTATTTGGAGACGTTGATTTTGAAGAAGCCGAAAAGGTAGCAGGAATGATAACACCTGTACCGGGCGGGGTAGGTTCCGTAACCACTTCTATCCTAGCAAGACATGTCATAAAAGCTTGTAAGTTACAAAATAATTTATAATTTTAAAAAAATAATCCCTAGAAGACTCTAGGGATTATTTTTTTTAGATTATGTAAATCGTCTACTTATGTTATCCGTTAAAATTACAAAAAAGTGTGTAAACATATATGTTTATGGGTAAAAACATTTAAAATGTAATTTTACTTTGAGAAGAGGGATAAATCATATGAAATATGAAAAAAATTTAGCATCTGTTGTTTCATTGATTAAAAACGGGGAAAAGAATATAAAGGATTTTAAAATCGGTGTGGAAATTGAACATATTATTGTTGATAGAGATACTATGGAGTCTATTGTGTATTATGGGGAAGAAGGTATTGAAGGTATTTTACGGGAACTGCTTTCAAAAGGATACAAGGGCAATTACGAAGGGAGCTATCTAATAGGATTATTAGGGGAAGATAGGGAAATAATATTGGAATCCGGTGGCCAAATTGAAATCGATATAAAACCTTGCAAAACTATAAAAGAAATTGAATCTATTTATCTCAGTTTTTTAAATGATATAGTGCCCATATTGGAAAAACGCAATCTATTGTTGATGGGCATGGGATACCATCCTAAATCATCTGTTGAAGATATGCCGCTTGTCCCTAGGAAGAAATATAAATATATGTTCAATTATCTCAAAGGAAGGGGGAAGTATGCCCATAACATGATGAAAGGCACGGCTGCCTTGCGGGTATTTATAGATTATAAAGATGAATATGACTTTACCAGAAAATTTCGTGTAGCCAATTTTATCAGTCCTTTACTTTATTTAATATCCGATAATTCACCCGTGTTTGAAGGCGAGGTTTATGATAAATTCAGCCTCAGGAGCCTAATATGGGCAAACGTGGATGAAAAAAGGAGTGGCAGTGTACCAAATTCTTTCAGAGAGGATTTTGGATATGGGGATTATGCCGAATACATATTAAACGCTTCTCCAATTACAATTACGAAAAATGGCGATTTTATTGACATAGGCAATGAAACGGTTGAAGGTCTTATGGACAGATATGTTTTTACACAGAAGGAAATAAAACATATTATGAATATGGTGTTTCCGGATGTTAGGGTAAAAAACTGTATGGAAATACGTGTAG
The DNA here is from genome assembly GCA_964626575.1 of uncultured Alkaliphilus sp. GTDB lineage: Bacteria > Bacillota > Clostridia > Peptostreptococcales > Natronincolaceae > JAAZJW01. Next base: position 6,989 of record CAZVFS010000048.1, on the reverse strand, counting down.
GGGATTCATTACCTTATCCCTATAGTTTGGCATATATCGCTTTGATTAAGGGAATGTTTTATAGTGATATTGCCTTAGAATATTTATATGATTTCTCCCAAGGGAGAGAAGAGGAGCAGCTCAGCAAAATCAAAAGATATATACATGAAAGAGGTTTTGGCGCATATTTTGGTTCAAAGACTACATATGAATATATACTGATACTTTTTGATTTAGCTAAAAAGTCGCTAGACGGGGAAGAAAGAGAGATGTTAGAACCATTGGAGGAGTTAATGTTCAATAGAGACAGTTTGTCTGCGATGTCTAAGAGGAGATTAAACGAGGAAGGTATCGACGGATTAAGGTGGTGCAACCTGAACCAATGGGTGAAAAATCAGGATCTCACGGGGTTCTATGAATGTGAAGATGATATAAAATAGATAAGCAACTAGATTTTGTTTATGAAGTATAACAATAATTTATACAACCGAAAAAATGTTTTAAAAATTAAAATTTATGATATGATTGTAATGTACATTGTAATTATAACAATATTGCGGAGGTGTATAATTATGGATAATAGACAAAAAGTTGCGCTTATTTTGTTGCCGATATTAGCAATTATTATTTTAGTAGGGGGAACGTTTATATCAAATCGAAACAAAGGAGCAGCTAAGACTTATACGGATGGCATTTATATAGGGGAAGGGAAAGGTTTCGGTGGTGCCATCAGGGCTGAAGTAGAAGTATCGGACGGAAAGATCGCTTCTATAGACCTGTTAGAACATAGTGAATCACCAGGAGTTTCCGACCCGGCGATAGAAGCAATACCAAAGGCAATAATAGATGAACAAAGTACAGAGGTTGATGTAGTATCCGGGGCAACCTTTTCGAGCAATGGTATTATGGAAGCGGTTGAAAACGCTTTAGCAGGTGAACCGGGAGCATCAGAAAAAGGTAAGGCACCGGCCCCGAAGAAGGAAGAGAAGCCTGAAGTAACTGAAGATATATCGGATATGAATTTAGCGGACGGTACTTATGAAGGAACAGAAAAAGGCTTCGGTGGAAACATTAAGGTGGAAGTTGAAGTCAAAGATGGGAAGGTTGCTAATATAGAGATTCTGGAACACGGTGAAACGGAAAGCATCGCCGGCCCGGCAATGGAGGGGATACCGAGTGCGATAGTGGATGCACAGAGTGTGGAAATTGACAATGTGTCCGGAGCAACTTTTTCGAGTAAAGGAATCAAGGCGGCGGTAATGGATGCTTTATCCAAGGCAAAAGCTAAACCGAGCTATAAGGATGGTGTTCATGAAGGAACAGGAAGAGGCTTCGGTGGAGACATCAAGGTAGAGGTTGAGGTTAAGGACGGGGAAATCGTCAGGGTAGAAATTTTAGAGCATGGCGAGACAGCTAACATTTCCGATCCGGCAATAGAAGGAATACCAAAAGCGATAGTAGAGGCACAAAGCACGGAGATTGATACCGTGTCGGGAGCAACTACCTCAAGTAAAGGGATTATAAAAGCAGTTGAAGATGCCTTAAAATAAAGCTTAAAAATAAGAAACCCTGAATTTTAAAATTCAGGGTTTCTTATTTTATCAGAAAATTCTACGTTTTTATCGTCCTTAGATGGACAGTATAAGTTTGACCCACGAAGGATCCGTGTTTAAGAATAATATTTTAAGTTATTGCGAACTGACTTTCGGTTTGATTACAAGCTCATTATCGGACAGATCTACCAACACTTCCGAACCCGCTTTAACGGTGCCTTTCAGCAATTCTTCAGATATTCGATCTTCCACCATTTTTTGGATAGCCCTCTTTAAAGGCCTTGCGCCAAATTCGGTATCAAATCCTTCGTCCGCGATAAATACCTTGGCGGGATCACTTATTTCTAAGGTGATGTCCAAATCCTCTAGGCGTTTTCTGAGGTCTGCCAACATCAGGTCTACAATCTTGCTGATATGATCCCTGTCCAAGCTGTGGAATACTATTATGTCATCTATTCTATTTAAAAATTCAGGTCTGAAGGTTCTTCTGAGTTCCTCCATAACATTCTCTTTCATTTTTTCATATTCACTTCGAGCCAGATCACCTTCACCGGCGGCAAACCCCAAAACGTTTTGCTTCCTTATAGTCTGCATACCGACATTGGAGGTCATAATAATCACTGTATTTTTAAAATTTACTGTCCTGCCCTGCGCGTCGGTCAATCTTCCGTCATCCAGTATCTGCAACAGGATATTAAATATATCCGGGTGGGCTTTCTCTATTTCGTCAAACAGTATTACGGAATATGGTTTTTTTCTGACTTTTTCCGTGAGCTGTCCGCCTTCATCAAAACCCACATATCCCGGTGGCGATCCGACAAGCCTTGAAACTGTGTGTTTTTCCATATACTCGGACATATCAATACGGATCATGGCATCTTCGTCTCCAAACATGGCTTCCGCTAATGCCTTTGATAATTCGGTTTTTCCGACCCCTGTAGGTCCTAAAAATATGAAGGAACCGACCGGCCTTTTGGGATCTTTCAGGCCAACCCTAGCCCGCCTGATTGCCCTTGCCACGGATTTTACGGCTTCTTGTTGGCCTATTACCCTACCGTGAATGATTTTTTCCATGTTGAGCAATCTCTCAGATTCTTCTTCCCTGAGTTTGTTGACGGGTACACCTGTCCAGTCAGATACGACATTGGCTATCTCCTCATCTGTAACTATAGCCTCGCTATCCTTATCTTTCCAACTGTTCTTTCTTTCTTCCAATTCTTGTTGGGTCTGTTTTTCTTCATTCCTTATTTCAGCAGCTCTTTCAAAGTCCTGTATGCTGATCGCTTCTTCTTTTTCCTTAGAAAGTTGCTCCAGTTTCTCTTCCAGATCCTTTAAATCCGGCGGTGTGGTAACCGTAAATATTTTAACCTTGGACGCAGCTTCATCCATCAGGTCTATGGCTTTATCCGGTAAAAATCTATCGGTTATATATCTTGCGGAGAGCTCCGTTGCTGCCCTCAGCGCTTCATCGGTGATTTTGACTCCATGATGAGCTTCATATCTGTCTCTCAGCCCTTCTAATATTTTAACGGTATCGTCAATTGACGGTTCTTCCACGGTAATCGGTTGGAATCTCCTCTCCAATGCGGCGTCTTTTTCGATATGTTTTCTGTATTCATCAAAAGTTGTAGCACCGACTACCTGTATTTCACCTTTGGCTAATGCGGGTTTTAACATATTAGCGGCATCTATTGCGCCTTCCGCCGCACCTGCACCTATTATCGTATGAATTTCGTCTATAAACAATATCACATCAGTTACTGTGCGTAATTCTTCCATCACTTTTTTGAAACGGTCCTCAAATTCCCCACGGTATTTTGTTCCAGCTACCATGGATGCCAGATCCAGCGTGACTATTCTCTTATTTTTTAACATTTCGGGAACATTGCCTTCAACTATTTTCTGTGCCAATCCTTCTGCTACGGCGGTTTTTCCGACCCCCGGTTCACCTACTAAGCAGGGATTATTTTTGGTTCTACGGCTCAGTATCTGTATAATCCTATTTATTTCTTTGCTTCTTCCAATCACAGGGTCGATTTTACCCTCTCTGGCAAGTTCGTTAAGATCCCGCCCGAATTGGTTTAAAGTAGGAGTATTCTTGTTTTGACTCGCCGGGGCACCTTTTTGACTTCCACTAGCTCCTCCACTACTCAGCAAATTCAACACCTCCGCTCTTACATTTTGTAGATTGACTCCCAGTTCTGCTAAAATTTTAGTTGCAATTCCGTCTCCTGCTTTTATAATTCCCAACAACAGATGTTCTGTTCCTATATAATTATGGTTCAAGCTTCTGGCTTCCCCCATACTGAGTTCAAAAACCTTTTTAGTACGTGGGGTATAGCCCAATAATTCTGTCGGCTTGTTCCCTGTACCTATTGATTGTACAATTATTTGTTGTACCTGGTCCATCTCTATGCCTAGGTTTTTTAATGCTTTGGCAGCTATGCTCTCTTCTTCCTTGATGATTCCCAGCAACAGATGTTCTGTACCTACATAATTATGCCCCAACTGCTGTGCCATCTGTTGGGCAAAATTTATGACCCTCTGGGCCCTTTCAGTAAATCTTCCAAACATACCCACATGTATCCCTCCTAAATTACTGTAATATATTTTTTCTTACTAGTTGTGCTCTCTTAATATCCCTTTCGATACCGGTTAATTGCGATTTGAAATGTTTTTGTAAATATCCCGGTTGTATCATTGTGATAAGTTCGTTCAATCGTTCTGTAGAAATCGTATCTATCAATTTCAGATTGACACCTAATTTTACGTCGGAAATCAATTGCATTGCCTCCTTGGAGGAGAGCAACCTGGCATTCTTGAGAGTCCCGTAAGAGCGGAAGACTCTATCCTCCAGCTCGATGCCCTTGTTATCCAACAACCTTTCCCATGCAATTCTTTCGTTTTGGATGATCTGGAGCGAAACATCCTTGAGATTGGCTATTATCTCTTCTTCCGACATCCCAAGGGTTATTTGATTAGAAATTTGATAAATGTCACCCAGATATTCCGTGCCTTCGCCAAAAATTCCCCGAACGGCAAGCCCTATTTTGCCGGCCGTACTGATTACCCCGTTGATATATCCTGTTAAGCTAAGCGCAGGCAGATGCAGCATGACAGAGGTCCTGACCCCGGTGCCGACATTTGTAGGACAACATGCCAAATAACCGAGTTGTTCGTCAAAGGCATATACAATACCTTCCTCTAACAGATCGTCTATCTTGTCTGCCATATCAAAACATCTCTCTAGTTGTAAACCCGGATAAAGGCATTGTATGCGTATATGATCTTCTTCGTTTATCATGATACTGATCGTTTCTTCATTATTTATTAAAAAGGCCCCACCTGAAACATTTTTGGCCAAGGCCGGGCTGATTAAATGCCTTTCAACATAATTCGATCTTTCAATTAAATCAATTTCATCCATTTTTATCAGTTTAAATTCGTTTTGGATGCATAGGTGTCCTTTAGTTATGGTGTTATACACCTTGTCTATGATATTTTTGGATTCTTCTTTGTCCAGATAATGAGGAAATGATACTGATTCTATGTTACGAGCCATACGGACACGGCTGCTGATAACTATATCCGATTCCGGTTCTCTTTCCTTGAAATTTTTGGACATAATTTCACCCCTCTACTTACTGTTGGTTTCTTCTTCAAGTTTTTTTATTTCATCCCTGATTCTCGCAGCTTCTTCAAATTTTTCTGTTTCGACTAATTCTTGCAGGCGGTTTTTTAAATCTTTTATCTTTTTGCGTAACCTTATGGAGGCCCCGGATTTTTTAGGAATTTTTCCGGCATGGATATTATTACCCTGAATCCTTTTGATCAAAGGAGCAAGCATATTACCGAACGTAGAATAACATACACTGCAACCCAGTTTTCCACTTCGTCTAAAATCGTTATATGTGGAACCACATTGTGGGCATTTTTTATCTTGGCCGTCGGCAATAGTTATATTTGGCGCTATATTTCCATCTAGTAAACCGGACAGGAAACTGTGTATAGAAAAATTGTCCTCAAAGTTGAATATTTCACTTTCTTTCGCACATTCCTCACATAGATGTATCTCTTCTTTTACCCCATTTATAATTTTGGTTTTATGCACCGTTGCCTCCCTGGCATTGCAACGTTCACAGAGCATTCCCTCTCCTCCTGTCTATTATACGGATAATGCGGAAATCTATTTTAAAATTATAGGTAATTTTAACGGTATTTATATTATACTATTTTACGGTTGTGTTTATTATAATAATTCCACAAATTAGACCAATTTAAACAGGTTTACTAAAAAAGAAATTGCACCCGATATAACCTGTGCATTGAAAAAGCATAATACCTTTTATAGGAATTATGCTTTGCTGTTATAAATGCCGGTACAATAAATTAATCGATTGAAAGTTGTTCAGCAAACGAAAAGGGAATAATGCAATTGCTGTTTGTATGTTTATAGGCCTCCTCATTGTGCATAGTTTTCACAATTTCATTTGCATCCATATTTCTAAACCTATAAATAATCTTATCCAATGTTTCAAATTCCGATAAACCTAGTTCCTTTATTTCAAATCCCGGTGCCGGTTTAAATTTGTATCCGATTCTTTCTCCATAATTGACAACCTCAAATTTTACATCATCCAATAATACAATTTTGTCATGGCCTATGGGGACAGCACCCAAGGGTAATGTACTATAAGCGAGACCACTTATAGCTATTCCATATCTTTTAAAGTGAAGCATATCCGAATACCAAAGCATTTTCATAAGTTTTACCTTATGAAGGTTATAAACATTTTTGGCAATATAGTTAATCATCTCGATAACCTTATTCAGATTTAAAACTGCCCTGCCTGTAATTGTTTCATCTTCAAAGTTAGCGTAGATTGCATAAATGGAATCTATCAAATAGCAATTTTCTTTTTTTTTAAATTCCTCGTTTGCTCTTTGATAATATTTCAAATATGCTTTGTCAGAAATTTTTCCCTTTGATCTTTTTAACATATCCAAAAACCATTTCGGATCGTCATTAATTTTTCTTAAAACATCATCATGAACACGGTCTTGTACCTGATGATTTTCATATCTTGTTATAGTAGCCTTTCCCCAGCCAAGAACCTCAGAAAAATCTTTTTGGCTAATATCATATTTCTTTCTGATATCAATGATTTCATCCGATGTTAATAGTCCCATTTTCTCCCGGTACGCATCCTTCATTGCTAAACTGTTTTTTTTAATCATTTCCTCATTTTCGAGAAACTCATCTGTATTGGAGCAATATTCATAAATAGCATAGAATGTTACTTCCTCATTTTTATAAATCTCATCATCGATTATCCCAATAGTATCCACATCATGCTCCTCCATACAAATAAGACAAAGCTTTTTTTCAGTTTTTATTTTTTCCATTTTTTCACCCCTATTTTTTCCTATACGGAAAATCTAAATCCTCAAAAGCTT
>CAZVFS010000047.1:7172-11081 GCA_964626575.1 uncultured Alkaliphilus sp. | reverse complement strand
TCGGAAAAAATCTATTCAATATTGAAAAAATGTGGTATCATTAAACAGAAGGTGAAAGCATGAACAAAAATGTTGACAAAATCAGACTACTGTTAAATGAAAAAAAATTGGACGGGCTCCTGTTGTATAAGCCGGAAAACAGGAGGTATGCATCCGGATTTACAGGCAGTACGGGGTATGTGCTTATTACCGGAACAGATGCCAAATTTATTACAGATTTCAGGTATATAGGACAAGCAGTCGTCCAATGTGACGGATTTGAAATAATAGAGATTGACAGTACGAAAACTGTGTTTGATGTTTTAAATGAATCGGCTCTATCCAAATTAGGCATTGAGGAAGACTTTATGACATATGGGCAATTTATAGAATTTACGGACAAACTGACGGATACGGATATAATCCCCTTAGAGGGGGCCATTCTAAAATTGAGATCCGTAAAAATGCCAAATGAAATAAAAAACATAGAAAAAGCAGCCGGTATAGCGGATGAGGCCTTTAAACATATATTGGGATTTATAAAACCGGGGCTGACCGAATCTGATATAGCTTTGGAGCTCGAATTTTTTATGAAGAAAAAGGGTGCCGGCAAACTGAGTTTTGAGTCCGTTGTTGCGTCAGGCAAGAGGTCTTCTTTGCCGCATGGCGTAGCGAGTGGTAAAATAGTTGAAGTCGGCGATATGATTACTTTAGATTACGGTTGTGTATATAACGGGTATTGTTCCGATATGACCAGAACTGTTGTTTTGGGGAAGGCCAACGACAGACAAAAAGAAATTTATGATGTTGTTCTTAAGGCACAAGAAACAGCGCTAAGAGCCGTAAGTCCGGGCATAACCGGCGCAGAATTGGACCTAATCGCAAGAAATATAATTGGTGACAGCGGGTACGGACAATATTTCGGTCACGGTTTGGGCCACGGAGTAGGCCTTGAGGTGCATGAATTGCCTCTTATAAACACCTGCGGTGATGTGCCCATGGAACCGGGAATGGTGATAACCATTGAGCCGGGTATCTATATTCCCGATTTTGGCGGTGTACGGATTGAAGATTTGGTGCTTGTTACGGGTGACGGCTATAGGGTTTTATCAAAATCTGCAAAAAATCTTATAGAACTTGCGATATAATATGGATATATAGGTTTAAAATTTAATAAAAATATATTTTGTTACAATCTTAATATGAATACGGAGGGATGATATGATTTCGGCGGGGGATTTTAGAAAAGGTGTAACTTTTGAAATAGACGGGGAGCCTTATGTTATTTTAGATTTTCAGCATGTAAAACCGGGAAAAGGAGCAGCCTTTGTCAGAACCAAATATAAAAACCTGAAGACCGGCGCTATCCGTGAAGATGCGTTTAATCCGAGTGACAGGTTCCCAAGGGCGCGCATTGAAACGAAGGAAATGCAATATTTATACAATGACGGTCAACTTTATTATTTTATGGATAACGAAACTTTTGAACAAATTCCCCTGACACATGAGGAAGTGGAAGATGCTATCATATACATGAAGGAAAATACAAATGCCATGATCAGGTTTTACCAGGGAAAACCGTTTCAGGTAGATGCTCCGAATTTTGTTGAGTTGCAGATAACCCAAACGGAACCCGGGGTCAGGGGCGATACTGCAAGTAATGTAACAAAATTGGCTACGGTTGAAACCGGCGCCGCGGTCCATGTCCCCTTGTTTGTTAATGAAGGCGACATTGTCAGGATAGATACTCGTACCGGGGAGTATATGTCCAGAAAATAAGGAAACAATACAAATGTTAAAATAAAGAGGAGGAATGGAAATGGAGTTTTTATATGAGAAAGTAGCCTATTTAAAGGGGTTGGCCGACGGTTTGGATATCGATGAGTCAACCAAAGAGGGAAAGCTTTTAATCAGTATTATAGGTATATTGGAGGATTTTGCGGACGCAATCGTAGAATTGGATGAGGATGCGGAAGAAATTACCGAATATGTAGAGGCTATGGACGAAGATTTGGCGAATGTGGAGGATGATTTTTACGAAGATGATATTTATGAGGACGAGGACGATGAAAATGATGAAGTTGATTTTGTTGAAATAGAATGTCCTAATTGTCATGAAGATGTATATATAGATGAAGATTTGCTGTATGAGGACGATGTGGACGTAGTATGTCCGAGATGTCATGAAATAGTTGATTTTGAGGAGATAGAAGATTATCATCACGACGATGACGATGAAGACGAATAAAACATAGCATTACATATTATAAAATCCAAGGATAAAATCCTTGGATTTTATTTTTTTGTAAAATAAGCATAATTGATTAGCCATGTAAATATTAATTATATAAAGGAGGGACATGTTGTGGGAAAAAGGGAAACCTCGATAAACAAAAGCGAAGACGGATTATCTGTTATCTCAAATTTAGAATTGTACCTGTGCCCGGATGTCAGGAGCATTATAAAAAAACTGCCCGATCATTTTAAATCGGTGTTGGAAGAGATACGATTGAGAGTCAACAGGCCCCTAATGGTATCCGGCAACCAAAAGGATTATTTTGTGGATATAAACGGGGGCCTTACCTTGACACCTGTCGGCGGTTATTGCATAAGCAAAGAAAACATCGAAAAAACATTGCAGTTTGCTTCCAATTATTCCATATATTCTATAGAGGACGAATTAAAAAACGGATATATAACCATATGCGGCGGGCATAGAATCGGAATAGTGGGAAAGGTACTGATGGGCAATAAGGGCATAAGGACGTTAAAAAATTTTAGCGGACTGAATATCAGAGTGAGCAGAGAAAAGTTAGGGGTCGCTTCAAAGGTATTGCCATATATTATTAATTCTAAAGGAGAATTTTTAAATACATTGTTAGTTTCCCCCCCGCAATGCGGGAAAACCACCTTACTGAGAGATATTATCCGCACCGTAAGTGAAGGTGTGCCGCATATGAATTTCAGGGGGTTAAAGGTTGGTGTAGTGGATGAACGGTCCGAGCTGGGGGCCTGTTTCGAAGGTGTGCCTCAAAATGATTTGGGGCCCAGAACGGATATATTGGATTGTTGCCCAAAGGCCGAAGGGATGATAATGCTGGTCAGGTCCATGTCCCCGCAAGTAATCGCTACGGATGAAATCGGCAGGACGGAAGACAGTGTAGCCATAGAAGAGGCGATGATGGCAGGGATAAAGCTGATTACAACGGTTCATGGGCGTTCCTTGGAAGACATGCTGGGTAAAAACATCATCGGTAAACTGGTCGGAGACGGGGTATTTGAAAGAATAATATTTTTATCAAACAGCGACGGGGTGGGCACTATGGATAGTGTTATCGACGGTTCGGGTTTGACTTATCTGTATAAAGGCGTAAATTACAGGGACGATAGGCAGGTTGTTTAATATGTTGTTTAAATTTATATATTCTGTCGTTATTGTCGGTTGCAGCTCTCTGCTGGGTTTTATTTTCGCAAACACATATGTAGAGAGAGCGAGACTCTTAAACTCACTTTTATCCACCCTGCAGATGCTTGAAACGGAAATAGTATACGGTGCGACACCTATACCTGTGATAATGCGGAAGGTTGGGAATAAGAGTAAAAAGGAGATCGGAAATATATTTTTATCCGCCGCCGGCTTATTAAACCTTAACCTGGGGCAAACGTTTGATGAAATTTGGCATAGCGCCGTGACCCAAGAAGCTAAGCATACCTGCCTTAACGGGGAGGATATAGACTTGTTGTTATCTCTGGGTAAAAATTTAGGAATATCAAACTGCGAAGACCAGATGAAACACATCAGGTTGATACAAGAGGAATTTAGGAGGCATTATGAACTGGCGTTGGTAGAACAAAACAAGAACACCAAGCTGTTTAAGAACCTGGGATTTTTGTTAGGAATGACAATAGTGATAATAGTCCTTTAAAACA
>CAZVFS010000047.1:5584-7072 GCA_964626575.1 uncultured Alkaliphilus sp. | reverse complement strand
ATAGCGGGTACTTTCTAACACTTTAGGATGTGATAAGGATGAGGAGAATTAAAAGATACTTTGTTTTGGCTCTATTTTTAAGTATAATTTTTACCGGATTTGTCTGGGGAAATGAAGACATAGTGGACTCGGAAAACTTTGTTGTCGAACAGTTAGACAAGCTCAATATTGGTGATTTGCAGCAAATAGTAGATGCTATAAACAGTGATTTGGAAGGATATATGCCCAAGATTGAAATAAAAACCTTTATAATTAAATTACTTAAAGGCGAAGGAATAGTAAGTTTGCAGGATATAGTCAAGGGAGCCATGAAATATTTTTTTAAGGAGGTTGTTGCTAACTGGAAAATACTAGGTCAAATAATAATCTTATCCGCTATATATGCGATATTGACCAACCTTCAGAGCGCATTTGAAAATGATGCGGTGGGAAAAATGGCGTACAACGTGTGTTACCTGGTTATTATCAGCATTGCCATCAAGAGTTTTATAATAGCTATCAACCTAGGAAAGAACACAATAGATACGATGATCACTTTCATGCAAGCCTTGCTGCCGATTTTGCTGGGGATATTGATTGCTATGGGCGGAATAACGACCTCGGCCTTTTTTCACCCGATTTTGTTGGGCTCCATAGGTTTTATAGGGACTATAATAAAATCCATAATATTGCCGTTGATATTTTTTTCAGCCGTCCTGGCTGTCGTCAATAATCTTTCGTCCAGGATACAGATAACCAAACTTTCGGGTTTATTAAAACAATCGGCGATGGTTATTTTGGGCTTTGCGCTGACTGCATTTGTCGGGATAATATCGATACAAGGGATAGCCACATCTACGGTAGACGGTGTCACAATAAGAACAGCCAAATTTGCGGTAGATAAATTTATACCTATTGCGGGAAAATTTTTATCGGATGCCGTGGACACAATTATAGGATACTCGCTGTTACTGAAGAACTGTATAGGTGTAATCGGCATGATAGCAATTTTTATCATCTGTCTGATTCCGGTTATCAAAATAGTTGCTTTGATGGCTATATATAAATTATGTTCCGCTATTATAGAACCCATAGCACAGAGCCGATTGGCGGATTGTTTAAACCATATGAGCAATTCATTGGTTTTAATATTTGCAACCGTATCTTCCGTAGCGATAATGTTCTTTATCACAATAACTATTATAGTCGGTGCAGGTAATATTACGATGATGATGAGGTAGGTGATATGTTGGCCTTTATTCGCGAATGGGTTATCACAATAATTTCGGTTATCATATTTGTTACATTTATAGAAATATTGATACCCAATTCGAATTATAAAAGATACATAAATGTAATAACGGGGCTTTTGCTCATTGTAGTAATTTTGACGCCCCTGACAAAATTTATAAACAGACAGATCAATTTTGAAGAGGAAGTACTTAAAATATTTAATCAATTGGAATTATCAACGGCCCAAAACAGGATAAACAACATTCAATGCGGCAA
>CAZVFS010000047.1:3042-5484 GCA_964626575.1 uncultured Alkaliphilus sp. | reverse complement strand
GAAAAATAATAATAATACTGTAGAGGCTAGTAGCATATTGATTAGTAGTAAGGAAGATTTAATAAAAGGGGATATAAGTAATCTATACGATGTATCAAAAGACAATATAAATGTTCATATACTCAGGAATAATTAATAGGTGGGAGGGAAGGGTTGTGAAATTAAACGAAATCAAAGATTTATTTAAGGAATTTATATCAAAAAAATATGTAGCGAATATTGTAGTATTATTAGCAGTTGCCATTATAGCCTTAATTTTTACGAGTGATTTTTTAGCTAAAGATTCAAGCGCCAAAGGCAATGCCGGGAAAACCGATAAGGATACGTTTGTACAGCAGGGTGACATATTAAAAACCGAGGAAGCGATAATAGAAGAAAGGTTGAGACAGATACTCGGGAAAATTAAGGGGTCCGGCGAGGTAGAAGTTATGGTCACATTTGACATGGGTTCCGAAATTATCCCCGCATCCAATACGGTTGAGATCAAAGACATTTCGGAAGAGAAGGATGCCGGCGGGGGCACCAGAACCGTTGAGTCGCAAAATGTTACTGAAAATATTGTTACCTCGAACGACAGCAGCGGAACCAAACCGCTTGTACTGAAAGAGATAAAACCGCAGGTAAGGGGTGTAATTGTTGTAGCAGAGGGCGCGGATGATATAGAGGTAAAAGTGAGGCTTTACGATGCGGTAAAAACCGTGTTACAGGTTTCGGGCGATAGGGTCCAAGTATATGCCAAAAATTAGGCAAAGTTTAATAATTTCAGGGGGGATATGTTATGAAACTTACAGCTAGGGTAAGAAAAAATTTCGCTATATTATCTTTAGTATTGATGTTGGGTTTGATAGGTTATGTTAATTACAATTTAAATCAACAGGCGCTGCTTGAAACTTCCAGTGAACTTGAGAAATACGAATTGACGATGATGGAAGAAAATGAGGCACTTGACGGTTTGTTGGATGAAACAGCCGTATTTGATGAAGACGAAACAGAAGATGTTGTTGGAAAAGATACCGTTCAAGGTGATTTAACACAAGGTGACGAAGATGAAGAAAAAATGAGCAACGCCGTAGTTGTCGACAGCAAGAGCAGTAACCAGGTTACGGAGTTGGTCGAGGCTTCGGATGCGGAAATTGCTAAAACGGTCACCAGCAAAAAACTGATGAAGAGCAGTTCCTATTTTATTGAAAGCAAACTGGAGAGGGACAAGAAAAGAAGTGAATTGATTACCGGTTTAAATAATATAATAGACAGCCAAAATATCAGTGAAGAGATGCGAGCCGAAGCACTGGGTATTAAATTGAACACAATTACAAATACTGAAAAAGAAACGTTTGTAGAAAATATGATTATGGCAAAAGGATTTGATGATGCGGTAGTTTATTTGGGCGATCAATCTATAAACATTGTTGTGAGCAGCGAAAAACTGACGGAAAAAGATGTTGCGCAAATAGTTGATATTGTAAAAAGGGAGACGGACATAGAAATGGATAGTATTGTTATTATGGGAAAGAAATAGTTTTATTTGTCAACGGGGGCCGGATTTGATATAATATATTAATCAAATTGGCATTCGGGGGGTGAAGGAATGGATACGACCGAAAACTTAGATTATGGAGAGGTCAAGATTGTGGATGATGTTGTCGCAACAATTGCAGGATTGGCCGCTATTGACGTTAAAGGTGTAGCCGGGATGAGTGGAGGATTTGTAGGCGGAATTGCGGAAATGCTCGGCAAAAAGAGTCTCTCCAAGGGAGTAAAGGTAGAAATAAAGGAAAAGGTTGCCGTTATAGATCTGTACACTATCGTTGAATATGGAACAAAAATTCCCGATGTAGCTTGGGAAATTCAGGAGAGTGTCAAAAGAGCCGTAGAAACAATGACCGGTATTGAAGTCAACGAAGTAAATATACATGTACAGGGTGTGCATTTTCCCGAGGAAAATGCGGAACAGGAAGAAAAAAAACAACCAAAATAATCATATTTTAGCTAACCCTCTAGAGATAGAGGGTTGATTTATTGGATTATGGTTGCATACGGCAATATATAATATATAATGGTGATAATATATATTATGGGGCGGCAAAGGAGCGAGAAAATGAGCAGAAGATCAGCCAGGGAACTCAGCATGAAGGTATTGTTCGATATGCATATGAACAATGATTTTAATCTGGATAAAATAAAATATCATCTTGAGGAAGAAAATATCAGCGAAAAACAGAATGATTATATTTACGGTGTACTGACCATGGCAGTAGATAATTTGGCACAGATAGATAAAATCATTGGAAGTTATTCCAAGGGGTGGAAACTTGACCGTATTGCAAATGTTGATTTGGCAATTTTGAGGTTGGCTCTTTGTGAAATTTTGTATATGGAGGGCATATCTTATAGAATATCGATTAACGAGGCTATTGAATTGGCAAAAGTATATGGCTCTGA
>CAZVFS010000047.1:0-2942 GCA_964626575.1 uncultured Alkaliphilus sp. | reverse complement strand
ATCTCGATCATATTTCGCAGATTTCCCAAGGTGGAATTGTGTGTTTTTCCTGTCTCGGTACAGGGCGAAACCGCAGCCCCGTCTATTGTCGAAGCTATAGATATGTGTAACGGCTTTCCGGATATTGACGTTGCAATTGTAGGCAGGGGCGGGGGTTCAATGGAGGAACTGTGGGCCTTTAATGAAGAAGAGGTTGCCAGGGCCATATTTCGCAGCAGTGTTCCCATAATATCCGCCGTGGGCCATGAAACGGATTTTACAATTGCGGATTTTGTTGCGGATTTGCGGGCGGCCACCCCGTCTGCGGCGGCGGAACTGGTTGTTCCGAATATCGTAGAAATAAAAGAATACATGAATTCCGCCGAGAATAGATTGTTAAATTCTATCAATGTCAAAATTAACACATTACAACAGCGATTATCCTTTGTAGAAAATAATTATTTCTTTAAATATCCGTTGAATCCTATACATGAAAAACAGCAATATATAGATGATTTGATACAAAAGCTAAATAAATCGTTAAAAACTAAAATAGAATTTAAAAAGAGACATCTGGTGCACATGGGTGAGCGCCTGAATGCATTAGGTCCATTATCCGTATTTTCCAGAGGTTACTCGGTAGTGAGGGATGAAAATGAAAAAATAATTAAATCCGTGGATCAGGTTGAAAAGGATAAAATATTAAATATAGATTTGATAGACGGCAGAATTAATTGCAGGGTTGTTAAATATACAAAGGGGGAGAAGATCCTTGTCAGATCTCAATTTTGAAAAAGCATTGCTCAGGCTCGAGGAAGTTGTCAATAAGCTGGAAAACGAAGAATTGTCACTGGATGAATCATTAAAAATATTTGAAGAGGGGATAGGGCTCTATCGTCTATGTAACAAGGAACTTGGTGAGGCGGAAAAAAAGATCAGTTTGATTATACAGGAAGATGGTGAATTTAAAAAAATCCCGTTTGAATGTGAGGATGAAGAGTGAATGAATTTTAAGGAGCAGTTGAACGACTATATCGAGCTGGTTAATAGCCGACTTTTGAGTTATTTGGACTATGAAAAGGGGTATAATAATACATTGATAGAATCAATGAAATATAGTCTGTTTGCAGGCGGTAAAAGGCTCAGGCCTGTCTTGGCTTTGGCTTCTTATGATTTGTTCGGAGACAATATCGGTGAGGTTATACCCTACGCTTGCGCATTGGAAATGATTCATACTTACTCTTTGATTCATGATGATTTGCCGGCCATGGATAATGATGATTATAGAAGGGGCAAACCGACAAATCATAAGGTTTATGGGGAAGGCATTGCAATTCTTGCAGGAGACGGCCTGCTCAGTTACGCTTTTGAAATCATGTTGGACGATGCCTCTAAACAAAAACAGCCCGGTCCGTATATACGGTGTATCAAAGCAATAGCCAATGCTGCCGGAATCGGCGGGATGGTTGCCGGCCAAACAGTTGATTTGGAGAGTGAAAACAAAGTTATTGATAAGAGAATTTTAGAATATATTCATTTGAACAAAACTGCGGCTTTGATTGTCGCTTCTTTAAAAACAGGGGCCATTATCGGGAAGGCTCCGGAAGAGGATGTAAAATGCATGGAGCAAGTAGGTTTGAATCTCGGCCTCGCTTTTCAGATAAGGGATGATATTTTGGATGTTACAGGGGATAAAAGCAAGTTAGGAAAAAATATTGGCAGTGATATCGATAAGCATAAATCCACATATCCGGCTTTGTACGGCTTGGAAACGTCGGTTGCTTATGTAAAGGAACTGACCGAAAATGCAAATTCCCTGCTCGTTGGATATAAAGACAGATCGGATTTTCTCTTAGAATTGGGTAATTACCTTATACGGAGAGAATCTTAATTCCGAGGAGGTACATATGTGGGTTTTTTGAAATTATTTGGAAATAACAAAATCCTCCAGGTCGCGGCTGTGTCTTGGCTCGTAGCCCAGACGATTAAAGTGATCCATACTTATATAGTAAAAAAGCGGTTTGATTTTACGAGATTTGTAGGTTCGGGAGGAATGCCCAGTTCACATGCATCCTTTGTGATGGGCCTGACGACTGCCGTCGGATTGACACATGGATGGGATTCCGCATATTTTGCGATTGCTTTATGTGTTTCATTAGTGATCATGTACGATGCCGCAGGCGTAAGAAGGGCTGTGGGGAAACAGGCGATCATATTGAACAAAATGCTGGAAGATATGCAACACAAAAGGAAAAAAATAATTACGGAGCAGAGACTGAAAGAATTGATCGGTCATACTCCCATTGAAGTATTTGCAGGCGCTATTTTAGGAATAATAATAGCCAATCTTATGATTTGATAAGGTTAAATTTATATGCTATAATAGCTATAGTTAAATTACAGTGATGCAGTATTCTAGTCAATTAATCTAACCTCGAGGGCGGGGCTAAAAATCCGTTGAAGGGCATATCAATGAAGTTCTTAGTTCTGGCTGCTGACGCCCAGTCGGGGGTTGGTTCTGAGAGTAAGGGGAGGGGGCGATCCACAATGGCATGTGGGCGTGGACCCTTTCCTCGTGGAGACCAGTTCATATTGATGAAAAGGGGGAACCTGCAATATTGTATTAGATACAATCAAGCAGTGTAGCCTGCCTTGAGTGATGTAGGCAGATAAGCAGATCTATTTCCGGAAACCAGGGCCCGGTGAAAGGATTTATTGCTGTTTGAAACCTATGTTGCAAAAGAGGCTAAGGGTCAGATTAACTGTTGAGGAAAACTCCTAGACTGTTCGCGTTGAAGTATATTAGGGATTACAGTGCGGACTAAGTGGTAATCCAGTCCTGTCCTTGGCGACAAGACAGAAACCGATTTAAAGGAAAACCGCTGCAATGGCGACATGCAGTATCGGTTTGGGAAATCCAGCTGGACCTAAGCCGTAAAATTTACCTAATTATACTATCACTG
>CAZVFS010000046.1:0-11212 GCA_964626575.1 uncultured Alkaliphilus sp. | reverse complement strand
CATACTCAAAGATATTCAAAAATCATTAAATGATATCCGCGGTCTTTAGTAAAGACAGAGAATTACCAATTTATTATTTGCTTATAAAATAAAAATGGGACAAAAAAGGGTTTACCTAAATTGCCGACATAGTTTTCAGACCTTATATAAAACATAACATAATCCGGTTAATGGATGAAAAGCGGATAAAGGTCGAATATAATTCGGGGTACTGTGCTTGGAAGGGGTGATACAATGTTAAATATAATAGAACAAGTAAGACAGGATCTTACTAGTAATGCGGACGAAACAACGAAGGAAAATAGCAAAAAATTTTTCAAAGAGGAAATAAAGCCATATGGTGTAAAAGCTTCAATGGTCACCAAAATATCCAAACGGATTTTTAAAAACATCGAAGAGTTTTCCAAAAAAGAGATATTCGATTTATGCGAACAATTGTGGATGTCCGGAATGATGGAAGAATCCTTTGTTGCTTGTAATTGGTCTTATGCAATCAGCAAACAATATACTGAGGATGATTTTTTTGTGTTTGAAAAATGGGTTAATGAATATACAAACAACTGGGCATCTTGTGACACCCTCTGCAATCATACTATAGGCACATTCCTGGAAATGTACCCGTCATATATAGAAGAACTTAAAAAGTGGACAGGGTCCCCAAATAGATGGGTCAGACGGGCATCTGCCGTATCGCTTATCATACCCGCCAAAAAGGGACTGTTTAAGGAGGATGTCTTTGAAATTGCTGAAAGATTATTGTTGGATACTGACGATTTAGTGCAAAAGGGGTATGGCTGGGTGCTCAAGTCCTTGAGCGCAAAATACGAGGAAGATGTATATTTATATGTATTGAGTAAGAGGGCTGTAATGCCTAGGACCGCATTAAGATATGCGATAGAAAAAATGCCGAAAGAAATGAAACAGGAGGCAATGAAAAGGGAACGTACATAAAATTGCATATTATTGAATGCTCCGGATGTGTTATTTTATGAAGTGGGGGATACCATTTTGGGGTTGGTGGATGGTCTTTATGACAATTAAAGGCCAGGATAAGGAGGAGATACATAAATGAATGTCTTATCTGCAATTCAAGGGAGAAGAAGTATAAGAAAGTATAGCAATAAACCTGTAGAAGATAAAAAACTGTTAAAAATTTTAGAAGCTGCTAGGCTCGCACCTTCGGCGAGGAACCAGCAAAATTGGAAATTCATCATTGTAAAAGATTCAAAAATAAGAAAGGAACTCACCGAAGCAATAGGCCAACCATTTGTTGGGGAAGCTCCGATAATTTTGGTTTGTTGTGGCACTGAACCGGAATCTGTCATGAAATGCGGTCAACCGCGGTACACTGTTGACTTGTCCATTGCCACAGCGTATATGATATTAGAGGCCTATGAACAGGGGTTGGGTACCTGCTGGTTGGGTAGTTTTGACGAGGGTATGGTAAAAAAGGTGCTGGATATTCCGGAAAATATTAGGGTAGTTGCAATAACCCCCTTGGGATATCCCGAAGAATCACCTTTGCAAAAGCCGAGAAAGAGGCTTAATGAAATTATAAGTTATGATAAATATTCATAGGGACAAAGGGTGACAAACCGGGTACGCCAGACCCCCTTTTGTCACCCTAACCATATTACTCACACGAATGTCTGTATAGATTGGGTGCTAATCTTACAGATTCACTATTTTTCGTTGCTCCCCACACTTTCATTTCTAAAAATGCAGTTACGATAAGCTTCAAGTGGGTGATTACACTTGGTAGATGTTTCAATCTACTTCATATTGCCTACGTTTAGGCGCACCACAGGTTATTTTGCACTACCCTATTTCACGAAACTGACATAATAGCGCTGCATGATAGCCGCAAACTGCGCCCGGGTTGCTCCTGTTTTGGGGCAAACAAGGCCATCCCCCATACCCCTTACCAAGTCATTCCCTACAGCCCATTGCATTTTAGCTAATGCCCAATCTGAAATATCGCTCATGTCACTGAATGTTTCTAAGCCATTGGTTTTGTTTATATCGTATCCCATTAACCGGGAGTATCTGTGTAAAATGGTAACCATTTGTTCACGGGTTAACATGTCATGGGGGCCAAATTCCCCGTTTCCATAACCCTCCACAATGCCGTTTTTTGTTGCCCAGGCTATGGCCTTTGTATACCATTTTTCGCTTTCTGCATCGACAGAAATATTTTCCGAAGGATCATCGCTCCCGGAAAGCCGGTAAAGTACGGTAACAAGCATAGCACGACTGGTTTCCAGATTTCCTTCAAATTGTCTATGTCCTACGCCTTCCATCAATCCATAGGCTGTGCAGAACCAAGCGGCTTCATCATACCAATCGTCTTCATCCACATCATCATAATAATCGATTTTACTAAACCGGGTATCTATATTAACTTCCCCATCAGGCATTTTAAAGCTGAAAGTCCCATCGTGGTTATCTATGATTTCAACCGGGTTTCCATTTTTGTCAAGGACAACAGGGGTATTGTTTTCATATCCTTTATCGGGGGTTACAGTGATGGCAACAGTATCGTTGGCTTTAGCCTTTTCATTACTGAGACTTGTTTTGCCCCCTGTCGGTGTGCTCCCGTTTTTATTTGTTATAGGGTATACAACAGATGGGCGTATGGGATCTTCGGGTGATGTATGGGTATCGCTACTGCTTTTGTTGCTATCCCCACCACCACTGACTATTTTCCATGTGACGGTTATGGTTACCGCCTTGGCCGGCATGGTGAAGCTGTATTTCTTTCCGGCTATTACCTCCGTTGTTACCACATTATTGTTATCGGTGTCAGTGACGGTTATGGATTTAAGCTTTTTACCTGTCTCTATGTCATCAATATTTATAATCACAGCATCATTTTCAGCTGCTTTGTTAGCAGGTTTGGTTGTTACTGTAGATGTGTCACTTTTTACATTATCTATATTAATATCATATTTTAAAAAATCGGCCTCCCTGTTTATGTTGATTGTGTAAATCCTGGTTGCTACTCCATCCTCGGCAGTAATTTTTATGGTAACTATATTGCTTCCGACATTCAAAACAATTTCCCTGCTTATATCTTCAAAACCGTTAATTGTGATATTTGATGCATCATTTGAAGGTATAGCGGTAATGACTGTGCCGGTAATGCTATTGACAACATTTGCCGTATAGTCAGTTATTGAGCTATCAAATGCAGGCATCAGGGTTATACCGGATGCTGACAAGTCTAACAAAGATGCGTCACATGAAGGCGGTTGTTCCGTATCATGGGGCGGCGGTTTAATAAAAACGGCATCGGCCGAATCATCGTCACCGGTGGTAATGCCGCCCATATAGGTATCGCCGCCGGCATTTATACCGGATATAGATGTATCTTTGGGGAGATAAAGGTAGATTTTCCCGTCTTCGTCGGTAAAGATATCGTCAATGCAATAAATAACATCAGAATCAATCATAATATCTGTAATATTGGTTACAGTATTTACTCCACCCAAAGCAATAGTTGTTTTATATACCGGATTATTTGCACCATTTAAAGGTGGGGCTTCTATTGTCTGCGCATTTATCGAACCGCCACTGATGGTGATTGTGCCGTTAGAACCGTCTTTACCTCTGCCTATATCCGCCGCATCATTTCCCCCGGTTGCCTTGATAGTGCCACCCTTTATGATAATTGCACTATCTGAAGCCATATAGCCCCCGCCTATGCCCGCGCCCTCATTGCCCCCTATGGCTTCAACTATGCCCCCTTCTATAATGACTGTGCCACCTGAACCGTAATAGGACATGCCTATACCTGCTGCGTGGTTACCCCCCGTGGCTTTAATTATACCTCCCTTTATAGTGATTTTGCCTACTTCGCCGAAGCGAGCCCCGCCTATGCCTGTTCCATCGCTACCCCCAATAGCTTCAAGCTCACCATTTCCATCTATAATCAGCTCTGCATATTTCAGAACCTGCAAGCCTGCTTTGCCGGATCCGCCTTTTAAGGAATTTACTGTCCCATCAGCTAAAACTAGGGTCACATCGGCTGCCCCCTCCAAATTAAAAGCACATCTATTACTACTTTTAATATTTATCCCGTTCAAAGTAATATTGGCCTTAACTCCACTCACAATTATTCTATCGGTAGTTGTTGTAACACCCTCTGCCATGGAAATTACATAATCACCATCCTGGGTAAAGGTCAGTATGCCATCTTCATAGGTGTACATGCCAACCCCATTTTCTATTTCCACCACAAAATTGTCATTTTCAGCCGCCACCGTACTCACAGAAAATAATGCCATAACAAGGCATATAAAGAAACCTGGAAAGCACCTATTTCCCATACCTTACCCCCTTGTCCACTTTTTGTATTACATGGAAATGATTTGGTTATATTATATCACGGATTTATTTTAAGAGATATTTTTTAGTGATTTTTTGATGTCCCGTCACTCACATAAATTACACACTCACATGAATCTGCTTGAAATTTCACCAAACAGTATATATAATTAAAGAAAATAGTTGGAAAGTATTGTATGGGGCATATTAATGTAAAGGAAACCACATTCATTTATAAGTAGGATAGATAGTGAAACGGCAAATAAAGAGGTCGATGAAAAGGAGATTTGAGAAATGAAAGCATTATTGGTGATCGATATGTTAAGGGATTTTATTGACGAAAAGGGGGCACTTACCACGGGTCCTGCAGGCGCAGGTATAGTAGACTTTATCAAAGAAAAAATTCAGGAATTCAGAACCGGAGATTATCCCATTATTTATGTATGTGACAATCATAAAGCCGACGATAAAGAATTCGATATGTTTCCGCCCCACTGTATAGCCGGCACCAAGGGCAGTGAAATAATTAAGCAGTTAGAACCCGAAAAAGAGGATATAATAATTAAAAAAAGAAGATACAGCGCCTTTTTCGGTACGGATTTGGATTTACACTTAAGGGAGAAGCAAATAGACGAAATATACATGGTAGGGGTTTGTACAAATATATGTGTTTTGTATACGTCGGCGGATGCCAGAAACTTAGCTTATAGCGTAAATATATACAAAGACGGCGTTGCATCATTTGATGAAGAGGCACATAATTTTGCATTAAAGGAATTGGGAACAACCTTAGGGTGCACTATATTATAGGGGCGGGCTTCGCTCCTTTTGTTGATATTGTTATGAAATCCTACATTTTTGTCATCCTGGGGCGGACAGTATCAACGATACCTACGAGGGAACCGAAGAAGTGTATGTAAATTACAGTTATATCAATGGGAGAGACAGGTTTATGGTATTAAAACTATTAATATTAGCTACCATAGGGGGGATTATAGGTTGGATCACAAATCTATTGGCAATCAAAATGTTATTCAGGCCTTTTGAGCCTATCAATATTCCCTTAGTCAATTTTAAAATACAAGGGCTCATACCGAAACGAAAAGCAGAAATAGCAAAAAGTATAGGTGAAACCGTAGAAACGGAATTATTGTCGATAGAAGAGATCATTGATAAATTAGCGGGGAATAACAGCAAAGATGAAATTTTGCTGATACTCAAGGATAAAATAACAACAATTGTGATGAACAAACTTCCGTCTGTTGTTCCGTCTGTTCTTAGGAGAATGATTTCAAAACATATCAGCGGCATAATAGACGAAGAGGGAGATAAAATAATTACGGAATTTATAGAAGACACTGTCACGAAGGCCACTACAAGTATACAGCTCAGTAAAATGATAGAAGACAGGATAAATAAATTTGAAATGGGTGAATTAGAAAGAATAGCTGTTAAAGTAGTCAAGACCGAACTGAGGCATATTGAAATATTAGGCGGCATACTCGGTTTTATAATCGGTATTTTTCAAGGTATAATCATTTTATTGTTATAATAATTATAACTTATCGGAGGCCATGCTATAGAGGATCTGCACGTCTTGGGATAACAAATAAGTAGGGAAAGTGCTTTTTTTACATAGTCCAACGTTCAATGAGTACCGTTTTATCTGACACAACGATTATAAAATTTTATAATGAATTATATAATGTATTATGTGAAATTTGCATTTAATCGGGTATAAAATTCAAGGCAGGTATTTTAAAAAATATGACGGTCAAATATTTGATAAAGGAGTGTAGTGTCAAGTGAAAAAGAAGATAAAAAACAATGTGTCTTGGGTAGGCAAGGTTGACTGGGAACTCCGAAAATTTCATGGGGACGAACTCTCTACCCATAAGGGTTCAACATACAATTCCTATCTGATACAGGAAGAAAAAACTGTTTTGATTGATACGGTTTGGATTCCTTTTGCAGAAGAATTTGTGGAGAATCTGGCAAAAGAAATTGATTTGAACAAAATAGACTATATTGTGGTAAACCACGGGGAAGTTGATCATAGCGGGGCACTGCCTGCCTTAATGAAACATATTCCCGATACGCCGATTTATTGTACAGCAAATGCTGTTAAGTCCTTAAAAGGGCAATACCATCAGGACTGGAATTTTAACGTAGTTAAAACCGGGGACAAATTGGATATCGGCAATGGCAAAGAGTTAATATTTGTTGAAATGGCAATGCTGCATTGGCCGGATAGTATGGCAACATATCTCACTGGGGACAATATACTATTCAGCAACGATGCTTTTGGACAACATTATGCAATCGAAGAATTATACAATGACTTAGCGGATCAATGCGATCTTTTTAATGAATCTATCAAGTACTATGCAAATATTCTTACACCCTTCAGTGCGATATTGAGGAAAAAATTAGATGAGATCATTTCATTAAATCTGCCGATAGACATGATCGCTACAAGCCATGGTGTCATCTGGCGGGATAATCCTATGCAGATTGTTGAAAAATATTCCGAATGGGCAAATGACTATCAGGAAAATCAAATCACCATTGTTTATGATACAATGTGGAACGGAACAAAAAAATTAGCCGAAAAAATAGCGGAGGGAATAAGTCTGGCGGATCCGGATGTAGTAGTTAAAGTTGGCAACCTGGCCAAGAGTGATTATAATGATTTGATTACAGAAGTTTTTAAATCAAAGGTTGTTGTTATAGGATCCCCGACCATTGGAAATAACATTTTACATTCAGTAGCGAGCTTTATTCACCTTATAAAAATAATGAAATTCAAAGGTAAAAAAGCTGCTGCATTTGGCTGCTACGGTTGGAGCGGCGAGTCAGTGAAGGTTATAAACGAACTGATGAAGGATGCAGGTTTTGAAGTTATTGACGAGGGGATTAAAAACCTGTGGAATCCCGACACCGACGCGCAAAAAGCCGCAGTTGATTATGGTAGGAAGATAGCTGCTTTATAACAAAAAAATACGAATGGCTTAAAAATGGAAACATCCCACCGAATTTATAGATAAACAACAAGAGCAGGTGTGCTTTTTATCAGATCTCAAATCGTATGTTTATAGTATAATACCCCGGTGGGATTTTCCTGCACTGAAAACGTATTGTTATTTTTGCTATAATGTGTAATAATTAAATTGTGAACCGATACAGAAAACAAAGTGTATCGCTAGTTAAGTTGGAAAGTGTCAAACGAGGTTATATTATATAATGAAAATTTAGATGTTATATAATAGACGGAAGTAAAAGGAGGGAGACTTATGTATGGAAGTGATGCCATTCATTATCCGCAGGATGAAATGAATACTGTTTTAGTGCCTGTTACATCAGGATGCATATATAACAATTGTGTATTTTGTTCTATGTACAAGGACGAAGCATATTTTGAGGTTCCGTTTTCGGATATAGAGATGCAATTAATGAATACGGATGTTTATACCGACAAGATATTTTTAGTAGGTTCGGACCCTATGTCAATAGGCTTCGATAAAATGAAACAATTGTTGGATATGGTACATTTGCACTTGCCATATTGTGCACGTGTGGGATCATATGCCGCTATAAGGAGTATTTTTAAATATTCGGTTGAGGAATTATCTATTCTTCATGATGCAGGCCTCAGATTGTTATATGTCGGTTTTGAAACCGGCAGAGACGACATATTAAAAATTATGAACAAAGGTCATACCGTAGAACAAGCGGTTCAACAGGCAAAAAAACTCAACGAGGCGCATTTACCGTTTAATACTATTATAATGTACGGGATAGCCGGCGAAGGGGAATCTGTGGACAATGCGATTGCGACCGCTAAAATGGTTAATCAGTTTAAAACGGAAAAATTTATTACTATGAACCTGTTGGTCATGGAAGGCTCAAGGTTAAGGGGTATGGTGGAGAATAATACCTATATTCCTTCAGGCCGAAAAGAACGGCTAATAGAAATAAGAACACTTTTAGAAAACTTGGAACCCGAACAACCGATGTTATTTGATACAACACACCCGACAAACTTGGTCAGGATGTTTGGTACGCTACCGGCCGAAAGGAGAAGGTTGCTCAGGGAAATAAACAATTATATAAAGGTCCATGATAATTAGTAACGAAAAACTCGTTGTAATTTAGTATGTTAACACCCGAGGATAAGCCTATTGATTGATTTATGATCGATAGGTTATATCTTTTTTAGAAATGAAATTGTTTACAAAAAAATTATTGACATATGTCAAGAACAAGGTATAATAAGAGTTGTAGGGGTTAGACTATTAAAAAACCTGCAGCGGGTATTGGAAGCAACTGGAGGGTACTCTGGTTATTTCTGTTTATAATTGAGGTGATTAAATTATGGCAAGGCCAATTAAATGGAGAAAAGTGTGCCGTTTGCCGGAAAGCAACAAGTTTGGTCCTCTCGGCTCCACTGTGGATGAGAAAGACTGTATAAATATGAAAGTTGACGAATATGAAACGATAAGGCTTATTGATTTAGAGGGATTCACTCAAGAAGAATGTGCTATTCAGATGAATATTGCCCGCACTACTGTTCAGGGAATTTATATGGAAGCAAGAAAGAAATTGGCCGAATCATTAGTAAACTGTAAGGTGCTGATAATTGAAGGAGGGAAATATCAGCTTTGTAACGGTTACGAACAGAGATGCGGACATAATTGTCGTATGTATAGGCATGGGCATGGGCGCGGTCCGGGTTTTGTACGTAGGAAGAAGGATCAATAGGACTGATTATATATTCATAAAAAACAAATGTAGCAGAGTCCTAAATAAAAGTGGAATGGAGGATTATTATTATGAAGATAGTTATACCTGTAGACGAAAAGGATATTGGGGCAAATGTATGCGAATCATTTGGGCGTACTCCCTATTATCTCATTTATGACACAGAGACTGAGGAAAGTGAATTTGTTGATAACAGCGCAGCAACAAGCGCAGGCGGTGCAGGAATTAGAGCTGCGCAAGCGGTAGTGGATACCAAAGCAAGTGTTTTGTTGACGCCTCGATGTGGAGAAAATGCTGCTGAAGTGTTGGAGGCTGCAGGCATCAAAATATACAAGACCGAGGGCACTTCGATAAGAGAGAATATCAATGCTTTCACTGAAGGAAAACTTTCTTTGCTGAATGAAATTCATGCCGGATTTCATGGGCATAGGAGAAGAGGAAATTAATATGATGATAGCTGTGCTAAGCGGCAAGGGGGGTACAGGAAAAACACTTGTGTCGGTAAATCTAGCCGCGGTAGCAAAAAAATCGATCTATATTGACTGTGATGTTGAAGAACCGAACGGGCATCTGTTCTTTAAACCTGAGGATGTTCAGGAGGAAGAAGTATCGGTTAAAATCCCGGTGGTAGACGATGAACTTTGCAATGGGTGCCGAAAGTGCGTTGATTTTTGTGAATTTAATGCACTTTCTTATATTAAAGATAAGTTGATTATATTTGAAGATATTTGTCATTCTTGTGGTGGCTGTGCACTGCTTTGCCCTGAAAAGGCCCTCACTGAAAAGGATAAAGTCATCGGTAAGATACAAAAAGGCATGTCGGGCAACGTGTATGTTAATACAGGCATACTGAACACGGGAGAAATATCAGGTGTTCCGATCATCAGCAAATTATTGGACGACAATAGAGATATTTCCGATATCCCTATCTTTGTCGATTGTCCTCCGGGCAGTGCCTGCGTTGTTATGGATAGCATCAAAGACGCAGATTATTGTATTTTGGTAGCTGAACCCACATTATTTGGTGTTCATAATCTCAATATGGTCTATGAACTGGTGAAAATATTTGAAAAACCGTTTGGTGTGGTCCTCAATAAATGCCTTGAGGGGGAAAACCCGGCGGAGGAATTCTGTTTGGAAAGAGGTATCAAGATTCTGGGTCGAATTCCTTTTGATAATGAGCTTGGGACATTGAATTCGAATGCAAAAATAGCAGTCAGGGAGAGCAAAAAGTACGAGAAGATGTTTGCTTCTCTATTGGAAATAGTGATAGAGGAGGTGCAGTGCAAACATGAAGCAGTTGTTAATTCTCAGCGGTAAAGGCGGTACCGGAAAAACAACATTGGCGAGTGCATTTATAAAACTTTCAGATGCCAAGGCATATGCGGATTGTGATGTGGACGCGCCTAACCTGCACATTATAACGGGTCAGGACTCTGAACCGAAAAAAACGGATTTTTATGGGCTGCCGGAAGCTGTGATAGATCCCAGACTATGTATCGAATGTGACAAATGTAGGCAACATTGCAGATTTGATGCGATTACGGCAGAAGGGGGCTATAAGGTAAATCCTTTTGCCTGTGAGGGTTGCGGGGTTTGTCAGCTCGTTTGCCCTGTGGGAGCAGCAGTTCTAAAACCGGCTGTATCGGGGGAATTGATGCTATATTCCGCACATGGCGAAAAAGTTTTTTCAACAGCACAACTCAAAATGGGATGTGGCACTTCCGGACTTTTGGTTGCCGAGGTGAAAAAACAGATGAAAACGGCGGTAGCCGATGAAGAAATTGATGCTGAGTTTGCAATTATTGACGGTTCTCCGGGAATTGGCTGTCCTGTTATTGCATCCCTCAGCGGTGTTGATATGGTACTGATTGTAGCCGAGCCTTCAGTATCGGGCATAAGTGACATGGAACGAATCATAAATACGGCAGAGAAATTTGGGGTAAAAATAGCTGTCTGTATCAACAAATACGATACTAATCTTGCAAATACGGAAAAAATTGAATTATTTTGTAAAGAACATAATCTGCCCTTTGTAGGCAGGGTGCCCTTTGACCCGCAGGCTGTTGAGGCTATCAACAACGAACAGACCATCGTAGACATAGACTGCATATCAGGGACAGCA
>CAZVFS010000045.1:9574-11274 GCA_964626575.1 uncultured Alkaliphilus sp. | reverse complement strand
TTTTTGACGGGAACAGACGAACATGGAGAAAAGATACAAGAAGCTGCACAAAAAGAGGGGTTAACACCAAAAGAATATTTAGATAAAATGGTGACGGGAATAAAAAAGCTTTGGAAAGCGATGGATATTTCCTATGATATTTTTATAAGAACGACAGACGAAGAACATAAGCAAAGAGTTCAAAACATATTTCAAAGACTTTATGATAAGGGCGATATTTATAAAGGCGAATATGAAGGATGGTATTGCACACCTTGTGAATCTTTTTGGACAGAAAGCCAAATAAAGGAAGGACATGTATGTCCGGACTGTCACCGCCCCGTATATCTGGCAAAAGAAGAGGCATATTTCTTCAGGCTATCAAAGTATCAGGACAGGCTGATTAAATATTATGAAGAACATCCGGAAATCTGCTCCCCGCCGTCGAGAAGAAATGAAATGTTAAACAATTTCTTAAAACCCGGGCTGGAAGACTTGTGTGTATCCCGTACAAGTTTCGATTGGGGCATTCCGGTGCCGTTTGACCCGAAACATATAATATATGTATGGTTTGACGCTGTGAGCAACTATATTACGGCATTGGGGTATGGTTCTGAGGATGAGAGGCTGTTCAACAAATATTGGCCTGCGGACGTTCATCTGGTGGGAAAAGAAATAGTCAGATTTCATACGATAATCTGGCCGATTATGTTGATGGCACTGGAATTGCCGCTACCTAAAATGGTATATGGCCATGGCTGGATACTATTTGATGCGGACAAAATGTCAAAATCCAAGGGGAATATTGTATATCCGGAGCCGTTGATAGAACGCTATGGACTGGATACGATCAAATATTTTCTTTTGAGGGAATTTACGTTCGGTCAGGATGGCAACTACACAAACAGGAATTTTATCAATAGGTTAAATTCCGACCTAGCCAATGACTTAGGGAACCTTGTGAGCAGAACTATCACAATGATTGAAAAATACAATGGTGGAATTATTCCGGAACCTAAGGAGCCGGGAGAATTTGACGATGATCTTAAATCAGTTGCGGCAGGGGCATCTCAAAAAATAGAATCGGCAATCGATAAACTCCAATTTCACGATGGGTTAGAAGAAATATGGAAAGTGGTTCGCAGAACAAACAAATATATAGATGAAACTACACCCTGGATACTAGCAAAGGACGATGCCAACAACGAAAGGCTAAACACGGTGCTTTACAATTTAGCGGATTGTATTAGAATTATATCTATATTGATAAAACCTTTTATGGAAGCGACAACCATTAAAATTTGGACACAATTGGGGATCGATAGCGGGCAGGGCACCGCATGGGAAGACACATTCGGTTTTGGCAAGATCCCGACGGGCGGAAAGGTGAGAAAGGGAGACGTACTGTTTCCGAGACTAGATGTGGACAAGGAGGTAGAAGCATTGGAGAAAATGAGCGAAGTGGAGGAAGAAACCCAAGTTGTTATTGAGCCGAAAGAACAGGTAACCATAGACGATTTTGGCAAATTGGAACTGAGGGTGGCCAAGGTATCGAAAGCGGAAAAACACCCCGATGCGGACAGGTTATTAGTTTTGCAACTGCAGGTTGGAAATGAAACCAGGCAGGTGGTGTCGGGTGTAGCCCAATACTATAAACCGGAACAATTGGTCGGTAAAAATTTAATACTGGTGGCTAATCTGAAGCCTGTAAAACTTCGTGG
>CAZVFS010000045.1:0-9474 GCA_964626575.1 uncultured Alkaliphilus sp. | reverse complement strand
GATTAGCTAATTGGTGCGCTGGGGATGGTTTCAGGTGGCAAACAAAACGTCCCCATGCCACGGGGGATGGTTTCTGTTACTACATAAGAAGGGAGATAAATCATGCTTTTCGATAGCCATGCTCATTTAGATGATGAGCGATTTGATAAAGATAGGGATAACGTTATAGAAAGAGCAAAACAAAACAACATACAATATATACTCAATCCGGGAGCAGACCTGAATACATCTATAAGAGCGGTTAATTTATCGGAAAAATACGATATGATATATGCGGCCGTAGGAGTACATCCGCACGATGTTAAAGACATGGACAAGGATACCATAGAGGTACTCAAGGCTCTGACCAACAGGGACAAAGTAGTTGCCATAGGGGAGATAGGCCTGGATTTTTATTATGACCATTCCCCTAGGGATGTCCAGAGAAAATGGTTCAGGGAACAGATAGAACTGGCAAAGGAAGTTAATCTGCCTATAATAATACATGCCAGGGATGCACATGGGGAAGTTTTCAATACGCTGAAGGAATACGACGTAGGAACCCCTGGTTGTGTTATGCATTGCTATTCCGGCAGTGTGGAGATGGCAAGAGAGTATGTAAAAATGGGGGTATATATTTCCCTTGCAGGGCCGGTCACATTTAAAAATGCAAGAAAAACATATGAGGTAGCTAAAGAGATTCCACTTGAGTGGCTTTTGGTGGAAACCGATAGCCCATATTTGGCTCCCACGCCAAATCGCGGTAAAAGAAACGAACCGGCTTATGTAAGACTTGTAGCGCAAAAAATAGCGGAAATAAAACAAATAGCGATTGAAGAGGTCATATACCAAACCACATTAAATACCAAAAAATTGTTTAAAATAAATTAGGACTAAAGATAGTTAATAACAATTCTTCTCAGCCATGGCATAACATGGTATAATATATATACACTTTATTAAATTAAAAAGTTCAAAGCAGGGTTAGGGGGAATAAGGATGGTGCAAGAAAATTTGTATTATCAGGTTCTGGTGAATGATGTTGAAAAGGATATGATAATAGCTAAAGATGTATTAAATTCAAAAGGGGAAATTCTATTAGCTAAAGGTTTTAAAGTCATAACAGCAGCTACAATCAGGAGATTGCTTAGCCAACATGGGATCACATTGGTAAATATCTTAGTGGAAGAAACACAATCTTCTGTGCAAGGGCCTGCTTATGATAAAGGGGAAATCAGCGTTGCATTGGACGGCATTAACAATAAAGGATTGGTTGGGGTTGCCGATGAATTCGGCAGCAACAGAGAAGACATAAAAAAGTCCTTTAATAAATTTATTCAAAAGGGAAAGATAGGAAAACAAGAAATCGAAGAGAGAATAAATGAAATCTTGGGAATTTTCAAGGGAAAAACAAACGTTTTTCAAATAATGCAAAATGTAAAGCATTTAGACGATGTCATTTACTCACATTGTCATAATGTTGCACTCATAAGCTATATGATAGGACGTTGGCTAAAACTGGATGAAACGGATCTGGAGGAATTGGCCTTAGGGGGAATGTTGTCGGATATCGGAAAAACCCAACTGGATGGAAAACTGTTAAATAAAAAAGGGTTGCCCACTGATAATGAGTTTGCGGAATTGAAGGAACATTCTGCTTTGGGCTATGAAATGATTAAAGATTATGACTTTATCAGTGAAAGGGTTAAAAAGGCCGTATTGTTTCATCATGAAAGGATCGACGGAAGCGGATATCCTTTAGGACTTAAGGGAGAGGAAATACCTTTATTTGCCAGAATAATCGCTATAGCGGACATATATAATGCGCTGGTATCCGACAGGCCTTATCGTGATAAGAAAACTCCGTTCGGAGCCATAAGGGTATTGGAAACGGAATATATGGATAAACTAGATACCGGTATATTATATTTGTTTTTACGCAGGATAGCCTCTAACTATACAGGCCAGAGGATACTGCTTAACAATAGCCAAAGAGGTGAAATAGTTTTTATTCCAAAATATAATATACATCGTCCTGTAATTAGATTACAAGAAAGTGGACAAGTCGTGGACTTGAATGACAGTCAATATATGCGTCTCGATATTGCCGAGTTTTTTTAGTCCTATTATTCTTAGTCTACGCATATATTACAAATATGTAACAAGGAAATTTGACAAAAACAAGAATTTGGCATAGAATATAGAAACATTCCGTCCTTAATTTAAAATGAATAGGAGGAAGATTATGGAGAGTCACCTGAGCCGCAATAAGTTTTTTAACAGAAAAATACTTATTGCAGCTGTCGCGGTAGCATTATTGTTATTAGGGGCAGTGTTTGTCAAGTCCCAAAAAACAGTTACGATTGCATACGATGGACAGGAAATTCAGGTTTCAACCTTAGCAAGTACAGTGGAGGATGTTTTGCGGAAACAAAACATTACGATTGGAGACAAAGATAAAATTATTCCGAAAATGAATGAGCAAATAAAGGATGGAATGGAAATAGTCATTCATAGGGCTTTTGAAATAAGGCTTGTTGATGGACAAACGGAAAAAACAATATTTACTACAGAAACTAATGTAAAAGATTTGATAAATGTACTCGATATAAGACTTGAAGAAGAAGATAAAATTGAGCCAAATCTTGGGGAACCAATTAAGGAAGGCCAGGTAGTTAAAATTACCAGGGTTTCCCGGGGAGCCGCGGTTGAGACTCAAGAGTTGCCCTTTCAGACAGTTTTTAAGAATAATAGCAATCTGGAAAAGGGAAAGACCGTGAAAATTCAGAAGGGCAAAAAGGGAATAAAGGAAATAAAATTTGAGGTTGTTTATGAAAACGGCGTAGAAGTCGGAAGGGAAGTTGTTGAGGAAAATATTGTTGAGAACGCTGTAAACGAAATCGTTGAAAAAGGAACACTCGTCTTAGCAGCAACCTCCAGCAGGGGGGATATCGCAAGATATTCCAAGGTCTTAACTATGACAGCTACGGCATATGATTTAAGTTTTCAAAGTACGGGGAGAAAACCCGGTGACAAGTATTATGGTTTAACGGCCAGCGGCACTAAAATAAGACCGGGAGTTGTAGCAGTGGACCCGAAGGTAATTCCTCTGGGTACAAAACTTTATATAGAATCCACTGACGGTACCTCGGACTATGGATATGCCACTGCTGAAGATAAGGGCAGTGCTATCAAAGGAAACAAGATTGACCTTTATCTTGAAACAGCCCAGGCAGTAAAGAAGTTTGGCAGAAGAACAGTAAAAGTATATATACTAAAATAGGTCAGGGCTTTCCCCTGACCTATTCCTATTAGAAGTCGGAAGCCGGAAACTGGGATGCCGGGGGATCTGTCGGAGGGATATAAAATTCTAAAAAATCCGGCACACCGGCACATCGATTTCTGATTTCTAGTTAGTAGAGGCGATTTCAATCGCCTATTGGATTAATTCAATTTTTAAATTGGAAAAGTTCTGAAGGGATCCGGCGCACCGGCACACTGATTTCTGATTTCTGGTTTAGTAGAGGCGATTTCAATCGCCGGTTAAGTCTTCTAAATTAAAAAAGCAGGTGAAAACATTGGATAAAATATCTTCACCAAAAAAAATTAAAGAGATAATGAATATTCACGGGCTTAAATTTTCCAAGAGCCTCGGGCAGAATTTCCTAATAGATGAAAATATACTAAAGAAAATAGTTGATATTGCAAAGATAACGAAAGAGGATTGTGTTATCGAAGTAGGCCCGGGCATAGGAAATTTAACTCAACATATAGCAGAGGCCGCGGGATCTGTTGTAGCTATTGAAATTGACAAAGCCCTGGTCCCTGTTTTAAAAGATACATTAAAAAATTATTCCAATATAGAAATAATAAATGAAGATATTCTGAAAATTGATTTACATAAATTGATTAGGGAGAGATTTCAAAATCAAACAGTTAAGGTGGTTGCAAACCTGCCCTACTATGCAACAACACCTATTATTATGAAATTCCTGGAGGAAAAAGTTCCTGTAAAGTCTTTGACTGTCATGATCCAGAAGGAGGTTGCGCAACGTATGCAGGCCAAACCGGGAACAAAGGATTATGGCTCCCTGTCTATTGCCGTACAATATTATTCTGATCCGAGTATTTTGTTGAGGGTACCACCGTCAGTTTTTATTCCACAGCCGAATGTGGAATCTGTGGTTGTTAAACTGGAAATATTAAATGAGCC
The DNA here is from genome assembly GCA_964626575.1 of uncultured Alkaliphilus sp. Lineage (GTDB taxonomy): Bacteria > Bacillota > Clostridia > Peptostreptococcales > Natronincolaceae > JAAZJW01. The sequence goes on along the minus strand of CAZVFS010000045.1, from coordinate 5,282 downwards.
CAGGGTTTATGTACAGAGGGAGGATTTATTTTTTGCCTTAGTAAAAGACGCTTTTGGCAAGAGGAGAAAAACAGTGTTGAACGCTCTGAGCACAGGAGACCTAAAATTAAACAAAGGCCTGTTAAAGGAGATATTAGATGAAAGCAATATAGAGGAAAATCGAAGGGGAGAAACTTTAACTATCGAGGAATATGCACTTTTATCTAATAACCTGGCAAAAATCTATAATAATTTGTAAATTATTTTCCGCCCCTTACATATATTGATTATATAGATGTGTAAAAGGGAGGATAATAATTTGATGAGGCGATACAGACGGTTTTTTGTTATGTTTGAACTGGAAGACAAAAACTTTGGTATCTTTGCGAGCGAAGAGTCAAGAGGTTATGCAAAATTTGAAATCAGAAACAATCAAGGGCTGTTATCTATTTACTGCCAAAGTTTGAAAAGTAGTAATGGCAACAGGTACCAATGGTACTTAATTGACACAAAGACAGATGGAGCACCTACTATAGTGGAAATTGGATCTATGGAAGTGGACGAAAGGGGTAAAGGGGAAATAACTTGCGAATTCAATGCAGGAAATGTAAAAGGCTCTACGGTACAGATAGATGATTTTAATATACTGGCATTAATTGTGCAAAACAAGGACGAAGAAGATAAATTATACGCACCCTTGGTGGGTTATATAGACAAAAAAAGGCCTGACGTAAGTTACTGGAGGTATGCACTGGCCAAATATTTACACATCCCCATAGACGAAGGAACAACTAAGGAAAAAACGGTACAATTCTACCAACCCACGAAAAAAATCGGGGAGAAACCTGTAGCAGAAGTTGCGGAGGAAATTACAGAAGAGGTAGCAAAGGAGCCTGTGAAGGAAGAGGCAAAAGAGATTGAGGAAAAAGTTGTAGAAAAAGGCATAGAAGAGGCTGTGGAGGAACCTGTAAGAGAAACTGTAGAGGAAATTGAAATTATAGAAGGGGCCGTAAAAGAGAAGGTTGCAGATGAAACTACAGAACAGATTGCAGAAAAGACCATAGAAGAATCCGTGAAGGAAACCGTGGAGGAAATTGCAGAAGATGCTGCGGAAGAACCTGTGGAAGAAGAAGCAAAAGAGACAGAGGAAGAGGTTGCAGAGGAGGCCACAGAGGAAGTTATAGAGGAGACTGCGGGGGAATCTGTAAAAGAAACTGTAGAGGAAATTGCAGAAGGGGCTGCGGGAGAACCTGTGGAAGAAGAAGCAAAAGAGATCGAGGAAGAAATTACAGGGGAGACCACAAAGGAAGCTATAAAAGACGAATACGAAATTCAGATGCAAGCTTACATAGAGAATTCACTGAAGGGTTTTCTTGAGGTAGAACCGTTTATTGACAAATTAGGAAATTATGTCTGGTGGCAAATCCCATATGATGTTCAAACTATGTACAGGGCCTATATGCCTTTTATCTCATATTTGGATAGTCTAAGGAAACCCATGGACCAAGCGGATTACTATGTTTCCAGAATGGCACAGATAGTTTATATACATCAACATCATATATTCGGTATTTGCTATGATGAAAACAACAGAGCAAGGTACTATGCCTACGGAATACTAGGTAGGAATTTGTCCATGGAACAGCCGTTTGAATTAGATGAAGATTTCGTCTATTGGCATCCATGTGACAACGTGCCGGCCAACATAGAATCTTATGGCTATTGGATATTAACGATTGATCCCAAAACGGGAGATGCAGTTAAATGTAAATAAATTTTTATTTGATAATAAGATACGGTAAGGACGGTTCTTTTGTGTTGCGTCTTTCTAACAACACAAAAGAACCGTTAGACTGTGTGGAATTTCGCTTTTGGATCCTTTGCGGGCACGACTCATACTGCCTGTCTCAGATAACAACTTAGATGACAAAAAGTAAGAAAAGTGTTTTTTTACACAGTCTGTCCCTATGTTGTTTGAGATTCTTATCTTTATTTAACCCATAAAACAATTCCCCCAATAATTAACAAACAGATTATTGCTGCTAAAATATAGATATGATTTTTTTTTATTATCAAAAATCGCATTATTTCCCCCCTTGCGCGTAAAATTATTTTATAATAGTAATATATTTACACCCAAGGTACTTTATGCTAGATTAAGTAGGGCAACCTGTGATTGCCTGCTATGGCACATAATGGGCGGTTACGGGTTACCCCATTGATATAAATTTATTGATAGATTATTTTATCGGAATTTGTTATAATAAATAGAATGTAAGATTCGGATTTGATTTAATACTATAATGGGGAAGTGGATAAAATGAGGACATTCTGGAAGGTATTTGCGATTACTTTTCTTGTCTTTGTTATTGTATTTAGCGGACTTGCTTGGTCATTTGACAAATATATGAAGGAAAACAATTCTTCTGAGTTGCCTGTTGTGGTTATCGATGATGACAACAATGAGAATAATGGTGTGGAACAGGACAAACTTATGGAACTGGTCAAAAACAGCAAAAGGGTAAATTTTATTGTTTTAGGATTAGACGGCCCAAGAAGCGATACAATGATATTTATGTCTTTTGATCCCAAAGACAAGAGTTTAGATGCCATTTCCATACCCAGAGATACCTATTTGGTGAGGAAAGGATATAACAGAGCAGACCAGAAAAAAATAAATGCCGCCTATGGTGCTCATGGTGCCGAGGGGGTAAAAACCGTAGTGAGCAGTTTGTTGTTCAATGTTCCGGTAGATTATTATGTGACACTTACTTATAAAGGAGTGGCGGATATAACCAATTCTATAGGCGGAGTGCCTGTATATATCCCCAAGAAGATGGAATATGACGATGATTATCAGGATCCACCGCTTCATATTCGTTTTGAACCGGGTGATCATGTGCTGAAAGGTCAAAAAAGTGTGGAGTTTTTACGTTACCGTCAGCCTAACAAGGGTAGCGGGGCTCTCGACAGGTATGGGGATTTAGGTAGAGTGAAAGCACAGCAGGAATTTATCAAATCCGCAATAAAAAAAATAATGGGTCCCAAATTGCCCAATGCAATAGGTTCGGCATTTAAACATGTAAAGACGGATATGCCTTTGCAGGTTGCCATGAAACATGCTCTGAGCGCGGTAGGTCTTAAGATGGAAGATATAAATATGAATGTTCTTCCGGGTGAACCTCGCCGTGAGACAATGGGGGATTTCTTTTTCCATGACCCCAAGGAAACAAGGGAGCTTCTAATCAAAATTTATTCAAATGAGTAGGGCGGTCCTTGACCGCCCTTTTTAATGGGAGACTAAAGGTCTCTCCTGTGTTCCAACAATTGCCCAACATTCTCATAATTCCAATATCATTTTCCCTATATCATATACATTACCCGCACCCATAGTCAACACTATGTCTCCCGGGTTCATGTTTTCATAAATATATTCGGATATTTTATCAAAATCTTTCATATAATAAATATCATTTTCCGGATTATGTTCTTTGATTTTATTTACCAGGATTTCACTGTTGATTTCGCCTGTATCTGTTTCCCTTGCGGCATAAATATCCGTTATTATTACATGATCCGCGTTGTCAAAGGATTTTGCAAAATCATTCAACAAGGCTTTTGTCCGGGTAAAAGTATGGGGTTGGAAGACACACCATATTTCACGATGGGGATAATTTCGTGCCGCTTCCAACGTGGCCCTGATTTCGGCGGGATGATGAGCATAGTCATCTATTATTTTACATCCCTTAGCCTCGCCCAAGATATCGAATCGTCTGTGTATTCCTTTAAACTTCTTAATGTATTTTTTTGTTTCGGATGGACCCACCCCGAGTGCGTGAGCTGTGGCGATAGAGGCTAAGGCATTATAAATATTATGTTTTCCCGGAATATTTAATTGAAAAGGACCCAAATCCCTGTCATCAAAATTTACATTAAAAATAGGGAGGCCTTCTTCTGTGAAGACGATATCCCTAGCTATAAAGTTACTATTACTATCAATTCCATATGTGATCAAGTTGCATTTAACATCATGTATAATTTCCCTTATGTTTTTATCGTCTTTGTTAGCTATTAGAAAACCTTCTTCCGGAATCAGGTCGATAAATTTTTTAAAAGCAAATTTGATATGGTTAATATCCCTGAAATAGTCCAAATGGTCTTCGTCAATGTTTAAAATAATACCGACAAAAGGAAAAAATTTTAGAAAACCTTCTACATATTCACATGCTTCCGTAATAAAATGTTCACTATTGCCGATTTTAATGTTGCCGCCGATTTCGTCTAATTCCCCGCCCACAAATATTGTGGGATCCAGGTTGGCATATTCCAGAATTAGGGAGATTAACGATGTAGCTGTTGTTTTTCCGTGGCTTCCGGCAACAGCAATAGATTTACTGTAGTTTTTCATTATGAGACCCAACATTTCGGCACGGTCAATTTCGGTAATATTCAACTGTTTTGCCTTTAAACGTTCACAGTTGTCATTTTTTATAGCGGCCGTATATACTACTAAATCAGGATTCTGTATGTTGTTGCTATCATGGCCGATAAAAATTTCAGCTCCACAGTTTCTCAATTTATCCAGTATCTTAGAATCCCTTGTATCCGATCCGGAAATCCTGTAACCTTGATTTATTAAAAGTTCAGCAATAGCACTCATACTGATACCGCCAATGCCGATTAAATGTATATGCCGGTTTTGATTTTGATTTATATCAAATGCAATCAAAGCAGTCACTTCCTTTATATGAGGTTATTTATTATTATTACCAAGTAAATATTTTTCTATTATATGTCCTTTTTCGTATCAGAACCCTTTGCTTTGTTCAATGTAGCAACAAATTGCTTAAAATGACGATAAAATTGCTCCGAATGGTGATAAATTGTTCAAGATGGTACAAACTACTTAAGAAGATAATGAAGGTATATTTTATTTATTTTTTATGATAAATTCATGTTGTCTCTTTAATAATAAATATGAAACCCTATTAAGTATAATAACATAAAAAGTAAAATGGGTGCACAATTCTTTAGCGATAGTTTAACTATTGTTCGTAGTAGGGGCGACCCTTAGTCGCCAGCCGGGGTTACATTACTGATTATATAGGATTTTTTTCGGGATTCTTAAAAAATTACGAGATAAAAGAAGGAAAATTAGAAAATATGGAGAATATGAAAATAGAACTATTAAAATTAGAGAAACGAAACTTATAGCCGTACATTAGAAATGGGGATGAGATGTGCGAAGAATAAGTTGACAAAAAGATGAAAGGGTGAAGCGTGGATGCAAGTGACAGATGTAA
>CAZVFS010000044.1:9792-11327 GCA_964626575.1 uncultured Alkaliphilus sp. | reverse complement strand
GGGTGTCAAGGGGACGTTTCGTTTGACACACCCTTGATACATGATGTTGTGCTACCTGGGAAAACAAAATTATAGAAATGAGGGAAACAATAATGAAATTTTATAACACACTGACTAGAAAAAAAGAGAAATTTGTGCCACTGGAACCCGGAAAGGTTAAAATGTACGCGTGCGGGCCTACCGTATATGATTATTTTCATATAGGCAATGCAAGGACATTTATAATTTTTGATGCATTGAGGAGATATCTAAAATATAGAGGATATGACGTAACATTTGTACAAAACTTTACCGATGTAGATGATAAAATAATAAACAGAGCGAGGGAAGAAGGCGTTTCACCGGGAGAAATAAGCGAGAAATTTATACAGATCTATTTTGAAGACAGCAAAACCCTGGGTATCGAAAAGGCGGATATATATCCTAAGGTGACTGAAAATATAGATGAAATAATAGAATTCATCAAGGAGCTGATGGACGAAGAATATGCTTATGAATCTGAAGGGGATGTCTATTTTGACGTATCGAAATTCAAGGATTATGGCAAACTTTCAAAACAGAACCTGGAGGAGTTACAGCTCGGTGCAAGGGTGGAAGTAAGCGAACAAAAAAGGAACCCGCTAGACTTTGCACTCTGGAAAGCGGCTAAACCAAACGAACTGAATTGGGAAAGTCCCTGGGGATTAGGCAGACCCGGTTGGCACATAGAATGTTCGACGATGGCCAACAGATATCTGGGTGAAACTATAGATATACACGGGGGCGGGGGAGACTTGATATTCCCGCATCACGAAAATGAGATCGCACAGAGTGAGGCCCGTTCCGGCAAACCTTTTGCAAACTACTGGCTACATGTAGGTTATTTAAACATAGACAGCAAGAAGATGTCCAAGTCTTTAGGCAACTTTTTCACTCCAAGGGAAATCGCAAAGGAATTTGATTTGGAGAATTATAGGTTTCTGATATTGTCGGCCCATTACAGAAGCCCTGTTAACTTTAGCAAGGAATTATTGGAATCAGCCAGAAACGGGCTCGACAGGCTATATACAGGTAAAAACAATTTAGAATATTTGATAGAAAATGCAGAAGATAAAGCCCCTGCGGAGAATGAAGAAAAATGGATTGAAGACTTAAAATTGTATAGAGACCGTTTTAATGAAGCGGTAGATGACGATTTCAATACCGCCGATGGCATTGCTGTTATTTTTGATTTGATAAGAGAGATAAACACAAATGTGGATGAAAAGACTGCCAAACAAACGTTGCAAGAGGTCTATGATTTATTTATAGAGTTGACATCTGTTTTGGGTCTACTGGGCAAAAAAGAAGGGATTTTAGAAGAAGATATTGAAAAACTTATTGAAGAGAGACAAAAAGCCAGAAAGGAAAAGAACTTTGAACTTTCCGATAAAATCAGGGATGATTTAAAGAAAAAAGGGATCATATTAGAAGACACACCGCAGGGTGTTAAATGGAGAAGGGTGTAGGAGAGATATATATTGAATGAATTTTTGAAAAATATACAAAAATCAAAT
>CAZVFS010000044.1:0-9692 GCA_964626575.1 uncultured Alkaliphilus sp. | reverse complement strand
TCTTCCTTATATATCAAAACAATTCAAAATGAATTGGGGGACAGATTATGGATAAACGTTCTAAAATTATGCTCATAATTACAATAGTGCTAATTTCTATTCTTATAATCAAATCCAATTTGATCGATCCTGTACACGGGCTGGATGGTGATATGGAGAAATACAGATTATATTCCCTTCAGACCGCTCCTCTAGGGGAGGGAATTTTCAAAAATACCGGGCTGTTGACATATAGGGTTGTTAAAGTTAAACAAGATAGCCCGGAAGATACTACTTCCATAATAATTAAAGATGAAAATAGCGGCGAATGGGTGGACTATGTCATAGAAGGCCAATACAGTGGAAAGGTAAGGGTATACCTGTTTAATTTTATACCGGTAAAAGATATTTATTTTGAGGGCGGTATTGTTAAGGAAAAGGAAACATAGGCTACCAAGGTCTGAAACGGGGGGATGGGGTTGCTGCTTCCGCAAAAAAGAAGCAACAACCCCGTCCCTTCGCTTCTATGGGCCTATCGGGTAAAAAAATTGAGATTCAGGCGTTTTGACTATTTTATTCACTGTTTTATCCCTTGATGCAAACAGTAAATTTAAGAAAAATTTAATAATTAGTTAATTATGATTTAAATTTTGTGATGTATAATTATATATGCATCTTTTATCAAAATGGTAAATATCAAAACACTCGTTTTAATGGAGGGGTCTTTGTGGTTAAATTAAAAAAACTATTGGGAGATTATAAACATTTTTTCATTTTGTTGCTTTACATACCTTTATATATGTGGTTTTTCTATTTAGAAAAGACGGTTGTTCCAAAATATTATATGTTTTCGCCTTTTGATTTTAAAATTCCTTTTGTGAAAGAATTTGTGATTCCATATTTACTTTGGTATATATACATGGTCTTTGGATTTATTTATCTGGGAATTGTATCAAAAAGGGATTATTATAAAACGTTTTGGTTTATTTTTATAGGCATGTTTGTATGCTATAGTGTTTACTCTATATTTCCAAACGGACAAAATTTGCGACCTACAATTACGGGAAATGATGTCTTTTCAACAATCATGAAAGGCATTTATGCAATAGATACACCTACTAATGTAGCACCCAGCATGCATGTGTTAAATTCAATCGCAATACATATAGGTCTGGTGGGGTACGAGCCCTTTAAAAAAAGGCTTGGCCTAAGATTAACCTCATTTATTCTTATGGTCACAATCGGTGCATCTACGGTATTTGTTAAACAACATTCTATATTGGATGGATTATGGGCTATAGCGCTGTCCATAGCACTTTATACAGCAATTTATTTGGTGCCGGACCTAGTAGAAAAAGAGCGAAAGACGGAGAAAGGGAAAGAGAAAACCGTTATGTCTATGGAAAATTTAATCAAATGACAATCGATGCTTTTACCAACTCCTGGGGGGCAAGATTATAATTGGAATCCCAGATGGTGGGGAGATTATAGACATCAACGATTTAAACAGATTAAATCAGATGGTACTTAATGCTGCATCGAACAAGTTGGAATCGCCTATCAATGTGATAACGGAAAATCTTATTTGTGATGATAGACCGGTGGCTATATTAAATGTGCCTCAAGGTGAAAACAAACCTTATACATCCAATAGAGCGGGCTATCCAATCCCCGTTACTTCGATAAACGATGTTGATATGTTCTTTTTTAAAGAATTTTATGAAAGAGAATTTGGCATTTTCCCGAAGGAAAGCACTCTTCCAATTGAAAAACTCCTGATAAACCTCAAATTACCCAAAAATAATAATTTAACCCTTTCAGATTTTTTACTTTTTGGGAAGAAGCCTGAAAGGATAAAACCCAGTTTATAATTAAGGCGGCAGCTTTTTTTTGGTACTGCTATTAGCGCAAAACAGTATCTTGATAGTGAAAATATTGAAGGGGGGATGCCCAGCCAATACGAAAATGCCATGGGGCCCCTTAAGAGGAATTCACGAAAAGTTCATAATGCTTTTTTCCCGGTCCTATAAAACTATTTCAATTGGAAGAACTGTAGGACCATATGACTAACTTGATTTATTGTTCTTATACTTCGTTATTATTTTACCCACCTGCCTATTCATTTTCTACCTTGCCTGTTTATCTGTAAAACTGTATGGAAGATTTCTGGCTTGCTGGAAAGTTATGAGACATGTCCCCTGAACTGTAGGGAGGAACACAGTGTACAAGCGCCATCGTAGAATATGCCATTGAGCATTTGAAATGTTTAAAATGGAAGTTAATATTATAAGGTATTATAAATATAAAGCAGTTAAGGATTATAGATATATGCCTTAGTGTGGGAAAATTGTTAGACGGGAGACAAAAAATATAAAAACCTTGGAGGATTTATCTGAAAATAATTGAATATATTAATTTAGAGATAAAATAAATTATGGGGAATTATAAGGGAATCAACATTACAAAGAAATAGGTGGTTATTATATGGGCAAAAATTTTACAATCCTACAGGGGAAAACAATAAGAGATTCAGTGCATGGGGATATATTTATTTCTAAAAAATTTTTAGCAATTATTGATACCCCTGAATTTCAGAGGCTTAGAAGGATAAACCAATTATCAGTTTCTAACATTATCTTTCCGGGTGCAGAACATACTAGATTCTCTCATTCAATTGGTACATATTATGTTATGCAGAAGATAGTAGAACATTTTAAACCCATTATGCAAAGCATAAATTTAGAATTGCATGAAAGGGATATTAATCTTGCTTTTGCTGCAGCGCTATTACATGATATAGGGCATGGCCCTTTCTCTCATACCTTTGAAAAATTAATTCCTGATATGGATGGCCATGAACAGTGGAGTATTAGGATTATAACAGACAAAGACAGTAATATAAACAAAGTATTGAAGGAAAAATTTGATGAAGATTTTCCTAATAACTTGGCTGACATAATTAGAAAAGAAAAATCAGTCAAGGAGCAGGGATTTAGACATCAGGACTATAAGGAAATAGATCTGTTTTTTATTTTATCAGCATTGATCAGTAGTCAGCTGGATGCAGATAGAATGGATTATTTGCTCAGGGATACCAAATATACAGGGGCTATATTTGGAAATATTGATATTGAACGTATAATTAATTCTATGACGTTGACAGTCGATGAAAACAATAATTATGTTGTATGTGTTATGGATAAATTTTTGACTGACATAGAAAACTATTTATTAGCAAGATATCAAATGTATAAGGAAATATATTATCATGGTGTGGTATGTGAAATGGAGGCCATTGTTAGAAAGATTTTTGAAAGGGCCTATGAGATTATAGAGAATGGAGATGGATATATACAAGATACCATGCCGAAGCCACTGCTAGGGTTGTTCGCAAACAAAAACATTTCTTTACAGGATTATCTTTTGCTAGATGATCATATATTGTTATCTACCTTTTCTAAATGGATGGAAGCGGAGGATTCAGTTTTAAGGAAGTTATGTTCTTGTATTATAAACAGGCAAAAATATAGCAAGGTAAAGATATTAAATGGTAAGGAACAAGATATCAGTGAATTCAAGAAAGAATTAGCAGATGTCTTTTATGGGTATGACTACAAGGTAAATGATTACGACAAAGAATATTTTTGGATAGAGTTAACAAAAAAATGCGATATTTACGACAAGGAAGAAACTATTTGGATTTTGAAAAACGATGGCATAATAGAAGATATATGCAATGTATCAAGGATTATAGATAAAAGGTTAAATGGGGAGAAGACAATGACATTTATTAAATATGATATCTTAAGGGAAATGGTAGGAAAAGAATATGGGGACTCTGTGGTTAGTGATGTTAAAAATCTTATCAAAATATATAATAATAGAAATCATATAGAAATTGAAAAAAAATATATATTTGATAATTCTGAGGTGTTTAACAAGGTTATAGGTATAATAAATAATTTGGGCGAATATAAAATAGATTATTCTGATGATATCAAAACCCAGGAGGATTATTATTATGATACTGATGATAGATATCTCTTAAAAGAAGAGAAAACCCTGAGGTTCAGAAGGATTTCTGATAATCATGACAGCTACCAGCTTACAATAAAAACTCCAACAAGGGCAAAAAAATTAAATATGGGTAATGGTCGGATTCAAAATGAAAGATTTGAGTATGAGGTGAGGGTAGATTCCGAAGATAAACATTCTAATAAACACAATATAATTAAATATTTACCTGAACTTGATAATAAAGAGAAATGGGCTAGCTTAAAAAAAGCGTTAACAGTTGTCAACAAAAGGAGAAAAATAAATCTATTTAAAAATGATGTAAAATTTGAAATGGTTTTTGATGATGTTAATTATATAAATATAAATGGTAAAGAAAAATCAGATTATCAAATAGAAATAGAATTAAAGTCGGATTATATTCATAGGATTAATTTAAAAATTTTTTCTGATTATCTTGAAGAAAAAATCCCGGAACTAGAACCTACAAATGAATCAAAATATAAAAGGGGTACATATTTAACTAAATAAAGGACAAAAACAAGGACAAGGGACAGAAATAAAATTTTAAAATGTTTTTAAATTAAAGGACAAAGAAATAGGGTAGAATATTTGAAATATCCGTTTGGTGTATTAAAAAATGGTTCACAAAACGAGGTATTAGTGAAATAATAAAAAACATATAAATGGGACAACCCAAAATTTAATCACTGCTTTCTTAGAGCCTACAGAGGGGGAAGGTTGTTTCCATTGTATAAAAAATACGGTTTTTCAGGGGATGAAATTAATCATGTGGAGGGAAAAGCTAAAGAAATGCGGATTGAATGATTTTAATAAATACCATGGGGGATAAGAAAACAATTGGATGTTAGATAGCAATGCATTAGGAACCGTCCCCGGTGCATTTTTAACCGAGATAAGACAGCTAGATGGTGAAAGAAGGCTTTTAAAGTGGAATGAATAGCTATGTAGCAAGGGATAAGGGTATTGACACATGACGAAATCGCATGTGTCAATACCCTTTTTCTTTGCCTGCATAATCCTATTCCTCCATTATTAAGGAAACTTTCGCAGTAGATATATTTTAAAGTTGGAAAAATTATATGTTTATAATGGGTGTCGAAAGGGGTATAAATTTAGTAGACTTTGGCAGTGATTGACTCTATACTTGTATATATGATTTGTACATTATTTATTATGTCATATTTTAAAAACATAAAAAACATTCTGTTTCATTTGTATTGAAAAAGAATTGATAATTAAAGGGAGAATCGGCTATGAAATTACATATTACTACATTAGGTGCATTTGATATAGAAATGGGTGATGAATCACTATCAAAAGAGATTACGGGGGCCTATAAAATTTTCAAGTTGTTTCAGTATTTTCTTACATTTAAAAACAAAAAAATACTGCCTGAAACCATTATAGACAATCTTTGGCAGGATAGTGAATCCTTTGATCCTAAAAACATGCTGCGTGCACAAATATTTAGACTCAGACAGTCTTTTAAAAGGTTCTTGCCGAAGGGCGCCGAGGAGTCCCAGTATCTATCCATTGTTTTTAAAGACGGATATTATTCGCTTGAATTGGGGCAAAATATCTCAGTTGATGTAGATATATTTAAGCATCTGATTACCCAAGGAGATGACATCGGTGCGACAGATCCGGACAGCGCCCTGGAATTTTTCAAAGAAGCCCTGAATATGTATAAAGGGCACTATTTGGGAGAAAATCCATACGAAATCTGGATTGTACCCATAAGGAACTATTACAGCAGGCTATATCTAAAAACCTTGTATAATACAATAGAAATGCTAAAGGTTAAAGAGGAACATGAAGAGATAATTTTGATATGCGAACGGGCATTAGCGATAGAGCCTTACGAAGAGATGATTCATGTTTATCTGATGGAATCAATGTTAAAATTAGGGCAAGTTAGGAATACGTTGAGCTATTATGAGCATGTCTCAAAAACCTTACAAAAAGAAATGGGGGGTGTTCCTTCCGCTAGAATGAAGGAAATTCATAGGAAGATAAAAAACCACTTTGAGACAAAGGGCGAAATTAATATTTCGAGTATAAAATCAAAATTAGAAGACATCAAGCGCCCAGAGCCGCTATTTTGCGATTCAGATACTTTTGAAACCTTATATAACTTGCAAAAAAACAAAAGACAATCCGAGAATAAAAGTGACTATATGGGTATAATTACTTTAGATTGTCCGGGCTGTAGTCAAGGTGATACAAAAAACTGGTCTGAAACAACAGTAACAACATTGAAAAAAATACTTAGAAGAGGGGACATCTTTACAATCTGGAATGATACCCAAATACTCTTAATTCTTATCGATGTTATAGAAGGAGGAATAACTTTGGCGGAATCGAGGATCAAAGAAAATTTGCCGCCACATTTTAAGGACGATATTGTTATTAAATTTACGCAGATAAATAAAGATGACGGTTTCAGCGCAACAAGTCCAATCTAGGACTTGTTTTTTCTTTTATATATATAACGGTAGGAATTACCTACCATAAAGGTGCATACTACCATGCACCTTTTCCTTTTTTATAGTACAGGGAGAACATTTCATCTGGCGAAGGTGCAGTGTGGGGATAAATTCCTGATATATAATCGGTATATAATTCTAATATAATTATTATGTAATTGATATATACAGTCAATAGAACTAGCCGGTGGTATATATAAGTATAAGTCTGAATGTACAAGGGGTGGCATTATGGAACATCCATCAAAAAATGATTTTTTTATGGAATTCAAGCCGATATTCAACGAAAAAAAGGAGTTTGTAGAGTATATACTGACCGGTGTCAGTGACAATTTTAAAAAAGTTACAAGTCTCAAACCTGAGAATATATTGGGGCAGAGATTGTGCCGATTAATTGCAGAAAATAAGGACAACGGTATAATTATTGAGGATTTGTATTATCATATGTCACCGAGTACTAGAAGAAAATTTGAAAAATTCATCGGTTATTTAGGCAGATGGTATTTAATAAACATATTCAGCGATGAAAAAAACTATCTGCTGTTGTTTTACACCGACATAACAAGATTCAAATCACAGACAGAAGATTTACAAACTGATGGATCTGCCGGTTATAAGTATACAGACTTAAGAAAAATGGTATGAATATAGGCTTGCGTAAAAAACAGCACAATGCAGTTTTTTTACTTGCTTAAACTTTGAAGGGGGGATGCTTATAAATGAATTTAAAATAAACTTAAGAAAATTGGAGAAATGGGGGTGCAAAGAATGAAAAGTAAGTTTAAAAAACTTGTTGTGTTTCTAATGGTATTTATTATGATTTTGGGTACAGGCATAGGTTCCTATGCTCAGGGGCCAGCTGCTGGAACACCGGAACCAGTAAAACCCCTACTAGAAGGGAAAGACACAGTTCAAGTGCCGGCAGTTACTGATCCTACTGAAGTATCCTATGAGATTCAATATCTAATATTGGATACCGAGGAAGAGGTGCCTGGATTAGAACTATTAGAAGGTATTGGGGAGGTTGGTGAAATAATTGACATCCCATATCCTGGGGTTGAAGGATATGATGTTGCAGATGGCCAACCAACAGAACTAGTATTAGATGAAGATGAAGAGCTAAACAGGATTAAGGTTTATTATGAAGAGGTGGTAGTAAAAGAATTTGCAAACCTCGTTATAAATCATATTATTCTTCTTGAAGAAGATGAAGAGTTAATAGAAAGCGAACAAATACAGGATTTAAAGGTTGGGGAAACGGTTTATCCTGAAGATTATGCATTTGAAGATGAGAATTTAATTTTCTTATATGGTGACTTTAGTGAACTTAAGTTAGTAAATGGATTAAACATAATTAATCTTTACTATGAAGGATTTACAATTGGGGATAATCCAGATAATTTAGCAGATGGAGAAATGTCCAAAGGCGAGAGTAAAGCTGACAGTTTTTATTATCCAAGAGTTCAAAGATCAATGGGCCTGCTATCAAATGGTGGATTAAATTGGCCTAGTCCTGGTTCTCTTAACCTTACAAAAGAAGCGGAGCCGGTAAGTGGCTCGGAAACCAAATGGAAAGTAAAATTGACCATTGAGGGTAAAAACCTGACAATGAAGAGCGATGTAGTTTTAGTTATTGATAAATCTGGAAGTATGGCCGGATCTAAAATGAATAATACAATACTAGCTGCAAAGCAATTCGTCGATGAATTACTGTTACCAGATAAAGCAACTAGGATTGCGGTTGTTAGCTTTGACAAGAATGCCAACGTTGTATCTGACTTTGTAGATTTTGACAACAAGGATAGCCTAAAAAATCAAATTGGATTAATTAATGCTAATGGCGGTACGAATATGCAAGCAGGCATTCGGCAGGCACAAATACTATTAGATCTATCGGAAGCCGATAATAAGTATATAGTCTTTTTAGGGGATGGGGAACCAACATACAGTTATAAGGTGACTGGAGCTAGCGGGATAACCCTATCAGGGCACAGAAGCAATCAAACGCCAACCATTAATTATAACAATCCACAAATAACGGAAATTGATTATACCACCATTGTTGGGAGCGGAAGTGCATATACACTATCAAGTAGTTACAGATATCGAATCCCTTGTAATATTGTTGGACACAATCATGGACCATGGACAACAACTTTCCCTGCAAATAATGGAATACCTGCAATTTATGAGGCGGATCTTGCCAAGGAAAAAGGGACGAGAATTTACTCAATTGCGCTAAATGCAGGAACCAATGGAAATACAGTCCTAAACGGCATACAAAACGCAGGTTATTATCAGCTTAACAGTTCAAATTTAGGGCCCCTGAGTGGGGTCTACACCCAAATAGCCGGCAGTATCGCATTTGCTGCACAGGAAGGTAATGTAAAAGACCCGATGGGAGAAATGTTTAACCTTGTAAGTACACCACTAGAGATTATAGTTTCCCAGGGTTCAATAACTAAAGTAGAAGGCAGTACAATTTACTGGAATGTTGGGAATATAGCCGAGGGAACCAATGCCACCATGGAATATGTAGTAGAAATTAAGGCTGGGGCTGATCCAGATGAAAAGTATCCAACTAATAAAGAAACAATATTCGGCTATGTAGATGCAAATGGTGAACAAACATCTAAGGAATTTGAGATACCGAAAGTATCAATTGGTGGGGGCAGTATTTTAATCAAGGGATACCTTGTTAATGAAGATGGGGCCCCAATAAGCGAAGAAGGAGCAGTGGTTGAACGACCGGATCTAGCAAAAAAACTGTTTGATCATAACTATTCTGATGAACCACTTGCATATAACATAACCTATGAAGTTAGCCAACCAGGATATAGTGGTCATCAATATATGAAATATGTGTGGAACGAAACAACAGGCTCATCTGAAACAGTAGATGTATATTTACAATCCGACAAACCGACACAGATTGTTTGGTTTGGATATAAGGAAATTGAGGATGTAGTGTATGCAACAGTGACATTTGATGAAAATTATAATAGCGTAACTCATGATGTAACGATTACCAAAGGTTCTACATTGGGAGATCAAATGCCTGACAATCCAACAAGAGAGGGATATACTTTTAGCGGTTGGGATACTAAGGCTGACGGGACAGGGGATTCATTTACCGGTACGACACAAGTGAATGGTGACTTAACAGTTTATGCTCAATGGACAGTAAAC
>CAZVFS010000043.1:0-11484 GCA_964626575.1 uncultured Alkaliphilus sp. | reverse complement strand
GTCAATAATCTAAAATAATAAAGGGGTAATTCATAGCGAAGGGGCTGAAAGAGCAATGCATATTAACAAGGTTGAAATTTGCGGCGTAAACACATCAGAATTACCGGTATTGAAAAATAGTGAAATGAGGGTATTGTTCGACCGTATTCACAAAGGCGACGACAGTGCTAGGGAAGAATTTATTCAGGGTAATTTAAGACTGGTATTAAGCGTAATTCAAAGGTTTAACAACAGGGGCGAACATGTGGATGATTTATTTCAGGTTGGCTGTATAGGCCTTATAAAGGCTATCGACAATTTTGATTTAAGCCATAATGTTCGTTTTTCTACTTATGCTGTCCCCATGATTATCGGTGAAATACGCAGATATTTAAGGGACAACAATTCAATCAGGGTAAGCAGATCCCTCAGAGATATAGCATATAAAGCCCTACAGGTGAGGGATCAGCTCACAAACAAATATTCTAAAGAACCGACAATAGCACAGATTGCCGAAGAATTGAAAATACCGAGGGAAGAAGTTGTATTTGCATTAGATGCTATACAAGATCCGGTTTCACTGTTCGAGCCAATCTATAATGACAGTGGTGATGCCATTTTCGTTATGGATCAAGTAGGCGATGAAAAAAATGAAGATGAATGTTGGATTGATGGAATTGCACTCAGAGAAGCTATGACGAAACTTAACAATAGGGAAAGGCACATTTTATCATTGAGATTTTTTTTGGGCAGAACACAAATGGAAGTTGCTAAGGAGATAGGAATATCTCAGGCACAGGTGTCCAGGCTGGAAAAGACGGCTCTGAAACATATGAGAAAATACATTTAAGCACACCCAAACCGGAAATCAGAAGCCTGAACTCGGAGTGCCGGAATATAAAATACAGGTATAGCTTTCTGCAATATAGGATTTTAAACAAATATGGCACACCGATGCACTGATTTCTGACTTATAATTAGCAGGTTGAACGTAACATCAGACTGTGTGAAGAAACACTTAGTAATAGTTATTACACAATCTGATGTTTACGTTGCTCATTTTTCTTTCAGCGGAAATTTTTGTAATAATTTAATTGTTATATATATAGATATAGATATACGGAGATATTAAAGGGGGACTTTTAGATGATAAAGGTATCCGATTTAACCGAAAAGGAAGTAGTGTGTATAACTGACGGTAGAAAAATAGGAATGATTACGGATTTTGAGGTTGATTTAGAAAAAGGTAAAATTAATGCTATTATAATCCCCGAAGGCAAACGGATAATGGGGTTATTTAGCAAAGAATTAGAATATGAAATCAGTTGGAGCCAAATAAAAATGATAGGTGAAGATGTAATATTAATTGAGATGAGAGATAGAATAGAACCTACGAAACTTGTATACCCCGACGATGATGTGTAGTACACCTTCCCCGCCACATAAATTTGTTGTTCCGGTATTGGATCTACAAAATTTACTTTAGTTTGATCCGACACTTGTCCGGCATATTTAAATATATTATACTATAGATAGTATGGGTGGGAAGGAGGAACCACAGTGAGGTGTCCCTTTTGTTCGCATCACGAATCAAAAGTAGTAGACTCAAGGCCAACTGATGAAGGACAGGCAGTCAGAAGACGCAGAGAGTGTATGATGTGTGCTAAGAGATTTACTACATACGAAAAAATAGATGAGATTCCGTTAATAGTAGTTAAAAAGAACGGCAACCGCGAACCCTATGATAAAAATAAAATATTAAACGGGGTAATCAGGTCCTGTGAGAAACGGCCTGTGTCTTTGCAAGACATTGAAAAGCTGGTGGACGGGATAGAAAAACAATTATACAACACGATGGAACGGGAAGTCACAACAGAATTTATAGGTAATTTGGTAATCGATAAAATTAAAGAGCTCGATGAAGTCGCTTATGTAAGGTTTGCATCCGTATATAGAGAATTTAAGGATATAAATACTTTTATGGACGAAGTGAAGAAAATTTTAAATGAGAAATCAGGATAATTGGGGGGCAAGGATGGGATATGACGTTATAACCGGAAACAAAGTCAAATATATAACATTTAAAGGATTAGCAGATATACCTTTTATTAAACATGGGTTCAGTACCAGATTCGGCGGGGTTAGTGAGGGCGTCTACAGCAGTTTAAATTTAGGCCTTAAAACCGGTGACAAGCCGAATAATGTGAAAGAGAATATTAAAAGATTTGCATCAGCGGTGGGTGTAAACCATGAAAATCTGGTTATATCGGACCAAGTGCATGGTAATGTGGTTAAGGTTGTTAACAATGAGGACAGCAGAAAGGGTTATTTAAAACAAAAGGACTATAATGGAATAGACGGTTTGATTACCAATGTTCCAGACATACCCCTGATGGCCATATTTGCGGACTGCGTGCCTATATTTTTTGTAGACATTGTAAAAAAAGTAGTTGGTATAGGCCATGCCGGGTGGAAAGGAACCAAACTAAAAATAGGGGAAAAAATAGTACAAACCATGGCAGACACTTATGATTCAAGGATTGATGAAATAATAGCTGTTATCGGGCCATCTATAGGCAAATGTTGTTATGAGGTGGATAGCGGTGTTGCAGAGCAGTTCGATAAGGACTTTAGGAATACGTCAACATTTATATTTTCCGAGGAAAAGAAAGGTAAGTACAGGTTGGATTTATGGGAAGCAAATCGCATTGTATTAAACGAAGCAGGTATATTAAACAAAAATATTATAATATCTAATTTGTGCACCGGTTGCAACTCGGATTTATTTTATTCCTATAGAAAAGAAAATGGCAACACAGGTAGAATGGGGGCTATAATACAATTAACGTAAAATTGGATATGTACAGTCGGATGTCAATAACCTTGGCATCCTTTTTATTTTGCATAAAAAATGATTACAATAAAATCCAATGCAGCCCTTCTGTATAGTTTAATTATTGTCAGGGAAACCTAAAATCAGCAAAACAGTTTAATCCATTAAAATAAACATGCAAATTTAGGACCGATAGGGATGAATGAACCATCTCCATGGTCTATACGAGGAGGAATTAAAATGTCCGGGGGAATGATTTTATTAATAGTTGCGGCGTTGCTTATTTTGGCGGGCCTGGGGCATAGGGTACTCGACAGATTGAGGCTCAGTGACAGTGCGGCTCTTGCTATACTTGTTGCAATAGCTTTATCAACAGTTTTTATTCCTAACATAAAATTAACCGATAATATATCATTTAATGTCGGAGGGTTTGCTATACCTATGGGTTTGGCCATTTATCTGTTTATTAAGGCTGAAACAAGGGAAGAAAAAATCAGATCTATTATCGGCGCGGTAGGAGCAGGTGTTGCAATTTATTTGGTACAGCGGTTTGTGCTCCCTGCGGAACCGGAAAAACTTCCTATCGACCCGAATAAGGTTTATCCTATTGTGGGTGCCATAATAGCCTATGTACTGGGACGTTCCAGGAGAGGGGCGTTTATTGCAGGGGTAGTCGGGGTTGTAATCAGTGATTTGATTCAGCTTGTTTTAAACAGTGTCAATAATATACCCGCGCCTACACATTTTGGCGGGGCCGGTGGGGTGGATACTACGGTTATTACGGGTATTTTTGCCGTGCTTATAGCAGAAATATTTGGAGAAGCCAGGGAAAAATTACAAGGTGGAACAGAAAAAAAAGATATGAAATTCGATAAAGGGCACTTTGTCAGCACGTTGGGTGAGAACCAGGAGGAGGAGAAGGACCAAACGGGCGAGGAGCCTAATACTGAAAACGGGACTAAACCGGGCGAAACTAGGGGTGATATAGATGAAGAAAAGTAGACTGATCTGTATGTTGTTGTTATTGATTACGCTTGCAACGCAATTTGTAATTGCCGATGATTGGTATGGCGAAGAAGGGGGCTATTACAAGGTATATGATATGGACGGCAATAAAATATTGTTTCAAATTGCCAGAGAGGTTGTAAAAGATGACCAGTATCTGAGCGGCGACAATAAAATGTATAAGGTAGTTAAAACAGACAAAAAGAATCAGATTGCTTACGCACAGTTTGTTGAGGATATACTGTTACCTGAAATCGATGAAGATATATTTTCCAAAATCGGATTGATGTTGCAGGACGGGCTGGATATAGATTCAATATTGGCGCAGGCAGGGCAAAAAGATAAAAGCAAAAGAAAAATAGGAATATATGCGACCCACAGTTCGGAATCCTATATACCGTCAGACGGAACGGAAGCTACAGAGGGCAAAGGGGGGATACTCAAGGTAGCGGAAAAGTTAAAACAGGGGTTTGAAAAAAATGGAGTAGACGCGACATTTGACAGCACACTCCATAATCCTCATGATGCGGGGGCCTATAAGAGATCTCGCAGAACCGCTTTGCAATTAATAAGAAAACAGCATCCTACCGCTTTGATTGATGTGCACAGGGATGCCGTACCTGCAGAGGAATATTTGACGGAGATTGAGGGGAAACCGGCGGCAAAGGTAAGGCTAGTTGTCGGAAGAAGGAACCAAAATTTTAAAGCCAACGAAGATATGGCGAAAAAGGTGAAGGCAGTAGCGGATAAAATGTATCCTGATTTGGTTAAGGATATCTTTTTCGGACAAGGCGACTACAACCAGGATCTCACACCCAGAGCCATGCTCACAGAAGTGGGAACCTATAAACATACAAGGGAAAGATCAGAGAAGACTGCAGGTTTTTTATCTGAAGTGATTACAGTAGCACTTTTTGGGGATGTTTTTAAAGATGCTAAAGGGTCGGCAACAGCAGGCGGGGATACAACAAAGCCGACAAAGCCCGGCAAGACTGTCGGTAAAAGCAGCAAGGGGGCTGGCGCGGGGATACTGGGAATTTTAGCTTTGGCTGTTGTCGGTGGAGCGGGGTTTTTATTTTTGAGCAGTGGCAGTACGGAATGGAGATCCAAAATGTCTAATTTCAGACAGGAATTTGCAAATTTTCTAGGGAGAAATAAAAATAGAAAATAGATAGGTGATTAAGTATTGGACAAATACTTTGTTCTAATTATACCGGGTTTGATAATGGGTACGTTTGCCAGGGTCCATATGATGAAATCCGACTACAGACAGTACCCGACCTATCCGAGAGGATATTTGTCCCATTTTACCCTTGGATTTATTGCTGCAGGGTTAGGCGCTGTGGCCGTACCTGCTTTGATTGAAAAGGAATTTTCAGCTATAACGTTTCTTGCATTAGCTGCACAGCAATTCAGGGAAGTGCGAAAAATGGAGAGAGAAAGCCTGGATAATATAGAAATAACGGAGATGGTGCCAAGGGGCACTGCCTATATTGAGGACATTGCAAAGACATTTGAAGCAAGAAACTATATGGCAATAATTGTTTCCTTGGTAACATCGACCATAATATATATTTGCATAGTTTTAAAGATTAACCAATATATGTCTATATTTTTGGGCATGACTGTGGGGTTGTTCACTCATATATCTATAAAAAGGATGATCCGCGGGAAAGAGGTCGGTGATATAGCCGATGTAAAAGAAGCCAAGATTTTGTTTGACGGGCCGATTTTAACAATCAACGGGGTTGTAATAATGAATATCGGGCTACAAAAAAGAAGAGACATATACTTGAGCAAGGGATTAGCCGTAGAGATTATACCTAAAGATGAAAACGCAGTAGCATATCTGTCTAACATAGGCCAACGCCAAGCTATACAGCACAATACGGCCAATCAACTGGGTATACGAAAGGATACGGATGAACCGGAATTCACGCCCATAGCAAAAAGGAATTCGGAAAACGGAAACATAGTCATGGCAATAACCATTATGAACCCTAACATAGATGCTTTAATCGAGGTAGTCAAAGGAACCCCGCTGTTAGAAACTTCAAAAAGAAAACCATTAGACTCAGTTGTCGGTCTAAGGTTAATGAGGAACAGAAAAAGGGTGTAACATATGGAAATTGGATTAAAAGATTTTATAGTTGCGGTTGTAACAACAAACCGGGACATGGTCGGTTCAGGAGCAATGGCCCCGGTCTTTTATGCCGAAGATGATGAGCATTTAGATAAGTTGTCGGAAGGGATCGCTAAAATTCTTAACAGTGTTGTCCATGACATAGGGATGGGAACATACATTATTGTAAAACACTAGTGTGCTAGGATGAATTGTATTTATGAAAATTATATATGTATTCAATAAAAATTTCTATGCAGCTATTGGGGCTGCATATCTACATTTAAGGTTAGATATTCCTAAGGATATTATGAATATTTATAATGAAGAGGGAAATTTTTATTATCTAGGCATTGATATGGAACTAAATGAGGTATATTTACTTTATAGCAGCAAATACAATTATATTTTAAAAAACCTTTTAGAAGGTTTTTCTGATTTATACGGTGAAAAAATTTTAACAATATATTTAGCATGACCTCTGTGATGTAAATTAAACACATAAAATCAAGCTGACGATAGTGTGAAATAATTGTAAGAAAAATAGAATTGCTTTGTTTATTTTTCTTGTAAGGGATTAATACTATTCAAACTAATGAAAGAGATGGTTGAACAGTGAAAATAATATATAGTTGTTATGGTGGGGCACATTCTTCAATTATAGCGTCGGCCATACATGTAGGATATTTACCGGTAGACCGTGTTCCGACCGGGAAAGAAATATTGAACACCCCTTATTACGACCAATCCCCAAGTGAGTTCAGGGGCAAACCCATTTATATGGGTACAGATGAAAAACTGAGAAAAATATATGCACTCGGAATGGGGCCTTACCGTACAGAATATACAAAAATAGCTTATAATTTTGTATTTCAATTAGCCGGCAAAAATAAGGGGGACATACAGATAATAAACGTGGTCCCTTTGTTGGGTTTTCTCACAAAGTTTGGGGGCTTTATGTCAAGGCGGGCAGGTCTAATCAAATTAGGCAGGCCGCTGACGGTATCGGGGATTCGAAAGAGATATGATCTTTTTCTGAAACTGGTTGAAGATGTCAAGAAAAGATGTTAATTTGGTTTTAGTCGCGGCGACTTGCGATCGCTCGCAGTATATATGATGCTAAAGTAGGGATGATCCCCGGCCGCCTGTCGAGTATCTTATTTATAATCTCTGATGCTCTAGCTTCCGGCCTTTGACAATGGTATAATATTAATACTCAGTATCAAAATTAGACAAGAGTAGGTGCGGTATTGAAGAAAACGGACATTGGTAATGTTATTAAAAGGGTTTATAAAGAAAGTATGGCAGAGGAAATGGGTATAGAACCTGGGGACAGATTGCTTAGAATTAATGACAACGAAATTGAGGATATTATTGATTATAAATACCATTTAACAGATGAGTATCTGGAAATAGAGTTATTAAAAGCTGACGGAGAACATCGGATTGTAGAAATAGAAAAAGAATATGACGATGATTTGGGCATCGAATTTGAAAATCCCATCATAGATGAGGTTAAAAGCTGCAGGAACAAATGTGTATTTTGTTTTATAGACCAATTGCCGCCCGACATGCGGCCAAGCCTCTACTTTAAAGATGACGATTTCAGGCTTTCATTTTTGCAGGGAAATTATATCACCCTGACAAATATGAGTGAAAGGGATATAGACAAAATTATAAAATACCGTATCAGTCCGATCAATATATCCGTGCATACAACTGATAGTGAGCTCAGAAAGAAGATGCTCAACAATCGATTTGCCGGTAACATCTTAGACATACTGACAAAGCTAGCAACAAACAATATTGAAATGAATTGTCAAATTGTGCTTTGTCCCGGCTTAAATGATAAGGAGGAACTGGATAATACCGTCAGGGACTTGGGAGGATTATCCAATAGTATAGACAGCGTAGCAATCGTGCCTGTAGGCTTGACGGCTTACAGAGAAGGGTTGCAAAAAATAGAACCGTTTAACGAAAACAGCGCATCATATGTTATAGACCAGGTTCAGATATGGCAAGAAAGATTCAGAGCTTCCATTGCTCGTGATTTCGTATATGTTTCTGATGAATTTTATATATTAGCAAACAGAGATTTCCCGACTTACGAAAGCTATGGGGATTTCCCGCAGTTAGAAAACGGGGTAGGACTGGTAGTCAAATTTAAACATGAGTTCTATCGATATTTGGAGGTATTGCCGGTTATGCCTAAAATTCACGGACATATCACGGTAGTCACCGGTATAGCTGCATGTGGGCTGATTAAAAGTATGTGCGACGATTTGGCAGAAAAGATTAAACACCTGAAAATAGATGTGGCCTGCGTAGAAAACAAGTTTTTTGGTGGACATGTTTTTGTGAGTGGACTAGTCACGGGACAGGATATATATAACACCTTAAAAAACAGACGCTTAGGTGATAAAATTATTCTTCCGCAATCTATGATGAAATCGGGTGAAAAAATATTTTTAGATGATTATACCGTTGCTGTGTTAGAAACAAAACTTGGAGTACCTATTCAAATAAGCGAAGTAGAAGGCAGGAAGTTTATACAGGCAATTTTGAATTTGGAAGACAGGAGAAAAGAAGGTGAAGGCGAATGTTTAAACCAATTGTAGCAATTGTGGGGCGACCGAATGTAGGCAAATCAACTTTATTTAATAAAATCCTGGGGAGCAGGGTTTCTATAGTTGACAATAAACCGGGAGTGACAAGGGATAGAATTTATGCGGAAGCAGACTGGTTGAAATATGATTTTACTTTGATAGATACCGGTGGGTTAGACTTGGAATCAAAGGAAGTGATACCGGCGCAAATGAGAAGGCAGGCGGAATTAGCCATAGAGGTTGCGGACGTAATAATATTCGTGACTGATGGCAGGGAAGGCTTGACATCTGTGGACCGTGATATTGCGGGGGTGCTCAGAAAGGCTAAAAAGCCTGTGATAGTTACATTAAACAAGGTAGATACGAAACACCAATCGGAACATTTTTATGAATATTATGAATTAGGAATGGGAGAACCGGTTGAAATATCCGCCTCATTGGGATTAGGTATAGGAGACCTCCTGGACGAGGTTGTAAGGCATTTTAAAGTTGATGATACGGGTGATTATGACGATGATGTCGTCAAAGTAGCCATAATTGGAAAACCGAATGTGGGCAAATCCCTGCTTGTCAATCGCATATTAGGGGAAAACAGGGTGATTGTCAGCGATATTGCAGGAACTACAAGGGATGCTATAGACACACCGTTTATTGACGGGGACGATAGATATGTCCTTATAGATACTGCAGGAATGAGGAAAAAAAGCCGTGTTAAGGAAAATATAGAAAGGTATAGTATTATACGCGCTATTGCGGCCATAAAAAGGGCCGACGTGTGCCTGTTGGTTATAGATGCTACCGAAGGGGTAACGGAGCAGGATAAAAAAATTGCGGGACATAGTCACGAAAATGGCAAGGGCATGGTTATTCTTATCAATAAGTGGGATCTGGTCGAAAAGGACAACAGGACAATGAACGAATTTACAAAAAAAATTCGCAATGAGCTCAGTTATATTGCATATGCCCCGATTTTGTTTATCTCTGCACTGACAGGTCAAAGGGTGAATAAAATATTAGAGATGGTAAAGTATGTTGCAAATCAAAATTCTATGAGAATTCCAACCGGATCATTAAACGAAATAATCGGGGAGGCCACACTGCTAAATCAACCTCCTTCCGATAAGGGAAGGAGACTGAAAATATTTTACGCTACTCAAACTTCTATAAGGCCGCCTACATTTATTTTGTTTATAAATGACAAGGATTTGATGCATTTTTCATATCTAAGGTATCTGGAAAATAAAATCAGGGAAAGTTTTGGGTTTGAAGGGACCCCTATTCATTTTATTTTGCGTCAAAAAACAGGAAGGGATTGATGTATATGCCTAAAAATCTCTTGCTCATTTTAATTGCATACCTCATCGGAAGCTTTTCAACATCCTATTTAATAGCAAGATTATCTGCCAAAATCGATATAAGGGAACACGGAAGTGGAAATCCGGGCTCTGCAAATATATTGAGGACATTAGGCAAAAAGGCGGCAGCCTTTACATTTTTGGGTGATTTGCTCAAAGGCGCGGCAGCCGTATATTTAGGGAACACATTTGGTGGAACTGCCATGGCACTATTATGCGGTATAGCTGTGGTTGTCGGCCATAATTGGCCTATATTTTTAAAATTTAAAGGAGGCAAAGGAATTGCAACAACCATAGGGGTTATGATATCGGTTAAGCCCTTGATAGCGCTTATCTGTGTATCTATAGGCGTAGCCATATTATTTAAATTCAGATATGTATCCTTAGCTTCTATCCTTGGAATTACCTTGTTACCATTTATTATAGTAATATATGGATTTGATCATTTTTTATTTGGACTTATTTTAGCCTTGTTAGCTATATATAGACATCGTGAGAATATTAAGAGACTTCTGGCGGGTAACGAAAGAAAAATCGGTGAAAAATCGAGTGTAAACTAGAGGAGAGTTTTGAATGAATGATTTTAATATTGCTGTTTTAGGTGCAGGTAGTTGGGGAACAGCATTGAGCATGGTACTCTGCGGTAAAGGGCACAATGTTAAATTGTGGATGAGAAATGACAAACAATATAAAGCTATGGTACATGCCCATAAAAACGATAAATATTTACCCGACATTAATTTACCTGCAAATTTAAATTTACATATTGACTTACAAGAAGCGGTTTTAGGTGCGGATGCTATATTGATATCCGTATCATCCCAGTCTGTTAGGGAAATTTTGCAGAAAATCAGTCCTTATCTAAAAGGCAGTGAAATAATTATAAATTCTTCCAAAGGACTGGAAAGGGATACCTATCTGACAATGTCTCAGGTTGTCAACGATGAACTGCCTGATAACAGGTTTGCCGTACTGTCGGGCCCTTCACATGCGGAGGAAGTTTGTAGAAACATGCCTACAACTATTGTCGCTGCTTCAAAAAATAAAATTACGGCAGAATTAGTACAGGACTTATTTATTACCCCGAGGTTTAGGGTATATACCAACCCGGATGTAATGGGGGTAGAACTTGGAGGGGCGTTAAAAAATGTAATTGCTTTTGGGGCGGGGATAGCGGACGGACTAGGATTTGGAGATAATGCAAAGGCTGCCCTGATTACTAGAGGCATCAGTGAAATTGCACGGCTGGGCAATGTTATGGGTGCAAATAAATCAACTTTTGCGGGGCTTTCAGGTATCGGGGATTTAATTGTCACATGTACGAGTATGCATAGCAGAAACAGAAGGGCGGGTATTTTAATCGGCAGGGGTAAGGGGTTAGACGAAACCCTTGAGGAAATAGGTATGGTTGTGGAGGGGATAATTACCACAAAGGCAGCCTATAAACTGGCGAAGAAATACAATGTCGAAATGCCGATCACACAGGAAATATATAATGTTATCTATAATGGCGGCAATGCTAAAGAAGCCGTGACAAATCTGATGACACGAAGTCGTAAGCATGAAATGGAGGAAGTGGTAGGC
>CAZVFS010000042.1:0-11774 GCA_964626575.1 uncultured Alkaliphilus sp. | reverse complement strand
TTACTATCTAAGAAAAGTTGGAATATAAATTGTAGAGCCGTATACGAGACCCGTACGTACGGTTCAACGAGAGGGAAATAATTCTTAGCAATTATTTCTCTACTCTATTTTTGCTGTTGGTCTGCAGTCAATTGCCATTCAAATAGCATTTCTTATAGTTTTAAATTCCCCTAGATAAAAAATCATTGGGTTTATTTGTATATAGCAGGAACAGATGAAAAGTGCCGGATGAATTAAAATTACTTTTATGTTATTATTAATGGACAATGGATATATATCTTAGGAAGAAATACAACAAACCAAAGATAGGGGTGATTGTTATGTTGGAAGAATTTAAGAAGTTTGCATTAAAGGGTAATGTGTTAGATTTAGCGGTAGGTGTTATCATAGGAGGGGCCTTTGGTAAGATTGTGACATCCTTAGTAAATGATATTATTATGCCTATTGTGGGACTTATAGTTGGAAGGGTCAATTTTACCGCACTTGAATATGTTGTCAGCACCAAAGGAGAAGAGCCGATAATAATAAAATATGGGGGTTTTATACAATCTGCAATTGATTTTTTAATTATTGCATTTTCAATATTTATGTTTATAAAGGTTATCGGTTCTTTTAAGAAAAAAGAAATGGAAATTCCTGAAAAGCCACCGGAACCGACAAAGGAGGAGCTTTTACTAGGGGAGATAAGAGATATTTTAAAACAAAAAGGGGAAGTCTAACATCAAATTTAGATTTAGTTACTTCACGGAGATGATTGCATGTTTTTTATTGTTGGAGTATCGTCCACAAAAGATAAATTGGATTTTAATCAAAAGATGATCTGCCCGGGTTGTGGTAGATATGGACGCTATGAGGCCTTTGTGGAATATACGTACTTTAGTTTGTTTTTTATACCCATCCTAAAATGGAATAAAAAATACTATGTCAGGAGCAGTTGTTGTGGCAGTATCTATTCAATCAGCAATAATATCGGCGACAAAATATCCAGGGATGAAAATGTAAATTTAACGGAGCGCGATTTAAAATTGATTCAGAGGGGTCGTACCACAAAACGATGTGATAATTGTAATTTTGAAACAAAAGACGATTTCCAATACTGTCCTAAATGTGGGGCCGCCCTCAAATAGCCCTTCCCTGAGATAGTAGGCCGGTTTGTTTTAGGGTATCCAGAAAGTTTTTAAGTATTTTAGCAGTAGCCCCGCATATGATATGATTTTTATATTTATAAAAATAAGATGGGCATATACCTACTTTCCAGCTATATGCCTTTTCTTTTTGTACCAAATGAAACGGAAAGCCCCGGGGAGGTGTCAGGTTAATTGTCATGTCACTCAACAAGGGTGTTTGATTTAAAAGCCTATCAATTGGAACAGTGAATATAGAGGCAACTTCCTGTTTATTAAATTTGATAGAATCAAATTTAATATTATTAAGAATTCCGCAAAAAGAGTATATAGTCATATTGGATGGAGTGACCGAACAAGCTAGTTTACCCATAATTTCGATGTTATTTTTACATATATTTAATTCTTCGGTAGTTTCTCGTATAGCACAATCCAGAGCACTTTCATTCTTTTCAATTTTGCCCCCCGGAAAGCATATTTCACCGGGCTGGTTGTTGAGAGATAGGGCTCTGATTTCAAAAAGAATATGCAGTTTGTTATCTATTTTGATTATAGGAACAACAACTGCAGATTCGCGGACAGGATCCAGAGTTGAGAACTGTTTATTTTTGAATGCTTCTCTGATTGATGAAATGTTCATATTGCATAAGCCCCCCTTAACCGGTTGATACTAATTCTATTATACCATGTTATTTTTAAAATACAGGCAGTTAATTATAGAAGTACCAGATATCGACACAGTTTTAACATGTTTGTTCAGTGCAGGGTTGCAATTATGTTATAATTAAGGAAACCTACAGAGTATATAATTTTTCAAATTAAAGAATTGGGAGGGCGATTATATGTACAATGGCATCGAAGAAATACTGTTTACGGAAGAAGAAATCCGTCAGAAGGTGCGGGATTTGGGCAAACAAATATCACAAGATTATAATAAAAATGATGGGATAGTTGCAATTGGAGTGCTTAAAGGGGCAAGTGTTTTTATGGCGGATTTGATACGCCAAATAGATATACCTGTTTATATTGATTTTATGGCTGTTTCAAGTTATGGATACTCTACGGAAAGTTCCGGTATAGTCAGAATATTGAAGGATCTGGACCTGGAAATCGAAGGGAAACATGTCTTAATAGTAGAAGATATCATAGATACGGGGCTTACGTTGAGATATTTGACAGACAATCTTAAGTCAAGAAATGTTAAAAGTTTAAAGATATGCACGTTGCTGGACAAGCCCGAAAGAAGGAAATGCGAATTGGATATTGATTATACAGGATTTAAAATCCCGGATAAATTTGTTGTGGGTTATGGTATTGATTATGCCGAGAAATACAGGAACCTACCATATATAGCTGTGGTAAAGGGATAATTGTAATAAGGTAATTATTATATTTATATCCTTTGATTGCATAAAAATATAAATAATTATTAATACTATAATTAACTTATATTCTGGGAGGGATAATTTTGGTAGATGCAAACTTTGAAGAAATAAAAAATAGATTTATTAAAGCCGATTTGGACGAAAAAATCGAAATATATACGACAACTGCCGGTTTAACGGTTGAACAATTTAAAGAACTATTGAGACATTTTCCACTGCAGCATTTAGATAAATTGGAAAGAGCTATGGCATAACTGGAAAGTCTACATAAAGCCACGGGGAATCATTTTCCGTGGTTATGTTTTTTTATATATTATTATGTTTCGGACCCCTATGGTATAAACTAGCTATTATTGGAAAAAATAAAATATAAGAGGTAAGCTATAAGACGATAGGGGTGCCGGTTATGGAGAAAATGAATTTGATATACAGATTCATAATTGAACAAATAAGAGGTGAAAAAAGGGATAGAGGGGATAGTCTACGCTTCAGAAATTATTATTTGAAAACTGAAAACGATAGTAAAAATATTTTTGCGAAGATATTTGATTATTTGATATGGGGAACAATTGTATTTTGCATATTGTTTTTGTTTTCATATCTAAAAACAGGCAAGTTATATTTATCTATCGTCATTACGCTGGTTGCTATTGTTGTATTTAATGTTATAGTCATAAAGAACAGGAGCCTCAGGTTTCAACAGTTGAAGGAGCAAAAAAGGCGGCATATTGCGAGTCAAAGAGTATATAACGAAATCATGAACAAAACAGCAGGTGAAATGACAGACTATATTAAAGAAATATTTGTATCTATGGGTTTTGGTCAATTTGAATTTATGGAAAACACCCAAAAACGTATATTGCTGAAATCCCTATACAGGGGTAATAAAGTTATGATATTACTTAATATATATAAAAATGATCTTGATGTAGAGTTGAGGGAAGTAAAAGAATTTGTCTATACCATGGCGAATAACGGGATAAGAAAAGGCATTTTAATCACTACATCGGATTTTACAAAAGATAGTCACAATTTTATAAATAAATTGAGCAAAAATTATGCATTATTGCTTGTCAACAAAAAACAGTTATTAAATATAATCGAAAAGAACGGATTTTTTCCCGATGAAAAGGAAATAGATGAAATAATTGAAAACGAGATAAGCGGGAAAAGCAACAGACTGAATAGGTACAGGAATGCGGTTTTGTCCAAAGATAAAGTAAAAGGATACATAATCCTGAGCTTATATCTGATGCTGACAGCCTGGTATACCCCCTATATAGTTTATTATATGATCGTAGCCGGTTTTATTTTGGCATTGGCATTTGTTACGTTTATACTTAATATCGGATATAATCTTGGCACGGAAAAGGACGAATCCACAGATTTTAAGGAATTGCTGAATAACATGTAATAGTATATTGTTTTTATCTATTAAAAAGTTTCAGGATGTTATATTTTTAAAAACCGTTTCAGATTGAAATGTGTATTTTACTATATTTTGTGTTAAAATAAAAAAAATAGTTTTATATAAGTTATAGTAGTGTATAATACAATATAATATACGGAAAATTATTGAAGGGAGAAGGGGGAATTATTATGGGGAAAAGGATGCTGCCGGCTGCATTATCAAATAGACATATTCACCTAACTGAGGAGGATATCGAGATACTGTTCGGTAAGGGTTATGATTTAGTTAAACTTAGGGACCTATCACAACCGGGGCAATATGCATGTGAAGAAAAAGTGGACCTAGTTGGGCCTAAGGGTACCATCAATGGAGTCAGGGTGCTGGGCCCGACAAGAGTAAGGACACAGGTAGAAATTTCTTTAGCAGATGGTTTTGTCTTGGGCATTGTTCCTCCGGTAAAGGATTCGGGGGATGTTACGGGAAGCCCGGGGATTAAAATAGTGGGGCCAAAAGGAGAATTGGAAATTCAGGAAGGGTTGATTGCCGCGGCAAGGCATATACACATCAATCCTGGTGATGCGGAAACGTTTGGCGTGGTAGACAAGCAAAGGGTAAAGGTCAGAACCTTTGGATTCAGGGCACTTGTATTTGAAAATGTTTTAATAAGGGTTGGTGACACTTCTGTTCTTGAAATGCATGTCGATATGGATGAGGGTAATGCCGCCGGACTTAAAAATGGTGATTTGGTGGAATTGATTGTAGATTAGTTCAGGGAGATAAAAATTGAGGACAGACAAATTTTTTGTTTGTCCTCAACTCATTATGCATTAATTTGGGGGAGGCAAAAGTGGACATAGCAAAATATATAGATCATGCCGTACTGAAACCTGAAACAACTGAAACAGAGCTTAAAAAGGCATGTGAAGAAGCAAAAAAATATGGTTTTTGTTCCGTATGTGTGAATGGAGCAAATGTTTCATTTGTGTATGAACAGTTAAAAGGAACTGATATAAAAGTAGCTGCTGTTATAGGGTTCCCTTTGGGAGCTGTGGCCCTGGAGGTTAAAGCCTTTGAAGCCAAAAACGTTATAGACAATGGAGCCAATGAGATAGATATGGTGATTAACATTGGGGCGCTCAAGGGGGGAAATACGGAAAAGGTTTTAAGTGACATAAAAGCTGTAGTCGATGTTGCGAAAGATCGGGCTATAGTTAAGGTGATAATCGAGACCTGTTTATTAACCGATAAAGAAAAAATACAGGCTTGCAAGTTAGCTAAAAAAGCAGGAGCCCATTTTGTTAAAACTTCTACCGGTTTTAACACAGGCGGTGCAACCATAGAGGATGTAAAACTCATGAAGGAGGCCGTAGGCCCGGATATGGGTGTAAAGGCTTCCGGCGGAATAGGAGATTTTAAAACCGCCCTGGCTATGATAGAAGCAGGAGCTACAAGAATTGGCGCAAGCGCATCGGTAGATATAGTTAAATCAAAGTAACGACAAGTGTATAACATGTTATTTATATAGTGAGGTGTTTGATATCAAAAAATCATTTATGGTTACGAGTTTTATATTTATTATCTTGGTAGCAATCATAGGTTCTATTGTGACATCAAACGGAGAGCAGTCTTTAAATATTACAAACTGGACAGTAGAATCTAGTATTTCAGAGAATGGAGACCTTGGGATAATAGAAGATATAACATTTAATTTTAAAGGAAAATATAATGGCGTATTCAGAGAGGTAATTTTGGAAGATACCTCGGGCATTGCGGGAATAGAAATAGCGGAGGTCAGTGGGGACAAAATCCTGGAATATAAGAAGGTAGAGAACGCTAAAAAGGGAGACAGCAATGTTTTTTTGATTGATAGAAAAAATGATGGTGTAATATTACAGGTTTTTTCTCCGTCTAGGGATGAAAAAAAGACTTTTAGGATGATATACACTATAAAAAATGTTGCTAAAAAGTATAATGATACAGGGGAACTTTTTTATAAATTTTTAGGAGAGCAAAATGATACTCCTGTGGATTTTTTTTCTGCAAATATAACATTGCCGCAAGAAGATACGGATAATAAAGTGAGGATATTTGCTCACGGGCCTTCAAATGGGGAGATACACAAAACAACAGGCGATACTGTCAATCTGCAGGTAAGGGACGTGCCAAAAAATACCCTCATAGAAGCTAGAATACTTTTCCCTAAACAATTCATACCTGTTTCGCAGAATGTTATAAACAAGGATGTGTATTCAGATATTATGAATGAAGAAACTGAATTGCAAGAAGGGATACAACAGAGCATAATAAAAAAGGAAGCAAGGGGAGCCCTGTTTGGAAATATTGCAGTTATATTATCAGCAGTCGAGGTTCTTATATTTATTTTCCTTCTTACTAAATATCGCAGATTGAGAGATATACACGAAGAATCAAGGTATTCGGAAGTACCTGATGACAATACCCCGGCTGTAATAAGCTATGTTACCGGTACTGCTATAAGTAATAATACAATAATTGCCACACTACTGGATCTTTACAGAAAAGGATATATAAAGATTAACGGTGGGGAGGAATTTAAAAAGAGGAGAAAGGTATTGAGGGACTTTACTATAACTAAAACAAAAGAAGAAGACAACAGTCTTTTGAGTCACGAAAAGCACTTTATTGGTTGGTTGATAGGCATTATGGGTGATGGAACGGCCGTAACGACCGGGGATATAAAAGATTATAGTAAAAAGAAAAGGTCTATGTTTACAAAATATCATAACAATTGGATGCAATTAATAAGGGAGGATGCCAACAATAAGGGCTATTTTGATAAAAGCACCAAAAAATACGGTTTATCACTAATCATGCTTTTTCCCTTAGGTTTAATATTATCCATAATATCCCTGGCAAACGAAAATATTTTGGGGTTACCTTTGATATTTACATCGATTTTAATGTTATTTCAGGGGATCATGTTATTGTCCAGAAAATCTGATTATGGGTATGAACAATATAAAAAATGGATGGAATTTAAAAAACATATGAAAGGGATTAAAAAAGGCGATTCAAAACATGATTTGGATAAATATCCGAAAGGTGTTTCTCTGATATATGGATTAGCATTCGGTATAGACAATGATATATTAAACGAACTTAATGTTGAAAATCTTCATAGGGAAGATGCTTTTTCTTATAGCCATGGCTGGTTGTATTGGTATTTCATTTTTAACAGTAGTAGAAATAATGCATTCAGTAACAGTATAAACAATTCATTTGGCAGTACCACCTCATCGGCAGGAATGGGTGGGGGTTTTACCGGCGGCGGCGGAGGTGGCGCAGGAGGCGGTGGAGCAGGCGGATTTTAATTTAAAATAATTAGGCTCAGGCTGTTATTAATACAAGGGACTATAGTGGTGCTATATAATAAAAAAACAAAAATATAATGGGGGGTTTATATAATGAAGGCTTTAGTTATTTTGGGCAGTCCGAGGGTTAATATGAACACTGATACTTTGCTGAATGAAGTAATTAAGGGGTTGCGATCACAAAATGTGGAAGTAGAGAAAATAATGTTGGGCAGATTAAAGTTTGAACCTTGTATTGCATGCGATGTTTGTGCCGAAACCGGACATTGTTACAAACAAGATGATTTGACAAGCATTTATGATAAATTCAATAATTCTGATATTATAGTTGTCGGTTCGCCGATGTATTTTAACTCGGTGACAGCTATAACGAAAGCCATGATTGATAGGTGCCAGTCTTTTTGGTCAAGTAAATATAAATTAAATCAGTCTTCCATAGACAGAAACAGAAAGAGAAAAGGTATGTTTGTGGGCGTAGGCGGAGCGAAATACACCAACTTAGAAAAGGGATTTATTGGAGTCACAGTGGTAATAGAATTGTTTTTTAGGGCGATTAATACCGAATATATGTATAATATGCTTGTAGATAATACGGATGAAATATTTGTGGGTGATCGTGGAGAATTGCTCAAAGAAGCATATGAAATGGGTGTTAAACTCGCGAAAAACTAGGCGGGGGTGCAGTGGGTGCAGTGGGGGTGATAGGGGGACGTTTCGCTTGTCATCTTTTGGTTGTCTCCTTGTCATTTTTTTGTCTATGATAAGAAGATGACAAGCGAAACGTCCCCCTGTCACCTTGCAAGCGAAACGTCCCCCTGTCACCTTATACATTGAATCTAAATAATATAACATCGCCATCCTGTACTACATATTCCTTGCCCTCCAGTCTTATAAGGCCTTTTTCCCTGGCTGCAGCATTGCTGCCATGCTTTACTAGGTCTTTGAAGGCAATGACTTCGGCGCGTATAAATCCTTTTTCAAAATCTGTATGAATTTTACCTGCAGCTTCTGGTGCCTTGGTTCCTTTTTTGATTGTCCAGGCCTTTATTTCTCTGGATTCTGTAGTCAAAAAACTTATCAACCCTAAAAGGGAATAACAGGCTTGAATTAAACGTTCAAGACCTGATTGTTTTAATCCTAATTCTTCTAAAAAAAATTGCTTTTCATCTTCGTCTAATTCGGCTATTTCGGCTTCGATTTCAGCACAGATAACGACCGCTTCGGCGTTTTCATTTTTTGCAAATTTTTTCAGTGTCTGTATATGTGGGTTGTCTGCCCCGTCGTTTGCAACATCGTTTTCAGAGACATTTGCCACATAAATTACGGGTTTCAAGGATAGCAAGTTAAAGGTTTCCAACATTTTTTCTTCGTCCTCGGTATAATCTAAAACCCTGGCAGATGTTCCTTCTTCCAGGTAGGACTTAACTTTTTTTAAAAGTTCGAGTTCTTTTGCTAAATTTCTATTTCCTTTAAACAGTTTTTCAGTTTTTTCAATTCTTTTTTCAATCATTTCCAAGTCTGAGAAAACCAACTCGAGATTGACCGTTTCAATATCCCTCAGAGGATTTATATTTTCATAGACATGGATAATATTTGGGTCATTAAAACATCTGACAATATGGACGATAGAAGTTGCTTCACGGATATGGGCCAGAAATTTATTTCCTAATCCTTCTCCTTTATATGCTCCTTTTACCAGACCCGCAATATCGTAAAACTTGACTGTAGTCGGCGTAACCTTTTCGAACCCGTATATATCTTTTAAAACGTTTAATCTGTAATCCGGCACAGGTACTATTCCAACGTTGGGTTCTATAGTACAAAAAGGATAGTTGGCTGATTCTACCCTTGCTTTTGTGATTGCATTAAACAATGTGCTTTTTCCTACATTAGGCAAACCAACAATACCTAGTTTCATTAAAATTCCCCTTTCTATGCTAAATATGCACTTTGATCGAGATTAAAGATAATTATATTAAAAATTATACAATAACCTCTATTTACTGGCAACAAACAAAGGTTCTTATATGTAAAATCCGATATAAAATATGGGCAAATATATTTACAGATATGTTTGTAATTTTTATAACTCAAATTATGTTAATCAATAGAAAATAGTGAAAAATATAGTTTAATAAAAAGAAATATAAGAGAGACAATATATAAAGGAGGTGGTATTTTGAAAAGCAAAAACATAATGTCAGTGGTTTGTGTATTATTACTTGTATCTTTAGTAATAATAGGATGCAGACCGGCCCAAAGACTGAATCCGCGTACAACCCCGGATCAACAAGATATAAACAGGGATGGAGTCACGGATGAAAATAATAACGTTCCGGGAACAGGCTTAGGAGAACCAAGAGACAACAGAATGTTTACGGATAACGACAGGCCTTTTGCAAACGATGGAACTATGGACAATAGGACTACTACAGACAATAGAACTACTACGGGCAACATGGATGACAGGGTCGACAGAATTATAAGAGAGGTAGAAAATATAAGAGATGTCAGAAGAGCTGCGGTAGTTATTACAGGAAATACTGCATTGGTAGGTATAGACATGACCTCCGGAACCAAGGGTGAATTAAACAGACAAATTAAACAACAGGTGGAGGACGCAGTCAGGGATGCCGACAGGGATATAACCAGGGTCAGTGTATCGGCGGATCCGGATATATTCACAAGAATAGAAAATATCGCTAGAGATATAGGCAGAGGCCGTCCATTGAGTGGGTTTGGCGATGAAATAGAGGAAATCATAAGAAGAATAACACCGGGTGCATAAGTGGGGTTTGCGGATTTTGAATTTTGGTTGTATAGACAGCAGCATTGGAATTGTAAATTGTGGAACAAGCCAGATGAATAGAGACGGGAAAATCTCCGTCTTTATTTGTTTTTAAATAAAAGTCTGAATGCTCTTTTCAATGTCAATCCGGTATAATATAATAATATAGTATATGACTGCTATGAAAGCCCTGCAATTTTGTCATCTGAGACGAGCAAAATGAGTTTGACCCGCGAAGTATCTATGTTTAAAAACGATGCTTTCATTTATTGTGGTGTGGGTAATACATGCAAATTCTGAAGTAGCGGATTATTCTGAGGGGAGCGATCTGATGGACCCGATAGCTTTTAAAATTTTTGGAGTTGAAGTTGCCTGGTATGGTATCCTGATTTCACTCGGTATACTATTTGGAATTGTGGTAGCAACATATAGAGCCAGGAAAGAAGGTTTATATAGCGAGGTCATAACAGATCTGGCGCTTGTAGCCGTACCTGCTGCAATTATCGGAGCCAGGGCACATTACGTTATATTCAGCTGGGATTTTTACAAACAAAATCCTAAGGAAATCTTTAATATAAGACATGGTGGGTTGGCTATACATGGTGCTATCATTGCAGGGGTGTTAGCGGGATACTTATTTTGTCGTTACAAAAAGATAGGGTTTTGGACTCTCGCGGATATATGTGCTCCAAGTATCATATTAGGACAAGCAATCGGAAGATGGGGCAACTTTGTTAATCAGGAGGCCCATGGGGGGCCTACGAATTTACCCTGGGGTATTGAGATTGATGGCGTAAAGGTACATCCTGCGTTTCTATATGAGTCATTGTGGGATTTCGGAGTATTTGGTTTTCTATTATATTATTCCCGCAGGAAAAAATACGAGGGTCAAATATTTATTCTTTACTTAATTCTGTATTCTGTTGCCAGATATTTTATAGAAGGGCTGAGAACCGACAGTCTGATGTTTGGACCTTTCAGGGTTGCACAGTTAATAAGTATAATAGGCGTTATAGGTGCAGTCATTGTGGGTTTGATTATAAAGAAACGGGCTGGTCGGACATAAAATTAAATATTATAAACAACTGATATATGTATTATAGATATAATATACTATGTACAGACAAATTTGCATGTAAAACTCGATTTATGTCATTAAAACGAGCAATTCAAAGGAAAAAACAGTAAATCCCCGATAATACCACAATATTCAATTTAATTTTGTTTGACAAGATCCGATTATTTAAATAAAATCTAGTTATGCCAATTAAAATAGGTTTAAACAAACCTGGGACAATAAAAATTGGGGTGAGAAGATGCTAAAGGATAAAATTGAGCGGCTTCAAAGCATACTAAATGATGCAATTGAAGGCGATCAAGACGATGAATCAATTTATGACCTGAGCACTCAACTAGATGAATTAATAGTAAGTTATTATAAAGAAACAAAACTGAAGGTTAGCTAGAATATCATAGCAACCGGTTCCAGGAATTATGATATACAGAAAATTTGACTTAGGCATACGTCAAGGAGACAAAATTAAAAATATTGTTAAAGAATTAACTATACTAAAAGTTTAGATAGTTAGTTACAAAATTTAAACAGAGGTTATACTAAATATATATTAGATAGCCAACTGCAACTGCCGTTACAACGGCAGTTTTTTTTATGACCTAACCCGATTTACAAAGTAAATCGATGGTAGGTCAAACGCA
>CAZVFS010000041.1:0-11931 GCA_964626575.1 uncultured Alkaliphilus sp. | reverse complement strand
AAGGAGTTGAACAAGGTGAAACAATATAGCCCCAAAAAGGTGGAGAGCAAATGGCAACAAATTTGGGAAGAAAAGGGGGCTTTCCACGCCTCAAATGATAAAGACAAAGAAAAATATTATGCTTTGATAGAATTCCCATATCCGTCGGGAGAAGGGCTACATGTGGGTCATCCACGTCCATATACGGCACTTGACATTATTGCGAGAAAACGAAGGTTACAGGGTTATAACGTACTGTATCCGATAGGCTGGGATGCTTTTGGATTACCGACGGAGAACTATGCCGTCCAAAATAAAATTCATCCTGCAACGGTTACAAAAAATAATGTGGTCAGGTTTAAAAAACAACTACAAATGCTCGGCTTATCTTTCGATTGGTCAAGGGAGATAAATACTACAGACCCTAAATACTATAAATGGACACAGTGGATTTTCCTGAAGCTTTACGAAAAGGGATTGGCCTATAAAACGGAAATGGCGATCAATTGGTGTCCCAGTTGCAAGATCGGACTTGCAAATGAAGAAGTTGTAAACGGCGGTTGTGAAAGGTGCGGGGCTGAGGTTGTCAGAAGGCAAAAAAGCCAATGGATGCTTAAAATTACCGAATACGCGGAAAGACTTTTAAATGATTTGGATTTAGTAGATTATATAGATAGGGTAAAAATTCAACAGACAAACTGGATAGGCAGATCTGAAGGTATGGAAGTAGATTTTGAAATTACAGGCGGCAAAAAAATAACTATATATACAACTAGGCCGGATACATTGTTCGGTGCTACGTATATGGTAATTTCGCCTGAACATCCATATATCGAAGAACTGGCAGATTATATTAAAAATATGGATGAGCTCATTAATTATAAAGAGGAAGCAAGCAAGAAGTCGGAATTTGAAAGAACCGAACTCGCAAAGGATAAAACCGGTGTCAAAATTGAAGGAGTAGAAGCTACAAACCCTGTAAACGGACAAAATATACCTATTTTTATTTCCGATTATGTATTAATGTCTTATGGAACCGGGGCTATAATGGCTGTGCCGGGGCACGACACCAGGGACTGGGAATTTGCTAAGAAATTCGGGCTCCCTATTATAGAGGTGGTTGCCGGAGGGAATATAGAAGAGGCTGCCTACACGGATACGGAGGAAGGCACAATAGTCAATTCCGGTTTTATAAATGGCCTGGAAGTAAAAGATGCCATAGCAAAAATAAGCAAGTGGCTGGAAGGTAAGGGATTAGGAACACCTAAAGTAAATTACAAATTGAGGGACTGGGTATTTTCGCGTCAAAGATATTGG
Source organism: uncultured Alkaliphilus sp. (assembly GCA_964626575.1). GTDB lineage: Bacteria > Bacillota > Clostridia > Peptostreptococcales > Natronincolaceae > JAAZJW01. The sequence goes on along the minus strand of CAZVFS010000041.1, from coordinate 10,635 downwards.
GGCGAGCCGATTCCGTTGGTTTATTGTAAAGATTGCGGATGGGTACCCGTACCGGAAAACGAGTTACCCGTGAGGCTGCCGGAAGTGGAAAGCTACGAGCCTACGGATAGCGGAGAATCACCCTTGGCTAATGTTAGGGAATGGGTGGAAACTACTTGTCCAAAATGCGGCGGGTATGCCGAAAGGGAAACAGACACAATGCCAAATTGGGCGGGATCATCTTGGTATTTCTTGAGATATACGGACCCATATAACGATGAAGAGTTGGCAAGCAAGGAAAATCTTGATTATTGGTTACCCATTAATTGGTACAATGGTGGCATGGAGCATACCACCTTGCATCTCTTATATTCAAGGTTTTGGCATAAATTTTTATATGATTGCGGAATCGTTCCCACCCCGGAACCTTATGCAAAACGCACATCCCATGGAATGATTTTAGGTGAGAATAACGATAAAATGTCAAAATCCAGGGGCAACGTTATTAATCCTGATGAAGTAATTGGCGAGTTTGGTGCAGATACTTTGAGAATGTATGAAATGTTCATCGGAGATTTTGAGAAAAGCGTACCATGGTCACAAGACGGAGTCAGGGGTTGTAGGAGGTTTTTAGAGAGGGTTTGGAGACTGCAGGAAATGTTGGTGGATAGTGATACCATAACGAGCAAGTTGGAAGGTAATATTCACAAAACAATTAAAAAGGTCAGTGAGGACTATGACCATATGAAATTCAACACGGCTATTGCCAGCATGATGACCCTTGTTAACGATATCTATGATCATGGAAGTGCAACAAAAGGAGATATGAAGATATTACTGACATTGTTAAATCCGGTCTCACCTCATATTACGGAAGAATTGTGGCAAATGTTGGGCTTTGAAGGTATGCTCTATGAAGCTATATGGCCGATATGGGATGAGGCAAAGACTATAGACGATGTTGTTGAAATTGCGGTTCAGATAAACGGAAGGGTAAGGGGTCAAATGATGATTTCCGCAGATGCCACCGCCGAGCAAATTAAGGAACAATTCGGTGATGACGAAAAGCTTGTTGGATTTATAGAAGGAAAGCAAATCATAAAAGAAATCTATGTCCCCGGCAGAATTTATAACGTAGTAGTTAAATAAGATGTAAAGTAAACAATAAAATGGTAATTATCATGTTAAAACCAATAAAATGAGGTATAATTGTATTAGGATCGGTTGGTCGGTTGGTCGGTTGGCCGGTTGGTCAGTTGGCTGGTTGGCCGGTTGGTCAGTTGGTCAGTTGGCGGGGTAAGTAGGCTCGAATTCATTCGAGCATGTTCAAATTCATTCGAACATAGCCATAGCAGGTTTGTATTCATTCGAATATAACCATAGCAGTTTTGTAGGTCCGAATTCATTCGGACACAGTCATGTAACAGTAGGTTCGAATTTATTCGAACATAACTACATCAGGGGTCAATTAATTGAAGGTTAAAATATAATCATGTTGGGAGGTCAGTAAGTTCGAATTTATTCGGACATAACCATGAATAAACTAGGCCATAAAGTGGTAAAACCAACCAGTATAGGCGGGCAGGCGGTAATTGAAGGCGTAATGATGAGAGGTCCTAAGGATATAGCAATAGCCGTCAGGACGCCGGAGAACGAAATAGTGGTAAAAAAGGAGCCTGTGGAAGGAATAATTACAAAATATAAATTGAACAAAATACCGTTTTTAAGAGGCGGGCTGGCCCTTATTGATTCCATGGTACTCGGGATCAAGTCCCTGAATTATGCCGTTGGTATTGCAATGCCGGAAGAGGATACAGATCAGGAACCCGGCAGACTTGAAGCATTTTTACAAAAAATATTTGGGGATAGGTTAGCAGATATAGTAACATATTTTTCGGTATTTGTAGCGCTTTTAGTATCTATCGGTGTTTTTATTTTGGGACCTACGTTACTTGCAGGCACACTCAAAAAATTCATTTCAAATATAATGGTGTTAAACTTGATAGAAGGCGTTCTGCGTTTAACCTTATTTATAGCATATGTTTTCATAATTTCCAAAATGGAAGATATACGCAGAGTTTTTCAATATCATGGAGCGGAACATAAAAGTATTTATTGCTACGAAAACGGGGAAGATTTAAATATAGAAAATGTGAAAAAATACTCGACGCTCCATCCGAGATGTGGCACAAGCTTCCTCTTTATAGTTATGATGATAAGTATGGTATTGTTTTCAATGGTCGCCTGGAGAGGCCCCATCAGTAGGATGCTAATCAGACTGGCGTTACTTCCTGTAGTTGCAGGCATATCTTATGAAATTATAAAAATTGCCGGCAAGAGTCAATCCATGTTTATGGGTATAGTCAGCTATCCGGGCATGATGATGCAGAAATTGACAACCCAGGAACCGGACGATAGCCAGATAGAGGTGGCTCTGGAAGCCCTGAAAAACGTTTTAGTGGAGAACGAGGACGAGGCTCTATGGTAACAACTGTAACAATCGGTCATCTGTTAAGGGGGGGTATGGAAAGGCTAAAAGAGGCAAATGTACCTACCCCCGGGTTGGATGCGGAGGTTTTGTTATATAATTTGTTAGGTGTAGAGCGAATTTATCTCTATACGTATCGGGAAAAGGAAGTTTCTAAAGAAATACAAAAAAAATTTTGGAGCGGAATAGAAAAAAGGGTAAAACATATGCCTATACAGTATATTGTAAATAGGCAGGAGTTTATGGGTTTGGATTTCCGGGTAGAAAAAGGAGTACTGATACCCAGGGCGGATACGGAAATATTGGTAGAAAAAATAATAGATATTTATAAAAGTAATTATTATCCCCATACAGTCAAAATAATGGATATGGGAACGGGGAGCGGAGCCATAGCAGTGAGTTTAGCTAAGTATATTGACAATTGCATAGTAACGGCTATAGATATTTGCCCAAATGCATTGAAGGTTGCTGTTAAAAATGCCGATTTTCACAAGGTGAAACATAAAATTACATTTTATTTGGGGAATCTGTTTGAGTCGATAAACAAACAGGATGAATACGGGACTTATGATTTTATAGTATCTAATCCACCGTATATTTCGGAATCCGAAATAAAAACCTTAGGCAGTAACGTAAAGGATTATGAACCATGCTTAGCACTGGACGGCGGGAAGGATGGTTTAAGTTTCTACAGAAAAATTACCTCCGGGGCCAAACATTATCTCAAAAAAGGCGGCTGGTTATTGTTTGAAATTGGTTATAATCAAGGAAAGGACGTAAGTAAAATTTTGAATACAAATGGATTTAAAAATATTGATGTGTTTAAAGATTTAGCAGGTCTGGATCGGGTGGCAATTGGGGTGACATAAATTTAGCGACATAAATTTTGTATCATCCTGAGGGGATAGAATATGTGAAAAACTGGTAGAATAAAATCGAGATTCTTCGCTGCGCTCAGAATGACAAAAAGTGAGTGTAATTGTTATGAAAACCTACATTCTGTTATCCCGAGACGGACAGAATAAACGGTGCCCGCGAGGGATCTAAGCAAGGGAGTGAATAAAGATGTTAGAAAAACTAGCTTTTTTAGAAGAGAAATATGAAGACCTAAGCCGAAAAATAAGCGATCCGGAAATAATTAACGAACAGAATCAGTGGAGAAAATTGGTCAAAGAACATTCCGATTTAGAGGAAGTAGTAACAAAATATCGTCAATATAGATCAGCGCAAGAGGGACTGGATGGGGCAAATGAAATCCTTAGAGACAAGGATTCGGATGAGGAATTAAAAGAATTAGCTAAAATGGAAATTAGCGAGTTGGAAGAGCAAATAAATTCTATCGAAGAGGATTTAAAAGTTTTGCTGTTACCTAAAGACCCTAATGATGATAAAAACGTTATCATCGAAATCCGTGCGGGTGCAGGAGGGGATGAAGCCGGTTTGTTTGCGGCGGATCTGTTCAGAATGTATACGAGATATGCGGAAAACGTTGGTTGGAGAACAGAGATGTTGAGCGCCAACGATACGGGGCTTGGTGGTTTCAAAGAGGTCATATTCATAATCAAAGGTAAGGGTGCTTACTCAATGCTAAAATATGAGAGCGGTGTCCATCGTGTACAGAGAATTCCGACTACGGAATCAGGTGGCAGAATTCATACTTCTACAATAACAGTGGCTGTACTGCCGGAGGTAGAGGATGTAGATTTTGAACTAGACATGAATGAAATCCGTATCGACGTATTCCGTTCTTCCGGAAACGGAGGTCAATCTGTCAACACCACGGATTCTGCCGTCCGTATTACCCATATACCTACAGGGATGGTTGTATCTTGTCAAGACGAAAAATCCCAGCTTAAAAATAAAGATAAGGCACTTAAGATTTTAAGGGCAAGGCTTTTGGACAATTTGGTTCAAGAACAGCAGAAGGAAATTGCAGAGGACAGAAGGAGCCAAGTGGGAACCGGAGACAGAAGCGAAAGAATCAGGACTTATAACTTTCCACAGGGTCGTATTACAGACCATCGCATTAATCTAACCCTATATAAATTAGACAGTTTTATGGATGGAGATATTCAAGAGATGATAGAAGCCTTAATTACTACGGATCAGGCTAAAAAAATGGCGGCTGTAAGCAGCTAAAACAAGGATGAGGACAAAGTCCTCATCTTTTGTTTTAGATTTCTTATTTTTGGTGTACAATATGATTAGAAACCAAGGTGCCAAAAAAATCCGGATATCATCTGAGACGAACAGTATAAACGGTGCCCGCGAGAAAAAAATTGAAGGTGAGTATTTATGTTCAGAATCCTCTCATGGATTATAAGATATATATTTATCATTTTGATCTATTACTTTCTTTATGGGATTATTAGGCTCATATACTTGGATATACAGCATATCAACAAAATAAATCAAAAAGGAAGCAATAATCCTTATTTAAAGCTTGTCAACAGAAAGGAACGCCTTGATTTTGATGTGCAGGAATTTTATGATTTGAATAATGAAACGACCATAGGGCGATCAAGGGATAACATAATTCAAATATTGGATAAGTATATTTCGTCCGAACATTTAAAAATAGTCATGGATGAGGGGGAATACTTTTTAGAGGACCAAGGCAGTGTAAACGGTACATATTTAAACAGTACAAGAATAGAAGATGTTGCTAAGCTTAAAAATGGGGACCGTATCGGTTTGGGCCAAATCGAATTTCTGTTTGTGAAAGAGGCGGTGGAAGAATGAGACCCCGTGGTTTGTTGGGCATACGAAGGCCTATCAATATTTTAATAATCGTAAATCTTTTGTTTTTTATACTCCTGTCCTTGCGTGTTCAACCACTGGATCCGTCAATACTGATAGCCGGTGGCGGGGTAATTGTTTTGATGACAACTTCTTATATAATCATCGTAAAAAAACGGATGGGGGACCAATACATATTTTTAATTATATCTATGCTGGTCAGTTTAGGTATTATAATGCTCTATCGTCTGAATCCAAACCTTGGGTTTGCTCAAATAAAATGGTATGGATTAGGAATTGTCCTCTATTTTATGTCCTACATATTATTTCATATTATAAAAAGCTGGGATAAATATATATATGGTTACATTGCCGGAAGCATGCTGTTATTTTTGATCACATTTACTTTAGGTACCAATGTCGGAGGGTCAATTAACTGGGTTCATATAGGTAACTTTTCTTTTCAACCGGCAGAAGCTACCAAAATATTTTTTGTCTTTTTTATTGCGGCATATTATAAGCTGATATTCGGTTCGAAAGAGGCCGAAATTCTCACCGGGAATGAGGCCACACCGCCTAAGGACAATATAGATTCCACATCCCGCCTATATGACGATCATACGGTGCCCGGTTCATTTTTTAGAAAGATAAAGACCTTGGGTTATAAAGAGTTGATTAAAAACAAACAGCTGATAAAAAACAAATATGTATTTTTGACGATTGTTTATCTGCATCTCTTTTTATTGTTGATGCAAAGAGAACTGGGGATGACCATATTATTCTATGTTATATTTATAAGCATATTTTACATTTACGAGAAAGATTATAGGCTATTGCTTTATAATGTAGGGGCCTTAGGAATAATCCTTGTTTTAAGTTATTTTACACTTGGCCATGTACGGGTCAGATTAGTTACATGGATTAATCCGTGGGATCAAATATCGGGGAAGGGATATCAGATCACCCAGTCCCTGTTTGCTATTGTGGCAGGCGGTTTTTTTGGGACGGGACTGGGGCTCGGAAATCCTGACTTTATTCCTGTAGTCCATACGGATTTTATTTTTTCGGCTATTTGTGAAGAGCTGGGTTTGTTTGGCGGGATGGCTGTGGTATTATTATATTTCATACTGGTTTACAGGGGTTTTAAAATAGCACTGACCATCAAGGAAACCTTTAAAAAGATAGTTGCATTGGGGATAACTTTGATATATGGATATCAAACCTTTATTATAGTCGGCGGGGTCATTAAGCTGATACCGCTTACAGGGGTAACCCTGCCTTTCATCAGCTATGGGGGCAGTTCTTTGGTATCGGCTTTCATAGCCTTTGGCATATTGCAGGCTATCTCTAAAAGGACATTGGAGACAGCAGGATAAGGAGGGTTCCTTAATTGGAAAGCAACAGGAAAATAGTTCATATAATAGTGTTTATAAGTGCTTTATTTTTGAGTATAATTATATATCTAACATATATCCAGATATTCAGGGCGGAAGTTATAGCACAAAACCCCTATAACAAGAGGCAATGGGCCGTGGAGGACAAAACCGTAAGGGGGCCCATTTATGATCGCAACGGTATTGTGCTGGCAGAAACAAAGGTGTTGGGGGACGGCACAATGAAGAGGCTATATAACTACGACGGATTATATAGCCATATCATAGGGTATAGTTCCAGGCAATATGGAAAAACGGGGATAGAATTTTATTATAACGGCGAACTCTTGGCTTTAACAGGTGATAACACAGTTGCAAAAATCAGGGAGACTGTTACGGGACAACCTATCAAGGGTCACAGTTTAACACTCACACTAGATCATAATTTGCAAAGGAAAGCAGAACAGTTGTTGAGGGGGAGGATAGGTTCTATCGTAGCTATGAATCCCAGGACAGGAGAAGTGCTTGCGGCGGTAAGCAAGCCGGATTACAATCCAAACGGTTTGACAGAGGACTGGGACAGGCTTGTAGAAGACAAAAACAGCCCCTTGCTCAATAGAAGCCTCGCAGGCCTGTATCCCCCGGGATCGATATATAAACTCATTATAGCTGCATCTGTATTGGAAAATCCTGAAATAGATACCAATTATGACTGCACGGGCGCTATTACTGTGGATGGGTATACCTTAACGGATTTCGATAAGAGGGGACACGGTTTTTTGGATTTGAAACAATCGGTAATAGTATCCTGCAACACCAATTTTGTAAGAATGGGGGTACAGCTTGGGGGTAGGAACGTTACACAAATGTCCAAAAGATTTTTGATGGGCAAAAAACTGGGTGGGGATATGCCTATTGCGGAAAGCCGTTATCCATACAGTGAAAATATGAAACCTACCGATCTGGCTATAGTCGCTATAGGCCAAGGAAAATTATTGACAACCCCTATACATATGGCTGCTATGGTTTCTACCTTTGCCAACAAGGGGACTATGGCGGCGCCATATATAGTGGGAAAGGTAAAAAATGCGGACGGAATGGTTGTAGCCCTGGCTAAGAGTGAAGGTACCCAAGTAGTTTCGGATGTTATTGCTGATGAAATAACAGATATGATGGTTGCGGCCGTAAAGGAAGGGACCGGAATAAATGCACGTATCTACGATATAGATGTGGCAGGGAAAACAGGCACGGCTCAAAATGAAACAGGAAAGGAGCATTCTTGGTTTGTAGGATTTGCTCCCGCGGATGATCCGCAAATAGCGGTCGCGGTTATACTGGAATCAGAGGGCAGGACCGGAGGGGAAGCGGCAGCACCGATTGCCAGGGAAGTGCTGAACGAAGGATTGAAAGGTGTTAACAGATGAGAGATACAATTATCATAAAAATAGATGCTAAAAATATAGATGACAAACTGATAGAAAAATGTGCTGAAATTTTGAGGGAAGGCGGCATTGTTGCTTTTCCTACGGAAACGGTTTACGGTTTGGGAGCCGATGCATTAAATCCGAGGGCTGTAAAAAGGATATTTAGGGCTAAGGGCAGACCCCCTGATAATCCGTTGATAATACATATTTCCAGAACAGAGGATATTTTACCTCTGGTAAAAGAAATACCGGAAAATGCATATAAAGTAATGAAAGAATTTTGGCCCGGACCCTTGACCCTGATCTTTAAAAAAAGTAATATTGTTCCACGTGAAACGAGCGGGGGGCTCTCTACGGTAGCAATTAGAATGCCGGATCATCCTATAGCCATTAAACTCATAGAAAAATCGGGGATACCGATAGCGGCGCCGAGCGCAAATATTTCCGGCAAACCGAGCCCTACCGGGGCAGAACATGTTATAGAGGATTTAATGGGCAAGGTAGATGCTATAATTGCAGGCGGGGATTGTGATATCGGTGTAGAATCCACGGTTTTAGATATGACAGGTGAGGTGCCGGTTATATTGCGTCCGGGCATGGTCTCTCAAGAAATGTTGGAAAAGGCGTTAGGCAGGGTGCTTATAAATTCGCCTAAGGAAAACTTTAATAAAACAAATGGAGAATCTGATTCCCCAGATACGAAATATGTCCACTATTCACCCAACGCTAAAATGGTGGTTATACAGGGGGAATTAAATGATATAGTTGCCAAAATAAACGAACTCAGGAACAAGCATGGAAAAGAAAACAAAAAAGTGGGCATAATTTGCACGGACGAAACAAGGGACATGTATGAAAGAAATACGGGTGAAATTATAATTAAGTCTTTAGGCAGCAGAAAACATCCTGAAACAATTGCAGCTAATCTATTTAAAATATTGAGGGAATTTGATAAAACAGATGTAGATATTATTTTGTGCGAATCCATAAATAATGCAGAAGTTGGACAGGCCATAATGGACAGGCTGAAAAAGGCGGCAGAGGGTCATATTATGGAGACTTAGTGGGAGGAGGTTTTTTATGCAGACTATTTTATTTGTATGCACAGGCAACACATGCAGGAGCACAATGGCGGAAGCCCTTTTCAAACATATATTGGCAAACAGAAAAGACGGACCCCAAAATATTAAAGTAATGTCTGCAGGAATATATGCATGGGAGGGCGACAAAGCATCACCCGGTGCGGTGGAAGCATTGAGAGAAAGAGGAATAGATGTTATAGGGCACATCTCTAAACTTTTGACACCGAAACTGGTTGAAAAAGCGGATCTGGTTTTAACAATGACATCGAACCACAAAAGGGCTGTGTTGGAAATGTGCCCCGGGGCCGGGGGGAAGGTATATACTCTAAAGGAATATGTTTTAAATAACGGCGATAAAGAATTATACATATCAGGCAGTGCTCTCAAGGAAATTGACTATGACATAAAAGATCCCTATGGCCAGTCGGTAAATGTTTATCGTGAAAGTGCGGAGGAATTGGAAAAGCATTTACGGATGTTGATTGATAAAATCCCTTCAATATAAAAGGGTTTTTATAAACAATGTAGAATATTATAAGTTCAACCTTAATTTTACAATACTGGAGGCGTTGATGTGAGGATTGCTATCGGGAGTGACCATGCCGGATACGAATTGAAGGAGCTTATTAAAAAACATTTACAGGAGAAGGGTTTTAACATAGAGGATTTCGGGACGGATTCCGCCGAATCGACGGATTACCCCGATTTTGCCGGATCGGTAGGGGAAGCGGTTGCGGCCGGGGACTTTGAAAGAGGCATATTAATTTGCGGAACAGGGATAGGCATCTCCATTGCTGCCAACAAGATACCGGGGGTGTATTGCGGTTTGGTCGGGGATTGTTTTTCAGCTAAAGCGTCAAGGTGGCATAACAACACCAATGTTATAGCGTTGGGAGCAAGGGTGATTGGGCCCGGACTCGCTTTGGAAATTATCGATACATGGTTGGGAACAGAATTTAAGGGTGGCAGACATCAAAAAAGAATCGATAAGATTATTGGAATTGAGGGAAGACATTCGAAATTGCAGAGGAATAAGTGATACGGAGGGGCAGTAAACCATGAGGTAATTGTCATTTTGAGCGCTAACGAAGAATCCCGTCTTCGGATCCTTCGCGGGTAAAATTCATTCTATTGTCTCAGATGACAAACAAGTCCGTTTAAATATTCTATTTCGTTGGGAGAGGTTATATTATGCGTCCGTCTTGGGATGAATATTTTATGAAAATAGCAGAGGTTGTTAAAACACGTTCGACTTGTCTACGCAGACAGGTGGGGGCGGTTATCGTTAAAGATAAGCAAATCTTATCAACCGGATATAACGGTGCGCCTACAGGGTTAAAACATTGCGAAGAGGTAGGGTGCATCAGACAACAATTGAATGTCCCGTCAGGGGAAAAACACGAGCTTTGCCGTGGGCTTCATGCGGAGCAAAACGCTATTATCCAGGCCTCGCTACACGGTGTTAAAATAGAAGGGGCTACCCTCTATGTAACTACACAACCCTGTTCGGTTTGCGCCAAGATGCTCATTAATTCGGGGATAAAAAGGTT
>CAZVFS010000040.1:0-11938 GCA_964626575.1 uncultured Alkaliphilus sp. | reverse complement strand
ATTGCGGATATTGTAAAACCTGCGCACATTGTATATATCGATCACTATGACGGCCTGATGTCAATAAAAAATGCCCCTTTTTCAATGCTCCTGTTTTTTCTAAAATTTCAATGACCCGCTCTTTGTTTATCATATATGTTCCTCCGTGTACATTTTTACGCCATATAAATATTTTTATTAAAATTATAACATTAAACCTCTTCTTAACTCTTCTATACTATTAAATCCATGTTTAATCATATAATTTTCAATACCGTTTAAAACATCAACAGTAGCGGTAGGATTTATAAAGTTAGCCATACCCACGGCCACACCGGTGGCACCCGCAAGTATAAATTCTATCGCATCCTCCCCATCCATAATCCCGCCCATACCGATAACAGGTACGTCTACCGCCCTTGCCACTTCATATACCATTCTGACAGCCACAGGTCTAATTGCAGGTCCGGATAGTCCGCCCACAATGTTAGCAAGTACAGGTTTTCTCCTGTCTATATCAATTACCATTCCAAGCAACGTATTTATCAACGATAAAGCATCGGCTCCACCGGCCACGGCTGCCTTTGCAATTGAGACTATATCGGTTACGTTTGGACTGAGTTTTACTATTAACGGCTGTTTAGCAATCTTTTTAACTGCCTTTGTTACCTCTTCCGCCATAAGAGGGTCCGTGCCGAAGGTTACACCTCCCTCTTTAACATTTGGACACGATATATTTAATTCCATCATATCAATGTTTGTATCCCTTAACCTTTCTGCAACCTCACAATATTCCTCAATCGTTCTTCCTACAATATTGACTATTACCTTTGTATCATATTGTTCCAAAAAGGGCAGATCCTCTTTAATAAAAACTTCCACACCCGGATTTTGCAATCCTATACTGTTTAACATTCCCCCATAGGTTTCGGCAATGCGGGGGCTGTCGTTACCTTTCCATGGTGTACCGGATACCCCTTTTACCACTATTGCACCTAATTTGTTTAAGTCTATATATTCACCGTACTCTTTACCACTTCCAAAAGTACCGGAGGCTGTCATTACAGGATTCTTAAGCTCTATACCCGCTATATTTATTTTCATATCAGGTTTACTCATCCCATATTACCTCCTCACTCCAAAATACCGGCCCATCGGTGCATACTTTCCTGTTTTGCCAATCCTCTTCGTCCTTTTTCTTGGTTTTACAGGTACAACCAACACAAACACCAATTCCGCAAGCCATCCTCTCTTCCATAGATATTTGTGCTCTTATTCCTTTTTCTTTTGCCCATCTACTCACGGCCTTTAACATGGGTCTTGGCCCACAGCTATATATTATGCCCCCCTTGACACCCTTTTTATCAAGAAGTTCAATTACATTGCCTTTAAACCCGGTATTTCCGTCTTCCGTAGCCACAAAAACCTTTACACCATAGTTTTCTAGCTCCTCAACCAAAATGGGATCTTGTGCAAAACCCAGAAATGCATAAACTTCTCCCTTGAGGTATTTTGAAAGTTCTACCAACGGTGGAACACCTATTCCACCGCCTACCAACATATGTATATTTACTTCTTTTTCTATTTTAAACCCGTTGCCCAAAGGACCCAACACTTTTATGATGTCGCCTCTCTTCAAATGCGAGAAGCCCTCGGTCCCTTTGCCTACTACTGCATATACCAACGTCACCATACCTTTTTCTTTGTCTGTTTCACAGATGCTTATAGGTCTTGGTAACAGTAATTCATGTTCCTTGCAATATAAATTTATAAACTGGCCGGGCAAAGCCATTCCCGCAATTTCATCACATTGCAATTTCATAGAAAATATACCCCGTGCTATTTGTCTTTGTTCAATTATAGTTGGATAATATAATTTTTTCATAAGTTTACCCCTAGTTCTAAAATAGGTTTCTCTGTAAATCATCTTTCATATGAATAGCAGCCTCCCTAGCCGCTAAAGCAAAATCTTTTTCCGAGAATTTTAGCTTGCTAGATTCTTTTAAATGGGCAGCGATAATCCCTCTAGATGAATTGATTATTGCACCCAGACCATCCTTATTAAAACAACCTTTCAGGTCCCCCGCCTTTGCCCCCTGGGCCCCATAACCGGGCACTAAAAAATATGTATTGGGCATTATATTTCTGAGATTTTCCGCCTGCTTTGGATGAGTTGCGCCTACAACCGCACCTATTTGACTGTATCCATGTTTTCCTATCAATGCTTTTCCCCATTTGCTTACCAATTCACCGATTTTTTCATAAAGTTTGCCTTCGTTTGTTTCTAAATCCTGTATCTCACCGCTGTTAGGATTTGATGTTTTAACCAATATAAACAAGCCTTTATCGTATTTTTTACAGTATTCAATATATGGTTCTATTGAATCAAATCCCAGATATGGGCTTAGGGTTATAGCATCCTGATTATAAATATTATAGCATCGATCCTCTATTTTTACCTCTCCTATGTGTCCCTCGGCATATGCCTGCGCAGTAGAAGTTATATCGCCCCTTTTTATGTCGCCTATTACTATTAAATCCTTACTTTTTGCATATTCGTTTGTTTCGATGTAACATTGCACTCCCTCATGGCCATATCTTTCGTACATTGCTATTTGAGGTTTGACGGCAGGTACTATATCACAGATATTATCTATAATTCCTTTATTGAACTCAAAAAATATTTTGCCGACCGCCTTTGGTGTTTTACCATATTCATTAAAATATTTCTCCTTTATAAATTGCGGCATTATTTCCAATCTGGGGTCTAGGCCCACAACCGTAGGGTTTTGTTTTTCAATTATTTTATCTATTAATCTATCTATCATTTTCTCTCTCCGATTTATATACAATTTCGCCGTTAACTATAGTATATTCTACCCTTCCCTTTACAGGCTTATTGTGAAAAGGACTGTTTTTACTCTTTGAAACGAAACTTTCCACGTCTATTTTATATTCGATGGAGGGATTTATAATTGTTATGTCTGCTATCTTTCCTACACTTATATCCCCTTTATCTATGCCCAATATTTTAGCCGGATTTGTTGTAAACTTTTCTATTAACTCTATGGGTGTAAGCCAACCCTTGTCCACCAATTCGGTAATAGCAATAGGCAAGGCTGTTTCCAGACCTACTATTCCAAACGGCGCTTCAATAAATCCTGCATCCTTTTCATCCTTATGATGTGGGGCATGATCTGTTGCTATTACATCTATAATTCCCTTTTTTAACCCTTCCTTTATAGCTTCTACGTCATCTTCTCCCCTGAGCGGCGGGTTCATCTTATAATTGGTATCTAAAGACAGCACTTCTTTATCTGTCAAAGTAAAATGATGAGGGCACACCTCGCCCGTTACTTTTACTCCTATATCTTTTCCAAATTTAAGAAGATTTACACCGAGGCTTGTACTGATATGACATATATGGAGGTTTACACCGGTTCCTTCAGCGAGTACAATATCCCTGGCAATTATTACGTTTTCTACCTCCGATAATATCCCGGGCAGTCTTAACTGTCTCGAAATTTCACCGCTGTTCATAACCCCGCCATGCAATAAAGCTTCGTCTTCACAGTGAACAAAAACAGGTATACCCATCACCTTTGCCTTTTCCATACCTCTTCGCTTTAGATCCGAATTTTGAACAGTCCTGCCATCGTCACTTATAGCACAAATACCTGTCTTGACCATATCTTCTATATCCGACAGTTCCTTGCCTTGTAGGCCCTTCGTTATGCTTCCGACTACCAGTACGTTAACTATGGCCTTTTCCCCAGCACGATTTTTTACAAATTGAACGGTTTCCTGCGAATCTATAGTCGGATTTGTATTTGGCATACAACAAACGGTGGTAAACCCGCCTTTGGCGGCACTTTTGCTGCCTGTCTCTATGGTTTCCTTATATTCAAATCCCGGTTCTCTAAAATGTACATGCAAATCTATAAAACCGGGAGTTACCCACAGACCTTCCGCATCTATTGTTTTATCTACTCTATCAAAAATTCCGTCATCAATTTTTTCTATCATTCCGTCGGTTACAAGAATATCTTTTGTTTTGTCCAAACCTGTACTTGGATTTATCACTCGCCCACCTTTGATCAGTATTTTCATATCCCCAAATCCCTTCTTATAACATTAAAATCAGTCAGTGTGTCTAATCCGTGGTGTCTTTTTAAACTGCCGTTGTTTTTAGTAATCTAAAAGTTCCACTTCTATCTTATCGCCTTTTTTATAGGGTCCTGTCCCTGTTGGAACATAAAACAGAGAATTTGTCTCCGACAAACCGGACAGTATTCCCGAACTGTGTTTATCCGGAAGTTTTGTAAAGAATCCCCCATTTTTATAATAAGTTTTTGCCCTCATTATCCTATCTTGACCGCTTACCTTTGTAAATCCATCCTCTAAGGTAGATTTTACCTTGATAAATTCATATTCGGTTTCACCACTCAACCTCAATATAGTGGGCCTTACAAATTTTTCAAATGCAATATATGCGGCTGCAGGATTTCCGGATAAACCAAACAACAATTTATCCTTGTACCTTGCAACAGCTATAGGGGCTCCGGGCTTCATATTTACCTTCCAAAATAAAACCTTTCCTCCAACTTCCTCAAAGGCCTCTTTTACTACGTCTGCATCCCCCGCAGAAACTCCGCCCGTGGTAATGACGACGTCCCCCCATTGTAATGCTAAATCTAACTCTTTTTTTATAGACGGCACATTATCATCACATATATCGAATATTTTCATTTCATTGCCTATTTTTTTTACTTGTGCCCCAATGGTATAGGCATTACTGTTTCTTATTTTACCTTCTTCAAGGGCCTCATTAATATTAATCAGTTCATCCCCCGTCGACAAAATAGCGACCTTAGGCCTTCTATATACCTTTACTTTTTCTTTTCCAAGGATAGCCAATATACCTATATCCGCGGGACTTATAGTCTTGCCTTTTTTGAGTACCATATCTCCTGCTGCAATGTCCTTTCCCGCCCTGACTATGTTGGAGTTTGGTTTGAGATAATCGAATATCCTGACATCCTTGTCCGTAAAGACCGTATCTTCGTACTTAATTATTGCATCCGCGCCCTTGGGAATTTTAGCCCCTGTCATAATTCTGACGGCTTGTCCTCTGCCTACCGCCTTTTTACATACATAACCCGCACGAATATTATCTATAGTCTCGAGAGTAACAGGATTATTCGCACTTGCATCTATAGTATCTTCCGATCTGAGTGCATAACCGTCAAGAAGCGAACTATCGAAAGGTGGCATATTTATATCCGATTTTATATCCTCAACTAATATATGATTTAAACTGTCTAAAATTGGCATGTCTACTGTTTTAGATTCAATGTTCTGATCTAAAAGGATCTTTTCAGCTTTTTCTATAGATATATTTACCAACATTTTTTATTCCCTCCGGCACCTTCTAAAAATAATAAAGTAATAGTTCTTTTTATAAAAGCCCATTTAATCTTTCTTTATTCGGTATAAGAATTATCATACAGCAAAGACATGAATCTACGCAATTCTTCAGATGAAATCTGCCCGGGTGCGGAAATACCTCTAGCAGACGCAAACGTCAAATCGGAACCGAATAAGCCCCCGGCCAGTCTACTGACAATGCCTTGTCTTCCCATAGAAATGGTGGCTATCGGTCTGTCTTTATATTTTTCCTTCATTATACGTGTTGCATCCAGGAGCGTTATTATATCTTTTGTACATGTGGGCATTACCGCTATTTTGAGAATGTCCCCGCCCAGTTCGGCTGCCTTCCGCAATCGCGATATAATTTCTTCCTTCGGGGGTGTCCCTTCAAAGTCATGGCTGGAAATAATAACAGCCACATTGTTTTTATGTGCGGCATCAACCAACGTTTTTATTTCCGTTTCATTATTAGACAGTTCTATGTCTACAATGCTGGCAATCCTTGTCTGTATTATTGACATGTTCAGTTCAAAATAAAATTTTGTACCGGTTTGCCTTTCCCCACCTTCCTCGATGCTGCGAAATGTAAATATAATGGGTTCGTCCATTAGGATATACCTCACCGCCTCGAGTACCAATTTGGCCCTATCTATGCATTCTACATCGTCATAAAAATCTGCCCGCCATTCCGCAATATCAAAGTCTATAGTCTTCAAAAAACGGGTTTCTTCCAAAATTTCTTCTATCGTTTTGCCTACTATAGGCACACAAATTTTAGGTGAACCCTCGCCGATTTTAACTCCCTTAGTTGTAACTACTCTTTTCATACATAACATCCTCTATTTAAAAAATATTTAACAACATAACTAAAATTCAGCTGATTTTGGGATTCTCGGGAAGGCAATAACATCCCTGATATTGCTCATCCCTGTTAGGTACATAATGGCCCTTTCAAAACCTAAACCAAAGCCGGAATGTCTTGTACCGCCATATTTTCTGAGCTCTAAGTACCACCAATATTCTCTTTTATCCAAGCCTATTGCATCCATCTTTTCTTCCAATACTTCCAATCTGTCTTCCCTTTGACTGCCTCCTATAATTTCTCCGATGCCCGGTACCAATAGATCCATGGCAGCCACGGTTTTACCGTCTTCATTTAACTTCATGTAAAATGCTTTGATTTCCTTTGGGTAATCTGTTACAAATGCAGGCTTTTTAAATACCTTTTCCGTTATATATCTTTCGTGTTCTGTCTGAAGGTCACAACCCCATTTTACAGGGTATTCAAATTTTTGTCCTGATTTTTTCAGTAGTTCAATAGCTTCGGTGTATGTAATTCTGGCAAAATCTGAATTTGTTACATTGTTTAAACGATCTATTAAGCCTTTATCTATAAACTTATTGAAAAATTCCATCTCTTCCGGTGCATTTTCCATCACATAGTTAATAATATATTTCAACATATCCTCCGCTAATTCCATATTATCGTCCAAATCCGCAAAGGCTACCTCAGGTTCTATCATCCAAAATTCCGAAGCATGTCTGGTGGTGTTAGAATTTTCAGATCTAAAGGTAGGGCTGAATGTATATATATTCCTGAATGCCAATGCATAAGCTTCCCCCTGCAGTTGCCCACTGACTGTCAGATGTGTTTCTTTTCCAAAAAAATCTCTAGTATAATCGACATCGCCTTTATCGTTTAGCGGAATATTTTTGAAATCTAAAGTTGTAACCTTAAACATCTCCCCTGCGCCTTCCGCGTCACTTCCGGTGATAATAGGGGTGTGAACATATATAAAATCCCTTTCCTGAAAGAACTTATGGATTGCATAAGCCGCCAACGAACGCACCCTGAACACCGCCGAAAAAGTATTGCTTCTAGGTCTTAAATGGGCGATTTCCCTTAAAAATTCAAATGAATGTCTCTTTTTTTGCAGTGGGTAATCATTATTAGAGGCGCCCTCTATTTCAATTTTAGTTGCCTTAATTTCAAATGGTTGTTTAGCATCGGGTGTCAATACCAGTTCTCCCTTTATTCTGATTGCAGCGCTGATAGAAAGTCTTGATATTTCAACAAAATTTTCTAATTCTTTTTCAAACACAACCTGCAAATTCTTAAAAAAACTGCCATCATTCACCTCAATAAATCCAAATGCTTTTGACACTCTCAATGTTCTAATCCAGCCTTCTATTGTTATTGCCTGTCCTTCATACTTTTCTGTGTTACGGTAAATGTCTTTAATAAGCACGGATTTCATAAATTACTGCCTCCTGTGTGATCTTGAAATAAATAAAAACCCCATCCCCTTAATAACAAAGAGACGAAGGCCGTGTCCTTTTGATATTTCTACACATATTATAACCATAGGGATATGAGATGTCAAAAAAATTTTCCATTATTAGTGTAATAGACAGATGTGATCCTGAATAAGGTATATCGTGTAATCAATCATTTTGTTATCCGGGGGAATGTATATGTTAAATGAAAATTACATTTTGAAAGATAAAAATTATCTGGCCCTGATATTATTTATCTTTATTATGATTTCTTTTCAAAGCCTGCATTTTAGTAACCTGACTAATCAAAACCAGGAACTGATAAATTTAAATAAAGAAATTCTTTTGAGTTACAAAGATCTGATAGATAACCATATAAAATACAGCGAGGATATCTGTTATGTAAAATCGACCGCCGAACGTCTAGAGGAACAAAACGATGAACTCATGCAAAAAACAGAAAAACTAAACGAGCTTTTTTTCAACCCAACAGACCAATGACAACGCAACTGAATAAAAAAACTGTATATTTAACGTTTGATGACGGGCCCAGTGTCAATACGGACAAAATATTGGATATATTGAAAGAATACAATATCAAGGCTACATTCTTTGTAGTCGGCAGAACCGACGACAAATCCAATGACCTGTATAATAGGATTATAAGAGAGGGCCATGCCATAGGGAACCATACGTATTCTCATATATATAAGACCATATATTCCGGCGACGAAAATTTTTTAGCCGATTTCAGAAAACTTGAAAATTATGTATATAACATTACCGGGATGAAAATGGATATTATGCGTTTTCCGGGTGGTTCCAATACGGTAATGCCCCGCAAATATTGTGACGACAAATTTATGGCACGTATGACTGCCAAGATGCTTTACGACGGATATCAATATTTTGATTGGAACGTAGACTCAAAAGATGCCAAGGTAATAAAACAGGATAAAGATGTAATAATATCATCTGTGTTGAAAGGGGTTAAAAACAACAATCCGGCTATAGTTTTGTTCCATGACAGCCTTCCGAAAACAACCACCATAGAAGCTTTGCCGATCATAATTGAAGAATTATTAAAGAGAAATTATGTATTTAAAACCTTGCACAAAGATTCCTTCTACGTGCATTTTAGGAGATAACATGGCATGGGAATGTTTTGTTTGCCACCTCCCCATGCCACATGCCACTTTCTCTACAGCTTATCTTTTGCAAATTTTATTAAAATATCCTTTTTGTTTGTTTCGGGGTTTTCCAATACCGTTTCCAATAATTCTGTCAAAATTGTTCCTATCTGCTTTCCTTCGGGTATACCTAATTCTATCAAATCATATCCATCGATTTCCAAATCTTTTACCGACAGAGGCTGTTTTTCATTTAGTATCTTTTCAACTTCACCTTTTAATTTTAATATACCGCTTACATCTATTTCGTCCTCTTCAGCTATAGCCTCTATGTCTGCAACCTGTAATTTAAATAATCTATCTATGTTGTCCCGCCCCACCCTATTGATGAATCTCTTCATAGCTTTGTCGGACAAATTTTCGTATCTTGACATATGCTCCTTGACTAAAATCGCTACTTGTTCTATGGATCTGCTATCATACTTCAGCCTTTTCATTATATCTTCTGCAATTTCCGCACCTATTACACTGTGATTATAAAAACGCCCCCTGCCCCTTGCGTCCAAAACAAAGGTTTCCGGTTTTCCTATATCATGAAATAATGCCGCCAGTCTCAATATCAAATCACTTTCGGTATTATCCACCACACTTAAAGTATGGTTAAAAACATCTTCATGATGACAGGGATTGTGTTGTTCAAACCCTACACAGGTTTCCAACTCCGGCATTATATATTTTAGAAGGCCTGTGACGTCCAGTAACCTGAATCCTATAGAGGGTGTACGCGATAATAATATTTCGTTCAGTTCCTCTTTAATCCTTTCCACGCTGATATTTATAATATTCTCACACAGTTCTTTTATCGCATCAAAGGTGCCTGATTCCAGACTATATTCTAATTGTGTGGCAAATCTTACACCCCTCAACATACGCAAGTAATCCTCTTTAAGTCTTTCCACGGGATCGCCCACGCATCTTATTTTTTTATCCAGTATATCCCGAACCCCACCATAATAATCAATCAGCCCCACTCTGTCGTTGTATGCCATGGCATTGATTGTAAAATCTCTTCTTCTCAGATCTTCCTTTAATTTATCCGTAAATATAACCTCTTCGGGATGCCTGCCGTCTATATAATCTCCATCAATTCTGTACGTCGTTATTTCATAACTTTCACCGCCAATAACCACTGTTACGGTTCCATGCTTAAATCCTGTAAGTATTACTTTGAATGAACTGAATATATGCAGCATTTCTTCGGGAATGCAATTTGTACATATATCCCAATCGTTTGGAATTAAGCCCAATATACTATCCCTGACACATCCGCCGACAATATATCCGGCACAACCCTCAAAATATAATATAGACAATATTTTTTTTACATTAATCGGCATTTTAATTTTTATTTCAGAATTTTTCATTATCCCACATCCACATATATAACTTTGTTACCACACCATCCAATATACTTCTGAAAATCATCATAACTTATCGTTACACTTATAGTATTTATGTTAGGATGGAAAGTGATCCTTTGCCTTGTGTCCAAATCTCTGTCTATTAGCACTTCTACGTCCCTATTTCGATCATTAATCAACCCGAACGGTGAAACCGAACCCGGGTCGAGCCCCAGGTATTTTTCTAATCTTTCAGACGAGGCAAAGCTCAGTCTTGTGCTTTCAATCTGTCTGGCTAAATCTCTGGTGTTAGCCCTTTTGTCCGGTTCTATCAACACCAAATAATGCTTGTCCCCTTTTGAATTCCGCAAAAATAAATTTTTGCAATGTACAATGTCATCATTTTCCGTATTATATTTGTTCAGTTCCTCGATTGTATTCATAGCAGGATGCGTGAATCTATCATAAGAAATGTTTAACATTTCCAAAGTTTTGTATACATCATTTTCCATTTTGATCTCCTTTTTCTTGCTGTCCTTAGGTAATCTATTATTTTTATAACATGAGCGTCGAAACAAAACATCCCTGAGGACGTTCGCCTCTCGGCTGTTTAACCATAATATTCATAGATAATATAACAACCCGGTAAAAATATTATATCAATCAGCGATAGATATTTATCTTTTTACTATCATTTAATTGCTTTATTACAATAACTACCAGGGGTGCAATTATAAATCCCATAAATCCAAATATCTTGAACCCTACAAACATAGCAACAATTGTGACCAGAGAACTCAATCCTATTTGTCTCCCCAAAACTCTTGGCTCCAGAGCACTCCTTACGATATATATTATGACATATATGACCAGTATTCCTATCCCTACAAATCTTTGACCCAACACAATATCATAAATCCCCCAAGGTATCAATACTCCACCGACACCTATGAAGGGCAAAAAATCCAGAAACGCAATAAATGCGGCTATAGGTATAACATAATTGATACCTAGTATTGCGAAACCGACGGACATTTCTATAAAAGCAATAAACGACAGTATAAAATAGGCCTTCAGCATTTTAAAGATAGTGCCTGCCAAAATTTTCTTTATGTCGAGCAACAATTTATACGTTTTTCCGGGAATTTGCCTTACAAGAAAGGCGACAACCCTGTCATAATCAATAGTGATCAAAACCGAACATATGATAGAAAACAGGAGTGTTATAAAATAAACAGGTATCCTTTGCGCAACCCTTGTTACACCGAACAGGACGGTTTTTGATATACCGCTCACCGCCGAAGCTAATATATCCAACACGTTGCTAAAAATATTTGATATTAAGTTGGCAACTTCAGGGGAAGATGTGCCTATGAATGACACCATCCAGTCATTTAGGGACAAAATCGTAGGCTCTATATTTTGATTATACAGATTAGGTAAGAGGCCTACAAATTCATATATTAAATGCCAAATATTTGCAATAATGAGTCCGACAACAATGATTATAGATACATAGAAAAGTGAAATCACAAAAATGGATATACCCTTATTTTTAAATTTAGTGAATTTGCCTATCGTATCCCCAATGGGTTTCAATATATAGGCAATAATAAGACCTATAACAAAAGGCATGAACCAGAACAACAGGTATTTAAAAACAAAATATAAAACGCCCACAATAGTTATAATGTATAGAATGTCAATTATAAATTTCTTTTT
>CAZVFS010000039.1:0-12119 GCA_964626575.1 uncultured Alkaliphilus sp. | reverse complement strand
AATTTCTTTGTTTGCAACTATATTGTTTGACAGGAAAACCACAGGGACAGGACCTTTGGTCAAAAAAGACTGACCACAGGCGCTGTCCCCATGGTTTTCCGGGATAAAGGGCGATTAAAATCGCCCCCACCTAATCAACTGTTCAACTGATCCCTGACCAACCGTCCAACCGTCTAATGGTTAATGGGCGAGCAAGGCCCGCCCTTATTATATTCCCTATATTCCCTTTGAAACAGCAGGTTGTAAATGTTGTGTAAAAAAAGATTGTAGATCTAACACATCCTTCATTGTATATACTCCGGGGTCTTTGTTCATGATAAATCTTGCTGCTTCCAGTGCTCCTTGTGCAAATACCAGCCTGTCATGGCCCTCGTGGGCTATTTTTACGGTTTCCAATTCGTTTATAAAATTTGCTTCATGGTAACCGACTATGTTGCCACCCCGGATTGCATGTATTCCTATTTCACCTTTTTCCCTCGGACATTCTCCTGACCTGCCGTATTGATGTTTTCTAATCTCACCCAGTCCTTTTTCTATGGACTCAACAATATATTTAGCACTTCCTGATGGAGCATCTTTTTTACGATTATGATGTTGTTCTATAATCTCAATATCAAACATATTTCCCAATATTGCCGCAATTTGTTCCACAAAAACAAACACTATATTCATACCTAATGACATATTTGTAGCTTTTAATATCGGAATTTGATTGCAAGCACTCCATATTTGTTCTAGTTGTTCCTTGCTATATCCTGTTGTCCCGATTACCAAGGGGGTATTTCTTTTAATACAGAAATCCAGCAACCCGTCCAACGCGGATGGGTGTGAAAGATCCACTACCACATTATAATTATCCTCTAGCGATTCCCAAGATATTCCTAGATCCATCCCATCAATTTTTTGCCAGTATGGATCTTTAATAGCTAAATCCTTTATCAGTTTTCCCATATGCCCGTTTACCCCATTAATTAATAAATTCATACTAATAGATCCCCCTCTATATACTTATATAATACTTAACCTCTTCATTTCATCCAACAATTTACTTCTGTTGGATTCCTCCATAGATGTCAGCGGAAGCCTCAACTCATCTTTAATGTATCCCATGGCATTCAGGGCTGCTTTTATTGGAATCGGATTTACTTCACAAAACAGAAGATTTATAAAATGCTTATATAAGAGTTGCAATCTCAAAGCTTCTTTAACATCGCCATCCATAAATGCCCTACACATCTGCTGCGTTTGGCCTGGAATGGCATTGGCACATACAGAGATAACCCCATTTCCTCCGCATGCATAGATAGGAACAATTTGGTCGTCGTTTCCTGAATAGATTTTGAAATCCTCCGGCACTAATCTTTTAATTTCCAGCACTTGGCCTATATTTCCACTAGCTTCTTTGACTCCGATAATATTTTTTACTTTGCTCAGAGCTGCAACAGTTTTTGCTTCTAGATTTACTCCGGTTCTCCCAGGAACATTGTATAGGATTATAGGTAGAGTTGTAGCATTAGCAATCATAGTGTAATGTTCAATAAGGCCATTCTGGGTAGCTTTATTATAATATGGGGTAACCACCAATACACCGTCTGCTCCTAGGGCCTCTGCTTGCTTGGTATAATCCACAGCTACCCGGGTATAATTTGCCCCGGTACCAATTATTACAGGAATTTTGCCTCTTGCCTTTTCAACCGCTATACTGACAAGTTTCCCTCTTTCTTCAAATGTTTGTGTGGCTGCTTCTCCTGTTGTCCCCAGTACTATCAAGGCCTGAGTCCCGTTTTCCAAATGAAAATCAATCAATCCCTCAAAACTTTCAAAATCAACCTCCTCGCCACTAAACGGCGTTACAATCGCTACTCCCGAACCGTTAAACATAGGTATTGCCCCCTTTTATTTAAAATTCTCGATAGTTTCTATAATTTGAATCGCATTGGTAGCAGCCCCTTTTCGAAGATTATCCGCCACCACCCATAAAGACAAAACTTTTGAATTGAACAAATCCTTACGAATTCTTCCCACATAAGTATAGTCGGTATTTGCAGCTTCCAATGGAGTAGGATACTCATTTTCTGCCGGGTTATCGTCTACAATTATGCCTTCTGTCTCTCCCAATATTTGTCGTACCTCATCTACGTCCGGTTCCTCATCAAATTCCAAGTATATTGATTCACTATGGCTATAAACTACAGGTACTCTTACTGCAGTCGGGTTTACCTTTATGGTATTGTCATTTAATATTTTATGTGTCTCATATACCATTTTAAGCTCTTCCCTTGTATATCCATTTTCATTAAATGTATCTATATGCGGAATACAATTCCCCGCGATTTTTTTTGGATATACCTTATTTGGATAATCTTTATCCAACAGTTGTTTCTCAAGTTCGTCGATTGCTTTATGTCCACTGCCAGATACAGCTTGGTAGGTAGACACTACAACCCGTTTGATACCGTATCTTTTATGAAGTGGCGCAAGTACCATTACCATTTGGGTTGTGGAGCAGTTCGGATTGGATATAATTCCTCTGTACCCCCTTAAGACATCACCGTTAACCTCCGGCACAACCAGTGGTATCCCTTCCGTCATTCTCCAATATGAAGAATTGTCTACAACAATATTTCCCGCCTCGGCAGCAATCGGAGCGTACTCCCCAGATATAGTTCCACCTGCAGCAAATAGTAAATAGTCAAAGTTTTCCTTCATCGCTTCTTTTGTCAACAGTTCTACCGTTAATTCCTCGTTGTTAAACATTACTTTTTGTCCTACGGTTCTTTCCGACGCGAAAATTCTTAACTTTGTTATATTTAAATTCTTCTTCTCGAGTATCTCGATCATCCTTGTTCCTACAGCACCTGTGCCGCCTACAATACCAACAGTCAAACCCAACTTTATCCTCCTCCTACATCTGTTTATAATAGTTTCCACCTTACAATATAAAAAACTCCTAATTATAATCTAGGAGTTTTTTGTTTTAATTGAAAGATTTTAAAGTGTTAAATAAAATCGTAATTCTCAATCAACAAATAGCTCTCCATAGACTTTCTCCTATGACAGTAGTTTAGTTATTCACTAAACTGCCAACCGCCGATACAAAAGCATATCAACAATTTCGGCACCGTAGCCTTTCTATAACAGTATTGGGTGCTTTTTCCCCTTATCACCTGGTATATACTATTCTTTAGTGCTCCTCTATTCATTGTCCGTATTCGGTTTTTTATATTGTAGTTTAGTGTAACATAAACTAGGTGGTTATGTCAAACAAATTTTTGAATTACATATAAATTAATTTGTAATTATTACTATAGTATTCAGTATGTTATTAATTGTGACACCGTTTTTTAATAATAAAAATCATGCAATCCTATAGTTGTCATATACTTTCTGTTGTTTATAATCCAAAAATTGGTTGATTGCTTCGGATTTAAGAAATATAATGCATTTCCGACAGGCCTTACACCGTTTAATGTTTCTACAGCAGCTTCAATACTTTCCGCACTAGGCGTATTATAAATTGTACCATCTATAACAGGTGAAAATTGTACATGTCCATTTTGCTTATCAAAAACTACTCCCTTTATAGTATTGGGGAACAACCCGCTGTTAACTCTGTTCACGATAACACTCCCAACTGCAACCTTGCCTCTGTAGGATTCACCCTGTGCCTCGGAATGAATTATCCTGCTCAGCCAATAGAGGTCTTCACTTCTGTCACCACCCCTACTAACTACTTGATATGTGGGATTATTCGCGGTGTCGTTTATTCTTAATACCTGATTTTCATAAATTATATCCGAATATAAACCATTGAGCCCCATCAAATAATCTACAGATATACCAAACCTTTGAGCGATTAAAAACAATGTATCGCCCTTACTTACCGTATAACTTCCCCCCGCGGCACCTGTTAAGGAAGCTGTGTTGGTTTCCTTTATTTGTATAGGCACTGCTTCTTTTTTAACTTTAGCATTTTTGTTATCTTCTAAAGCATATGTATTTTTATCCTCTTTATCGGTGGGATTCTTCAGATTGTTTATGTCCTTTTCTTTTTCATAGGTATTTTTGTTTTTTTCATTGTGAATTTCAATAATTTTATTTTTTTCTGTTTGATTGTCACCTTTGGCCCGGCTATCTTCACCAGCCTGATCATTTTTTTCAGCTTGATTATCTTTTTTAGCCTGGCCATTTTTTACGGTTAGGTCATCTTTTATAGTATCAACTTCGGAGACTGCCCCTAATTTTGCTTTGTCCCTGTCAGTGTTCTGTTTCAAGTTACCAAAACTAATTGTGAATAGCAGTATTACAACACCCAATAAAATACCACCCTTAATTAATGGTATTTTATATTTTTCCAATATAGTTTTCATCCAAACCACCTTCCTAGATTTTATATTGAAAATTCTATCACAGATAAATCATGAGTGGGCAATGTAAGTTTTGGCAACTATTCATATATTTTCCCCACAGACTGGAAATCAAAAATTAATGTGCCAGAATGCCGGATTCCTCTACCTATTTTTTAGAAACAAAGGGATTGTCCTTAATATAAAATCTCCAAGGAAAATGTATGGCTTCCTCTGCATAGTCTATGTTTACCCTGGTAGCTTCTATAATTTCAAATGTTTCGTCTTCCGCAGCTTCTTCAATCCATAAGGTATCACCACAAAGGTCCATACCATTGTTATTTTTGTTAGTAATACCCATCGCTATACACAATTTGCCGGGACCGTTTGTTAGATTGAGTATCTGCCTTTTCTCCAGATCTTCTATGGACATACCGTACCTATTATGTGCCATTATTTCGATATTTTCTACCGGTTCTACTGCCCTGATCAAAACCCCTGTACCTTCCCCTTCTTTTTGGGTTATGGTATTCATACAATTATACACGCCATAAATTCTATAAACATATGCATGTCCCGGAGGTCCAAACATAACCTCGTTTCTCTTCGTTTTTTTATAATAGCTGTGTGCAGCCTTATCAATGGGACCAATATAAGCCTCTGCTTCGACAATCTTTCCAACCAGTTTTTCCCCGTCAACGCGATGAACCAGATTTTTCCCCAACAAATCTTTTGCGACGTCAAGTGTTGGCCTGCTATAAAATTCTCTTTTTAATTTCATGCATTTCTTCCTTTCTAAACAGGCGAGCAAGGCGCCCCTACGATTTGTTAAAGCAAAGCTCATCCCTGCAGTTTGTTAAAACAAAGCTCATCCCTACGATTTGCCAGAGCAAAACTCATCCCACGATTTATAAAAGCGGGATTTGTCCCATAATTTGTTTATGTCCAATATGTTCTATTTTTACACCTTCGCTCCCTTCTTATGCCTAAAATTTTGTTTTTTTATTGTAAGTACATATATAACGTCAGACTAAGAAACAATATATTTAACAAGTTACTGATTGAATACCCTTATTTTAATAAAAATTATTTAGGAGGAATATAAAATTGAAATTAAAGAAGATACAATTTGTATTTATAATATTGTTGTTATTTTTACTTTCTGTTACATCTTGCACAACCCCAAAGCGGCCTAATCCCGAAAATAGTAATAAATCTGATCAACCGGACATGTATAAAAATATAAATATGGACCAACCCAGGGTAGATAACAGCGCCGAAGTTGATGACAAAAGAACAAAAGATAATATAATGCCAAACGTACCAAGGCCTACTACTCCAAGCACCATGGAAGGATTCACATTAGACCGAATCAACAAATTTAATTTGGATATCAAACTTACAAATGATGATAAAATAGACATGAAATATATAAAGGGACCTTCTAATGCAACAAGCAAAATAGAAACCGTAATAGGCGGAAAGAAAGAAATCACAAAGCACGAAGAAGCGTCCAGGGAAATAGAAAAGCTAATAAAACAAATACCCGGGTCCTCACTATCAGATGTGACCAAAATAATAGACGGGACCCTAACAGCACTGAAAATTAAGCGTGATAACGTTGTCGATTTTGATATGAGTTTTACTTTTGAAAACGGAGAAAATGTAGAATTAGAATTTAATAAAGGTAAGGGCAACAGATAAATCAAGACTTTTAGACAACATAAAAAGAAGGTAGCCGGTTACCTCCCTTTTATGTTGTCTTTAATTATTTTCCAAGTTCCGGACATTGTCTATGATTGTTTTTTACTCGTCCATGGTTATGTTTCATTTGCCCAAAATTATTTCCCTCTTGTTCACAGTCGTTTTTCATTCGTTTTAAATTCAATTTCATACCTTCCCGTTCTCCATGGTGAGGGCCGTTACAGTCTTGTAAAAATCTGTATGATTGTATTTTTTCCTTGATTGTCTTTCCTTCTTCTTCAGTGATATCACCAGCTTCAATTCTTTCGTCTACTTTTTTGAATTGTTGCTCCAATCTTGCTTTCTTTACATCTTCGAGACTTAAGCCATGATCATCCAAAAAGTCTTTGCAATTTGAACCTGATTCTCTTCTCTCCAGCAACTTTTCAACAGGAACTCCGGTCTTTTCCGCTATTATCTCAATATTTGATTGTCGGCCTGTTCCCCATGAAAATTTATGGTTTCCTAACACACCTTGGCTTGCAAACGCCGGCACCGCCATCAACACTACTAGGCCTAACGCTATCAATAATATTTTTGTTTTCTTGTTCATTTTATCCCTCCTGACTTTTTTATAACCTTTCTTTACAATGTTAATATACACTTTTAAGGTGACAACTTTGTGACAACTACGAGAAACTTTTGTTTAATGTAAAAAAGAATGTTACGCCTGATTCTTGGTTTATAACGCCATATTCACTTTTATGAAGTTGCAGGACACTTTTAACTATTGCCAGGCCGAGTCCTGTCCCTTTTTTCCCCTCTTCTGTTTTATAAAAACTGTGCCAGATGGCTTCCTTTTCTTCTTCTCCAATCTGTTCTCCGTCATTATAAATATTTATTTTAATCCTATCTTTTTCCTCCTGAACCGTGATGTCAACCAAACCCCCGATATCACAATGATTTACTGCATTTTGAAGTAAATTTGTAACAACCTGCTCAATTCTATATCCGTCTCCAACAACATTTTCCCAATCAGTCTCCTTGGTTACCCGGAATTTTAAATTTTTTTCTTTTTTGAGTAATTCAAATTTTGATAGATTCTGATCGATCATTTCAATAATATTAAATGACTCCACGTTTATTTTAAAACTTCCTGATTCTAACTGCCCTAAATCCAGCAGATCCTTTATTAAATTACTCATTTTAATGGTTTCACCTTCAATGATGCCGAAATATTCTTCCTCTTCATCCTTGTTTATAGCTATCCCGTCCTGCAGTGCTTCGGTATATCCCCGTATTAACGAAATCGGGGTCTGTAATTCATGCGAAACGCGAGCAATAAATTGTTTACGCATTCTGTCTATCTTTCTTTCTTTTTGTAGTTCTTCTTTAAGTGCCTCGATCGTATTTTTTAATTTTTCCGTCAAAAAGTTCAACGTCCTGCCTAAATCGCCGATCTCATCCTCTCTGTCCTCTTTACATTTTACATCAAAATTTAATTCCCCCATCTGACGAGCTACCTCGTTTAAATGTAACAACGGATTTGTAATTGTTCTCGAAAAAAACCATGATAAAATTAATGCAACAAAAAAGGCAATGAAAAGCAGATACAGTGTAAATTTTTGACTGATTGCAACAGCTTCCTCTATAGGCTGTAACGGGGTTTGAAAAAAATAAATTTGACCTTCGATAGGGACCAACACAGTCAATAGATCCATATGTTCCGTATGTTTCGACTGACCTGAAACGCGATAATGTTGAATTTTACCATCCCGAGCTTGTTCCAGATAGGCGTTGGGTATCCTATTGGCACGATTCATATGATGAACCCCTCCCGCCTGATATATGATTTTGTCATGTGAATCGATAATCAATATACGTCCGTTGATTTTTTCTGCAACAGACTCAATATAATCGCCGATTTCTTCGCCCATGTTACCGTCTTTAGTCTGTTCATAAATCCTTATACCATAGCCTTTTACCTGTTGTATTTTATTATATATATAATAGCGATTTAAAAACTGATTCTGTAATACCCAAAAAGTACCTATAATTATGATCGTAAAAATAATAAACAAGAATAATATCTTGCTTGTAATGGATTGTTTTTTCAATTTGTCACCTCAAAACGATATCCTAAACCCCTGACAGTTACAATCTGTTTACCCATATGTTTTAACTTTTTTCTTAACCTTTTCACATGGGTATCCACTGTTCTTAGGTCTCCGTAATAATCATATCCCCAGACTTTGTCCAAAATAATTTCTCTGGTTAAGGCTTGATTTTGGTTATGTAAAAAAATCAGTAATAAGTCGTATTCCTTGGGGGTTAAATCGATAGGTTCATCATCTAAAAAGGCTTGATGCATCTTTTTATCTATCTTTAGCCCCCCAACTTTTATTGTTTCGGTTAGTAACTGATGATTGCTTCGCTTTAGCAGTGCCTTAATCCTGGCTACTAATTCCTTTACACTGAAGGGCTTAGTAACATAATCGTCCACCCCTAAATCAAATCCAAACAACTTATCATCCTCTTCGCTTCTGGCTGTGAGCATAATAATAGGCACATGGCTGTTTTGCCGAATTCGCTTACAGACTGTCCATCCGTCATATTCAGGCAGCATAACATCCAATATTACTAAATCATACTTATTCTCTTCCCATAACTCCAGCGCTTCTTTACCGTCTGCCGCCTCCACAACATTTATCATTTCTCTTTCGAGATAAGTTTTTATCAATTTTCTCAAGTTTTTCTCATCTTCTACTAATAGTATTGTACCCCCCATCACATGCCTTCACCACCTTCTGTTGCTATTATACAGCAAAAATGTGACAATTTTATGTCATTATATATTATGTAATAAAATTTGTTATTTATAAAAACGCCGGGGTGGACAACTTTGTCCACCCCTGGCAGGTACATAGGTCTGCCCTAGTACTATTCTATAAAAATGGATCCTTTGCAGATCAGGCTCATACCGTCCGTCTCAGATAAAAGCTAGGAGAACTGTGTTTTCCGTCTATTTATTTATACGTATATTTCCTAATATAGTTTCTATTCTCTCTTTTTCGGGTATTATCCTGGAATTTATTTCATCGTATGCAAATAATGCACTCTGCACCATTCTGGTTTTTAATTTTCCTTTGGCCACGGAATTACCCTTGAGATGCGGGGCATCTAATATTCCCGATTTTACCGCCTGCACCAATGTGTCCGGATCCGATAGAGGATCCTTCGCTCCATTGTTAAGTGATTTTATGCCGTCTAAAATAATTTCAGCTTCTTCTATTAATTCCTCTTTCCTTTTTTGAACATTTGTATCTTTAGTCAGGTCTATATGTCCCAAAAAATCGTTGTTAATTATACCCCTGACTATTTTGCAGGACTCTATTACATCCTCCGCCTCCGCAGCATGATGAGCTTCACAGAATCCAACCACATGATATATATGAGGCTTAATTGCCATGGCCAAATATGCGGAAGCGGCCAATTGGCCTTTGGCCTGATATAAATCGGCCGGAAAACTTGCCAATCCTGCTCTGGCCTGACGATAAATATTAAAATTTTTATCCTGCAAACCTTCTATTAATCCTATCTTAGCCAACATTTTTCCCAGATCATTTTCTGCGGAAATATAGGCCGGTACGTTAAACATAAACTGCGCTATATAATCTTTTACACCCATTTTTTTGGCATTGTATGCCGCCAAATATGCAGCAGCTACCCCTATCGCATCATGAGCATCTCTGAGACCCCAGTGATGTGGATCGTTTACCTCCACCGGTATATTTCTTTCTCCATGCCAGGCCATAACCTGTTGATTTTCTATTATTGCCTCCTTTAATATCCTGGGCCCTCTTTTATCCAACTCAGAATACCAAAATAAAGGTACCGCACACCAAGCATTGTTTATTGTATTTTGCAAGACCCGCGCAAACCTTAATATATTTTTGGTTCCGCTGTAGGACCTCAACAATGGATAGTTCCCCCTCTGAGCTGCATTATATAAATCCCGCAAGTCTTTTTCACCTCTGATAGGTACGCCACCGGCCCCACTTAGTTCCTCGTCCATATTTTCCTGATCAAAGAAAAACTCTTGGGCATTTTGATCCGGTGCAACAGATACTATATCCAACACCTTTGAATCAGCTATTTTTTCTATTGCCTCTATTGTCCTCTTTTTGGATGTAAGACCTAAATGATGCCTCAATACAGGATACGGATATTTAGAATTAATCCTTGCTACAAGATTATTTGGATATATTTCCTCTTCTAAATTTTCTTGGCCTTTTATGTAGGCTATCACCTCATCTATATCCTCAGTGCCATAAAATATCTTATCAAATATATTATATTTTTCCGCCACCAATGCCGTAGGCTCTGTTCCTCCGAATAACCAAACTATATCTCTCAAATGTTCGTATGCATCTATACTTTCTTTTAAATTTTTTAATATATTGTTCAGTGGTTCAGGTGAAAGTCTATATGAAAGTCCCACAATATCCGGTTTTTTGTCCTCAATGATTTTAATTAATTTTTCAATGCTTATTCCTATACCTGCGAACTCTGTTTTATAATTCTCTTTTTCCGCTAAACTCAAATAATTCATTGTACCGGCCACATGAACACAATTGCCAAGTGTTAATCCTATTATTTTTTTCACTAAACCACCTCCTCCAGTTCCTTTCTTACTATCGTTCCCTGCCTTGCCAGCATATGCATTTCGGCCACACTTAATCCTTCCAGACCAAGCTTATCTGCGGTTCTACCTTCCTCCCTAAAATTCCTGTTAGTCATCAACTGGGCTATATCGATTGTCGAAGTTATGGCCGGGGTTTTTATACCTAAAACATGAGCCATGGATTCCATGGGTACCAAGCCATAAGGAACATCCTCATAGATATACCTGATATCTAACCCCTGTGGCGCTTGTAATCCCCTATATGCAGAATTATTTTGAACCGCTTCAAAAATAGTTCTGCCCTTTGCCGAATAGGTTTCTTCTAACCATTCAATAGCGGATAATGTTTTTATCTGGAGCATCCTGCCTAATTCCATTCTTTCCCTATCTAATTTTTCTAAAAAATTTCCTATTGACGGTGTTATCCCCTCGATATAATATTCAAAAGGCGCACATCTTTCAATATGCCCGCTGTTTAAAAGAGTGGGTGCAGGATGAAATATAGCACCATAGTTGTTGATACTGGTTTCCAAAACGTCCTTTGCAGATATGAACTGGGGATAAGCTGTATTGACAAGTTTTAATACATAATTTGTTTCCGTAGCGGGTATTGCAGCCAATGTCACTTCCCTTTTTGATTTAAATATATGTGCCTGATTAAATGCTGTTGACCTGCAGGCATAAACAAAAGTCTGTGCCTCAGCTACTATGATTTTATTGTTATATCTTTCTCTTAATAAAATCTCATATACTTCCAACGCTCCCCCGGTCCTACCCGGATTTAATATTACTATTTGATTGTCCCTTAAGTAAGGTGCCATTAACCTTGCAATACCATAATGTCCCATAGCGGGTACGGTTACCATTATTATATCCACATCTTCTATAGCCTCTTCTATATTATTCGTGATTTTATTTAATACCCCGTATCCGTTCTCTTCACCTGCAAGATATATTGTCCGTTCTCCCATTAAAGGAGATATCCTTGCCGGTGTTCTGTTATATAGGTTAACCTTGTACCCAACCATGGCAAGATAACCCGCCATGGCAATCCCCCCGTTACCCGCTCCAATAATACAATAAGTGAGTTCCCTTTCCAAAATATCACCCCTTCGAGTAATCATCATATTCTGTTTAAATAGCTAAAATTTAGGACTAAAAAAGACCATGGGGCTCCATAGTCTAAATATAGGCATAGTGTATTCCCCCTTTTTACGCTTGCGAAGTTAGCTGTCGGATTAGGGCCAAAGGTAGCCCATCCCAAAATAGGATTCACCCCAAAAGATTGGTTCCCCCGCTTCTTTACAGAATTCAGCGATTTTTTTAATTATATTAAATAAATTCATAGTTATTACATTTAATTTTATCATAACTATATATACATTTGCAAGCAATAAATAAAAATA
>CAZVFS010000038.1:0-12445 GCA_964626575.1 uncultured Alkaliphilus sp. | reverse complement strand
ACATAAAGGGATGTGCCTCGGTTGAACATATAGATAAAAAACGAGTGATTATCAATACACCCAGACCCTCGGCACTGCCTGTAAATGCATCATTCATGCACATATAGCACCCCCCCTTTGCAATCCCTGCCTAGCTTCATCATGTATGTCTATGGTTCCTAGCGTCCCAGGCATTACCCCTTTCTTACCTAATATATATCAACATGCGTCCTCTCTGTTTTATTGTTTCTCCAGGATCTGAGTTTACTTTGAAACCGTCTGCAACTACTTAAAACACCCACATCAAGTTTCCCAGCAATGCCATTCTTTCCAATAATAGTATATATTATAATCGTAAAAATGGACAGTGGCAATAAAAATGGGCATTCTTGTTAAAATTTCGTGTCATTCCATTTTAAAAATGTCACCTTTAACCCGGCTTTCGGTATTATAGCCGGCTGGTACTAACGGCGCCGACTGACATTTTACTAAGGTAATTTACAATTAGGGTAGAGGATAGAAAATGCTCAGTCTACTTAGCATTTCTATCTTTTTTGTTATATTTGAGAAATTAATTCGAAGTTACTTTCAATATGTCGTGAATACGACTATAATGTATGTATCATTTCAAAGGAATCAAGGCATACTTGAAAATGGAAGCCGGTTGCTCGGGGTATAATTTAGAAGGAAGGAGATGAGTAGAATGGAATACATAACAACCGCCGAGGCCGCCGAAAAATGGGGCGTTACAATACGGCAGGTACAACGGCTTTTAGCGGCGAAAAGGATACCTTATGTAAAACAATACGGACGGTTACGTTTGATTCCGGCCGATGCTGAAAAACCCGGTGATCCACGCCGTGAAAAGCTTGAATGGTCTGAAAAACTTCTTCTTTCCGATCTTGAAGAAGTCGTCGCCGCGACTACATTACCTATGCCCCGCAATAATCCCGATACAATTATGGATAGCATAGGCGCGCAGCGGTTACGGCTGCATTATGAGAGCGAGCTCGCTTATTTGCGGGGTGATTTTGAGCAGACAAAAAACTGCTTCAGAAAAACTGAAGGGGACACTGTGTCAAGGCTGCGCGCCAGTTCCATAGCCATAGCGGCGGCCATCAGCACAGGCGATTATTCCTTCTATTTAGAGGTTGAAACTTTTATCAAAGGCATCATCAAAACAAATACAAATAATAGGCTGTCTGGTTTTGCGGAGCTGTGCTTGTCGACTGCCCATGTAAGTACAGTTGCGCACGATATGATTCCCCAATGGCTAAAAGAGGGGGATTTTACATCCTTGATGCCCCAAACGATACCGGATGCGGCTTATAAGCGTGCGAAATATTTTCAGTTACTAGGTAGATATGAATCCATGCTTGCCGTAGCTGAGACCGCGCTTGCGCTTTGTGCCTCCAGGTCCGGAATAAACTTTCACGACATTTACTTCCGTATTGTTTGCGTTGCGGCCTGCTGTGCTCTTGGATGCATGGACGAAGCGAAACGCCGACTGCTGGATGCCCTGAAAATCGCCTTACCCCACGGTTTTATTACCCCGTTTGCGGAATCAGCTACCACATTTGGTGGCCTGCTGGGGCAGTGTCTGAATCAGGAATATCCTCAGTATTATAACGCTATAATAGAACAGTGGAATCGCACGTTTACCAACTGGCGTGCATTCCATAATCATTTTACAAAAGATAACATTACGCTTATCTTGTCTCTGCGGGATTACCAGATTGCAAAGTTAGCAGTCCGGGGAGTCCCCTACAAGAAGATTGCAGAGCAGTTTCACATTTCACTTGGAACGCTTAATAACAAAATGCAGGTGATTTACGAAACTCTCCTAATATCTGAAAAACCACGCAGGCAGGCGCTTGCAAAGTACATACTATAGTCCTCAAAATATGAGGTTTTTTGACGAAAACTACACTTTTCAACATGCAGATTTTCCCCTATGATAGTTGTGTAAAAACTATCATAGGGGATTTTTGGTTTTTGTATGGAGGAATAGAAATGATTTCAAATGAGAGAAAAGAACCGGATAGGGTCATCCGCACGGGGGGCCGCGAGTTTCGTCTTTACAAGTATTATGATGATGCGCTTGGAGAAGAACTCATAAATTACCCAAATTTTCAGAAAAACCCGGAGTACACCGATGATGGTAGGCCCTTTGTACTGGCGATACAGGAATGCTGCTCTGCTGGAAAGTCCGGTGACCCAAAGAACCCGGACCCCGGCGATTGCAGCGGCTGTATATGGCTTTGCCTGGAAGCGCCCGCCGATGCGATAGGCGTATGTATGTGCGATGCACTGCAACACAAAGAAGATAAGGAATAATAAGGTAATCTTTTCGAAAAAATCTAATAAGTAAAGGGGGAGTTTGTTATGATACGTTTAAGCAAACGTGTGCTGGCTTTGATTCTTACGGTCATAATGGTTTTTAGTAATGCGCCCATGACGGGTTTTGCGGCAGAGATGCGTTATAAGGACTTATCCGGCCATTGGGCGTCGGCCGCCATTGAAAGGTGGTCCGACCACGGCGTTCTGAGCGGTTATGACGGGAGGTTCCGACCAGACGATCCAATTACCCGTGCGGAAATGGCTGCTGTGCTCCAAAGGGTGATCGGGTACGTTGCGACTGACGAGAATCCTTTTTCCGATGTGAGCGTCGACAAATGGTATTTTCGCGATGTTCTCAGTCTGGCTGCGGCCGGCGTCATGATCGGCGACAACGGCAAAGCGCAGCCGGAGAACAATATCACCCGGGAGGAAACAGCGGTGCTTCTATCTCGGGCATTTGATCTAGAGCAATGTAATGTTGATCCTAGGCCCTTTTCTGATTCGGCAGAGATTGCCCCGTGGGCGGCGGACTTTGTGGGCGGGTTGCACGCAGCGGGCTACATAAAGGGCAAACCCGGTAATGTGTTTGATCCTAAGGCCAATATTACCAGAGCTGAGGCTGTGACTATTCTGGACAATATGGTCGGGGGCTTCTACAATAAACCGGATGAATACGGAGGCAAGGTGGCCGGCAATGCAGTTGTACGCACCGACGGCGTAATACTCAAAGACATTCAAATATCTCATGCCCTCTATCTTATGGAGGGCATCGGCGTCGGCAGTGCGACACTGGATCATGTTTTTGTCGCGGAAAAGACATATATTCGCGGCGGTAGTTCCAATTCCATCTCTGTCACGGGCGGCAATCTGGGAGAAATAGAGATGAACAGTCTGACAAATACCCATCTCGCTCTTTCCGCCGATACGGAAGTCACCAAGCTTATTATTCTCAATTCGGGGACGGTTACCCGCGACGGAATCACCGTGACCTTTGATGCCATCAAGGGAACGCTGACATTGGGGGGGAAGATTGATCAAGCGGTATTAAATGCCGACGGCTCGATTACGGTCAATGCCGGAGGGGTCAAATACGAGATCATCATGCCTGCCGGCAAGTTCACGTCGCTTGCGCTATCACCCGGCAGTGTCCTCAAGGAGCTGAGCCTTAATGCCCCTTTACAGATAACCGGAACGGGTCAAATTGATCGGATAAACGCTCACGCAGAAGGCTGCATCATCGACGGCAGCATTAATGCTATGCTCGAAAATATCATCGTGGACAGGGGTATTGCCGTTACAATAGCCGGCAGAGCATACACGGGCAAGGGAGGCTCACTAGCCTCCGGTCATACCGACAGCCCTTCAAATGACGGTGATTCGGATGATGATTCAGATTACGGCGATTCGGATGATAATTCGGGTTACGGCGGTACAGTAAAAGTTTATTATGAGACCTTTGGGGAACCGCAAATAGCGCCCTCCATTGTGGCTAAGGGTTCGAAGTTGACCGGTGTGCCCCAGCCTTCACGGTCGGATAGCGTCTTTACCGGCTGGTACACAGATGCCGCATTTACTGAAGTATTTGATGCAGACCGGCCGATTACCGGAAATATGACGTTATACGCCGACTGGATTCAGCGTCAAAATAACTATCAGGAATATTCAGAATCGGATAAGTTCATAGACGAATGCAGCCCGCGCCATGCCATAGCCATTGTGTCGCCTGATACACCGGTGACAGCGGCAACCCTTGAAGATTACGTTTTGATTGAAGGAACGGGACGGATTCCCCAATTTAACGTAAATGACTTGGGCAGTGGGTGTTATGTGATTGAGCCTCGGACAGATTATGAAGCGGGTTGCTTGTATACGTTTTCTTTAAAGTACGCCGGTTTGACCTTCAAAGACGAGGATGGGGCCCTCCGTTCCATTACAATCCGGCCACCCAAAGAGGAAACAAAGATTATTGATTTTAATGACAGTATTTTCGATGTGGATTGGGACGACGTAAGCTATTACACTACAGACGAAGAAACCGGAACCGGTTCAATGGAGATTCCCGCACTTAAATACAGCGGTGTCAGGGATGCTTTCCGTCTAAACAGCGTCAATCCTGAAACAAGGACAACCATCCGTATTAAGGATTTCATATATGACTCACAAGACGAAAACTACCAGGAAACACAATACCGCAATATAACGGATTTGACCGAAGCCGACGGTGTTCTCATGTTGCAAACAGAGAACAGTCAGTTGATAGATGTTTTTGAATCTTTGGAGGTTTTTCTGCCGAATCTGGAGATCAATCTTGACGAATACATGGCCGGCCTCGATATGAATGCTTTAGAGACCCAAGCGGCACAAAGCACGGGAGCCCGGAAGATGGGCGAGCTGCTGAATACTGCGCTTGCTGTAAGTCCAACGATACAAGGCATGGCCTCGGAATCTGCGGATATTTTTGGGACGAACCTGCCGACATCGGCGGATTACGGTTTCAAAACGCCGTCACGGGAAAATGAAAAACCGCTTTTACCATCCATGTTTGACATGGTTTTGCAACTTAAAAATGTTAAAGCGACGACGGGGGAGACGGATAATGCCAACATGCCCTACGGCTCCGGTTATTTTGTCACAGTGGAATTCAATTACAGCGGTAAAATTAAAAACAAGGTGGAGGTAGAAGCTACTTTCAAGGTTACGCAATACATGAGCATATTCGCTGGTTTGAATGCAAAATATCAGGGCGTTTGGAACAGGCCAAATACCTGGGACGATTTGGAAGTCACATTCCTCACCAATATCTATTCACAAACCGACATTACGGTGGGGGTCTTTGCGAAATCCATCAGCAAGGACCCGGAATACGCATATGAAATCGATGTGACTGAGGAACTCACCAAATTGATGAACGGGGATGAGGAATCCGGTGAGGGAGCCTCCGCTATGCTGAAGAAAGTGCTTGCAGACCAGGGAGACTACATCGATCTCATCTCGCTGCCCATTGTCAAAACCAGCATCGAGATAATTCCCGAAGCACCGGTTGTTGAAGTCGAATTCGAATTGGATTTCGTCATCAAGGCCAGCTTTGCAGCGGGCATTCACGCCGACATGACCTTTCTCGGTGCGCGGGCATTGGGCTTTTACTACAATCTGGATAACGGGGAAAAAAGAAATTACAATCTGCCCTTTGAGAGATACGACAATCAATACTATATCGATCTCTGGGCTGTCGGATATTTCGGAGTCAAAGCCGGGGTGAAAGGTGAGGTGACCGTCGGCATCATTGGAATGAAAGACATTTTTGATGCGGGCATGTCCATGGAGTTCGGAGTGTATGCCGATATGTACGGTCTTGTTCATTTGCAGCACTATAAGCATATATATCCAAATCATAAGGGGACTAACATACAGGGCGGTTTGTACTTCGAAGTCGGTATTTATCTGGAAATGGCAATTTTTGTACGCTCTAAAGCTTTCAGCGCAATAGCCGAGTGGAAGTTCCTGGACAAGAAGTGGCCCCTGTATACATTCGGTGACCAATA
This sequence comes from uncultured Alkaliphilus sp., assembly GCA_964626575.1. Classification (GTDB taxonomy): domain Bacteria; phylum Bacillota; class Clostridia; order Peptostreptococcales; family Natronincolaceae; genus JAAZJW01. The sequence goes on along the minus strand of CAZVFS010000038.1, from coordinate 6,584 downwards.
TTTGTTGGTTAAATTCGCTAATAGCGGTTCCTACATCCTGATGCGGGAAGATCTGCCCCTGACAGGAGGTGCCGGACTTTTCGACGCTGAGTTTATCGATTTAAAGACCGGAGAGATTGTGAAAGGGGGAGAATATGCAAATTCTCAAAATTTCAGCGTTGTGATATCATCACCTTATTTTGAAGTTGACAAAACAAAAAAAGTTATTAAGGTTCTGACAGATAAAATAGGAGATAGCACCGTCTATCCTTATTATTCACCGGGTACAAAAACCCTGTCCGCTTCCGCCATAATCTATTATGACGGCAGTGCCCTGGCTTTTGGAACCCATACAGTTGTGCCCTATGGCTCTGAAGACATGATGTATTCACAAAAAGGCATTACTCTTGTCTGGGCAGACCCAAGCTTGTATATCGGTGATATGAGTGATTTGAAATCTTATAAGGCGACTTACTATTTGGAGATGGACGGCAACAAAACCCTGTTGGATCAAAGAGAAGTTCTGGTGGGACAGGTGCCAGGCGCACCGGTGCTGCCGTTATCGGGGAACTTTAAATATTTTAGCTGGATGGAGATCCTGGAATATGACCATAATTGCGTTGTAACAGGTGCTTCTCCGGATTTCTACAGCGCAATCAAGGAAGATACCGAATATGTCATTACCGCAGAGAAGCTTCAACGCCTGGAGGCACTTATCACTCACTACAACGACCGATGGCATTTTGATGTATATGCGGTGAACTGTGGAGAACTTCCCACCCTCCCGGCGGGATACGATACCCCCTTCGGTGGGTGGTCCGAGCCTGTGAACTGGTATGTGGAAACCGGGTATCCGGCCATCACCGTAACTGCTCTCGATAAGCTTCAGACGGTAGGAGGCAAATATACGGTGGGACAAATGGAAGACGGCAGAGGGGTGGTCAGCTACAATCCTCGCCTGCCCTACGTGAGCGGATATCCCACGGATACGCCGATTTATAGTTACGAAAGCCCAAAAGAAGAAGACTATTCCATTGATGGTCTGTTTAACGATTATACGGCGTATGCTTATGTGCATAAATGGAAAAGGCCTGCGAAAGATTTTGCCCCGGCCCGGGAGATACTCGGACCGTGGTGGATTGATACTTACGATTCCAAGGTTAGCAATCCAGATGGTAATTTTAACGAAGACGTCAACTGGACCCGGTTCTATGAATATCTTTATTTGGCAGAACATGCCAAAAAGACTTGCACGGTCACGTTTGACGCAGGTGATGGAGAATTTGCACAATATATGGTGGAGTATTTGGATGACTATAGCAGATACTTCGGTGTCTATCTGATGGGCACGACCATGAATGTGCTGCCGGCGAGCACAGTTGTTGCACCGGAGGATCCGGTGGACACATACGTCCTGACCGGGTGGAAAGATCGAGACGGTAATATATATGGGCTCAATGATAGCTTCACGGCTATGGAAGATATGTATTTCACCGCCGTGTATGAATCCGTCCCAAATGTATATATCATTACGGTCTACCCTGCCGGAGCGACTTTCCCGGATGGATATAAGGAAAAAACATTTAGCGGAGGCTATAACGAAGATACAAACATCGATCTCGACTTCAATATGTTTGACGATTGGAGGATACCTGCTTACGAGGGATACGAGTATGTATTTGACGGATGGTATATAAAAGCCGACGGGGATAGGCTCACAGACTGGCCACTTACCTTCGGAGAGCTTGGCGAAGGTGCCCAGGATATCGTCATCGTGGCGAAAATCAAACGGGTAATCAAACAGCAGCAGCATACCGTCACCTTTAACGCCAACGGGGGTCAGTTCTCCGGCGGCGAGAATCTTTATACCAAAGATTACGCCCACGATGCAATCATTGACCCGGTGGAGATACCGGTGCCGACGAGGGCTTCCGATAATTGGTATAATTACACCTTTGCTGGATGGACTTTCTATGGTCCGCTGGAACCGGTGACGCAAGACGCCACCTATTATGCAGTTTGGAATATAGAGCTCAAGGATGCGCCTTTGCCGGAGGGGATATTTATTTCAGACGGTGAGAAGACAGAAGACATCAACTGTGTCAATTTAGGCGAGGAATATATACCAATTGAGGGATATAAATATGAGTTGAAAGAATATGAACACAACGACCCGGAAACAGGGCAATCAACATTTTGGATCCCAACTTTGACCGTCACCGGGAACAATTTGACCGTAAGCGGCTCAGTGTACGGCGGCGTTAATGATATTAAGGATATGGTGGCTTTGGTCATAGATGACGAAGTAACGGATATAACCTTTAAAAACCTTTCGCTGACAAGCTTATTTGAATATGAGGATTTGGTTAGTGCCGTAGGGGAAGAGTCCTTGGATATTACAATTTCAGGGGTTTGTCATCTCCAAAAGTATAGCAATGAAAATGTCGGTTATCATCGTTCCGCATTTTGCAGCGAACGAGATGTTTTGTTCTTAGGCTCGGATGAAAATGCGTCGCTGAAGATTACCACGGAAAGTGCCCATGGGTTTTCTGCTTACGAAGATATTAAGTTCCATAACCTTAAGCTTATTATGGATGTGTCAGGCGTGATTGAGGAATATGACAACTATGACGGGACGCGAGAGTTTTCAATGGCGATGGCTTTCGGCGGTGAGGGTGGCGCTGTGATGTATTTCATCGATTCGGATGTGGAGGTTGAATCCCCCGGCAGTTGGATTGTCGGCAGTATCATCATTGAGGGAAGCGGCGATTTTGAGTATCTATCGACGGATGATTCTCCCGCGCTTATGATCAATGGCAGCCTCTCCTTTGAGGACTTCCTGGGACAGTTCTTTGTATCTGCTGAGGATGGAGAAGTTGCTGTACTCGCACAGGAGGGTATAAGCTTTGGCAGTGATGAACCTTATGACTACGGTGTAATTATTGGCGAGACAGAGTATTGGGAGGATGAATATTACTATACCTTTGTAGATGGAGAAGGGAATCCTCTTTCTGAAGTCACGGTAGAACGGCAATAAACCTGTATACGGGCAAAGTATATTACGATTACACATTACAGTGCATATGAACGGTTTAAGGTTAAAATAGACCCTCCAATTTGTAAGACTAATTTAGACTGTTGACTAATAAGGGGTCTATTTTAGTTTTACAATTAGGGTATCACAAGATAATCACAGGAATCCCTGATGGTATCTTTACATGATTGAAAAATAGTGTTATAATGAAAGTCTTAAAATATGTAGGATCGTTTTCCAAAAAATATTTTATTGTTGCAACAGAATCGATAGATTATTTTCAACAAAATCTGAAAGATATACATGAAAGGAGGGGAAATATGAAAAAGATGAAAAAGATGAGAAAAATTATTCTGATACTTACGAGTATTGCCTTAGTGATTCTATCGCTGACAGCCTGCGGTAAATCTCCTGGGGTTTCCGACACAACACCTCCAGGGCCTGAACAGCCAGAAGCACAAAGCTATAATGTCGGCATCTGCCAACTAGTACAACATGACGCACTTGATGCCGCAACTAAAGGTTTTAGAGATGCTCTGACTGATAAACTGGGCGACAGGGTCAAATTCGACGAGCAGAACGCAAATGGTGAACCGGACATCAGTGCTACCATCTGCAATCAGTTTGTGTCTTCCGGTGTTGATCTCATTATGGCTAATGCTACTCCTGCACTTCAAGCTGCCCAAGCAGCAACAAATAAAATCCCTGTCCTGGGAACTTCTGTTACTGATTATGGTACAGCCCTTGACATCGATAATTGGACAGGCAAAACCGGTAAGAACATCTCCGGCACCTCTGACCTTGCACCTCTGGACCAGCAAGCTGCCATGTTGAACGAGATTTTTCCTGATGCTAAAAAAGTCGGTATCATCTATTGTTCTGCAGAACCAAATTCTAAATACCAGGATAAAGTCATTACCGAATACCTGGCTGACATGGGTTATAGCGTTAAAAGTTATACCTTTTCAGATTCCAACGATTTACAGACAGTAGCAAAATCAGCGGTATCCGAAAGCGATGTAATTTATCTGCCTACGGATAACACAATTGCCTCAAACGCAGAAATTATTAAAAATATCGCCCTACCTGCAAAAGTGCCCATCATTGCCGGTGAAGAAGGGATTTGTAGTGCTTCCGGCGGTGTTGCAACACTCTCCATCAGTTACTACGATTTAGGCTACACAACCGGGGAAATGGCACATGAAATTCTCGTTAACGGTGTGGACCCTGCCACCATGGAGATTCGGTATGCACCTAAATTTACGAAAAAGTACAATCCGGATACTTGTGACGCCTTGGGCATTACTTTACCTGACGAATATGAGGCCCTCTAACCTAATTTCAGCATTAACGGCCGTTTGTAGCAATCAAACAAGGGATGCTGCAAACGGTCCTTTTATAGTATGACCATAAAGAAAGGAAATAGATCACATGAAACTAACAGCGTATTTCTTATCCCTTAAACCATTAAATCTATTAGCTGCCCTGCCCGGCAATGTTGTTCAGGGAATTATTTGGGGAATCATGGCTCTAGGAGTGTTTATAACTTTTCGCCTTCTGAATTTTGCAGACCTGACAGTAGACGGTACATTTGCAGCCGGCGGAGCGGTAACAGTTGTTCTTATTCTAGCCGGTGTGCCGGCGCCCCTGGCCCTTGCCATCGCTACAATAGTTGGACTTCTCGGAGGATTTGTCACCGGGTTTTTGCATACGGTCCTCGGCATACCCGATATCCTGGCAGGCATTCTGACTCAGATTTCGTTTTGGTCAATTAATCTTTTAGTATTGGACGGAGCAAACAAGGCTGTAAATGTTGATAAGTATCATCTTATCGTCTCCCTCCGCAATATAAGCAGTTCCATAGTTACTATGCTGATTTTTACCGCAATCTTAGCCAGTATATTATACTGGTATTTTGGAACCGAACAAGGCAGTGCTATCCGGGCTACGGGTAATAATCCCCAAATGGTCAAAGCCCAGGGTATCAACATCGATTTTATGAAAGTGCTTGCTCTCGGTTTGTCTAACTGTTTGGTGGCCTTCTCGGGCGGGCTCATGTCGCAGTTTCAAGGATTTGCGGACATCAAAATGGGCCAGGGCGCCATCGTTATCGGATTAGCTGCCGTAATCATAGGTGAAGTGATAGGTGATGCGCTGATCGGCAAGTATATGAATTTTTATATCAAATTAATATCTGTTGTACTAGGCGGTGTAATTTATTACTTTGTAATCGGTCTGGTAATGTGGCTCAGAATGCCTACCGATTTGCTCAAACTGTTTACCGCTTCAGTTGTGGCCATATTCCTGGCTATCCCCTATCTCAGGGCTAAAACGAGGAATTCTTTTGCATTTACAGGCAGAGGGAGGATACAAAAAAATGCTTAAACTTAAGAATATTCACAAGACTTTTGACATCGGCTCTATAAACGAAAAAGTGGCCCTCTGCGGTATCGATCTCCAATTAGCTGAGGGGGACTTTGTCACTGTCATTGGGAGCAATGGTGCCGGTAAATCCACAATGCTGAATGCAATCGCCGGTGTATGGCCTGTCGATGAAGGTTCCATTTCTGTCAACGGCGCCGATGTAACAGCCTTGCCGGAATACAAGCGTGCTCAATATATAGGCCGCGTTTTCCAGAATCCCATGATGGGGACCGCAGCCAGCATGGGTATTGAAGAAAATTTGGCACTTGCACTACGACGGGGTGATAGACGTACCCTTCGTTGGTATATAACTAAAACAGAGCGTGAACACTATTATACGGAATTAAAAAAACTTGGATTGGGCCTTGAAGATCGATTGACCGACAAAGTAGGCCTACTGTCCGGAGGCCAGCGTCAGGCTCTTACACTTTTAATGGCTACACTGAAAAAACCGAAGCTCCTGCTTCTTGACGAACATGCGGCGGCACTTGATCCGGCTACTGCCACCACAGTTCTGGACCTGACTAATAATATCGTATTGGAAAACAAACTTACGGCCTTGATGGTCACTCATAACATGACTGAAGCGATTCGTCACGGAAATCGACTCCTGATGATGAATGCGGGTAAAATCATCCTGGATATTTCCGGAGAAGAAAAGAAGAAACTACGGATAACTGATTTGCTCGAAAGGTTTAAAGAACTCTCGGGTGTACAGATGGAAACGGATTCGGTACTTTTGTCCTAAACAATCCATGCATGCGACAAAAACAGTTAGGCCTAACTTCAAAAACATTTGGGCAGATTAAATATCATAGGGAGATGATACATCATCTCCCTATAATCATGCAATACATATACCATTATACACTTACTTTAAATCTAAACCTTATGTTGAATATTTCATATAGTTATATAAATTAAATTTTAGAATACAAATGTTTTATAAGCTAAAAATGACTATATCTATATGTCTTATTAAATATTTGTATAATGTCAAGCAATTCTGTGGCTTTTTGCATCCCACGCATCCATTAAGATTAACACTGCTGCCATCAAAATATAACCCAATGCTATATGCGGAGCAGCTCCTATGCTTAATGTGGTAGCATGTATAAGTCCAAGAAATGAAAGTACGGCTCCCGCA
>CAZVFS010000037.1:0-12502 GCA_964626575.1 uncultured Alkaliphilus sp. | reverse complement strand
TTTAGAGATAATCGACAAACATAACGAAACTGATTTTTATGAAACTATATTAAATAAATATAAACCCGATTGTCTGCTATCTATAGAAAGACCCGGTGAGGCGGCGGATGGTCTGATGTATTCCATGACGGGTGAATGTATAAGCAGCCTTGTTCCGAGCATGGACGGTTTATTTAAAGAAGCCAAAAAACGGGGTTTATGTACAATTGGTATTGGTGACGGCGGAAATGAAATCGGGATGGGAAAGATAAGACGTTACGTGGTCGACAATGTTCCATATGGGGATATTATAGCCGCTTCATTTGCTACCGACTATTTGATATTGGCCGGCGTGTCTAATTGGGGAGCCTATGCTTTGGCTGCAGCTATGTCTATACTTTCTGACAGAGACCTGCTTTACAGTACCGAAACAGAGGAAAAACTTCTAAGGACCATAGTTGATATCGGTGCCGTAAACGGTCTGACAAAACAAAACACCCTAACCGTCGATGGGTTGGGTTTGGATGAGAATATCAGGGTTTTTAATGACATAAAAGCTGTGGTAGAAGAATATATCACGAATTTGTCATCCCAAGACGTATAGTGGGATAAAAGGGGACATACCCAATTTGTCACACTTAGGATTTTGACATGTGGCAAATCGGATATAGTTCCTTTTGTCCCGTATCAAGATTTTAAATCTCTATACAAAGAGCGGGCATAACTGCCCGCTCTTAGAGATACCAGAATGCTATACGAGAAATTATTTTAATTTCCTATAGAAATCCTTGAATTTTTCATATTTTTTGATCAAATTAGTAAATTCCTCCGTATTGTTGTATTTAGCAAACAACTCAAAACTGATAAGACCTGATGTGTAACATAGGGCGGTAAAAAATCTGTAAGAGAACCTGATTAAAATCCACTCCGAAAACCCATATATAACAATAGATATAAAAAATGCGGAGAGCAATATTTTAACTATTAATATGTTTGAAGTTTTGTTTAAAAAGGTGTCCAACAGATCTTTAGAAAATGCGCCTAGAAAACAAAAGAAATAGATGAAAAAAAACAGGAAAACATTTTTTACAAAAATGTTCATAAACACGCTCCTTTGTTTTCATTACTAAAGAGCCAAGGAAACCACTCCCCGGCTCTTTATCTTTTATTCTATATCTAGGTCTAATTCAGTTATATCGGTTTCAACAATATATGCCCTATCGATAGCCACTAAATCCCCGGCAGCGGCGTGTATAACATTGTTTTCGATGATAAGGTCCATTACATCTTTGACCTCTGCCGCATCTAAATCTTCTCTGGGGACAGTAACTTTAATAGTCACCTTTTTGTCCTGATCTGTTTTAAATACCATCTGTAAATATCTGTCCATTGATTTTCCCCCCTTTATTTAAAATTTTGAACAGTAGTTTGATCGGGAGAAGGTTTTTAAGCTTCTTCCAATTCTGAACGTTCGGTCAATGTCACTATCTTGATGTTATAAGGATAAAGAGAAGCGACAGCGAGTACCGTATCGTTGACATCTTCCAGGTCGGCATCAGTCTTAAAGTTAGCAATGGTTCTGCTCATATATTTTTCTTTTCCTTTATCGTCGATGCCTGTAATAAACCTGCAGGATACGCTTCTGACCTCATTTAATCGTGCAATCGCCATAATCAGCACCTTCTTTCAATTATTTTTATCACCTCGAGGTAAATTCAGCACATTATACACCCAACAAAGACTACATTCAGTGAATTTACGGGAAAATCTTTAAAAGTATAAATATATTTTAATAATATCCAAAATATTGCATTACGATATATATATATGGTATAATGTTATAATATTAATTGCTAGTACCAGATACTAGTATCAGTTAACAGGCAAGGGGGTATAGAAATGGATATAGAGGATATTAAGGACCTCATTATTACGATGGACAAAACGAGTATAGAAAGGATAGAAATAGAGAAAAAAGATCTTAAAATAATGATATCAAAGGAAATAGGCAGGGGGGATAATGTACTAAAATCAATTGTAAATGATTTAGATGGTAATGATATGTCGGCAGAGATAGCTGACGGCAGTATCGAGGAATTTAAAAATAGAATCGGTAAAATAGGGTCTGGTAAAACTTTGGTTGATAATGAAGATACCTATATTGTAAAATCGCCTATGGTGGGGATATTTTACAAGGCTCCCGGCCCGGATGATCTCCCTTTCGTAAATATAGGAGATACGGTACGAGAGGGCCAAACCTTATGTATTATAGAGGCTATGAAAATAATGAATGAGATTGAATGTGAATATGAGGGACAAATCATAGAAATATTTGCGGAAGATGAAGGTATAGTGGAATTCGGGCAACCTTTGATGCTGATCGGGAGGTAGGTTATGTTCAAAAAGATACTTATCGCCAATAGGGGTGAGATAGCACTCAGGATAATCAGGGCATGTAAAGAGATGGACATAGAGACTGTAGCTGTGTATTCGGAAACAGACAGGGATTCAATTCATGTGTATGTAGCGGATGGGGCAATTTGTATAGGGCCTGCCCCGGCAAAGAGGAGTTATCTGAACATAGACAGGATAATAAGCGCAGCCTTGGTTACAAAATGTGATGCAATACACCCCGGTTATGGATTTCTTGCCGAAGATCCAAAATTTGTAGATGCGTGTATAGAAAACGGCATAAAATTTGTAGGTCCTAAAAAAGAACATATAGAGAAGATAGGAAATAAATCCGAAGCGAGAAAAATAATGGAGGAAGCGGGTATACCTGTCATACCTGGTTCCGGGAATTCTACAGGCGATGTCCTGGAAGCATTTGGTATAGCCAAAAAAATCGGATTTCCGGTTATGGTTAAAGCCGCCGGTGGCGGAGGGGGCAAAGGCATGAGGGTTGTCAATAGTGAAGGGGAATTCATTGACAGGTTTAATATAGCTAAATTAGAAGCCGGCACAGCGTTTGACGATGATTCCATATATATCGAAAAATTTATAGAAAAACCCAGGCATATTGAGTTTCAGATATTAGCAGATGATTATGGGAATGTAATCCATTTGGGAGAGAGGGACTGTTCTCTGCAGAGAAGGAACCAAAAAATCCTAGAAGAAGCGCCATGTGCAATTATAAGTGAAAATTTAAGAGTTGAAATGGGCGAGGTCGCTCTCAAGGTGGCCGGAGCTATAGGTTATATAAATGCGGGAACCATAGAGTTTTTATTAGATAAACATAACAACTTTTATTTTATGGAGATGAATACGAGAATACAGGTAGAGCATACAATAACAGAGATGGTAACAGGAATAGATTTGGTAAAGGAACAAATAAAAATAGCATATGGAGAAAAACTCGGTATTTCTCAGGATGAAATAAAGATAAACGGTCATTCTATCGAATGCAGAATAAATGCTGAAGATCCCGAAAACGGGTTCAAATCCTGCCCGGGGGAGATAGAAGATTATTTTGCCCCGGGAGGTTACGGTGTCAGAGTTGACAGTCATATTTACAGTGGATATGTTGTTCCGCCCACCTATGATTCTATGATTGGGAAACTCATAGTATGGGGAAGAGACAGAACCGAAGCCATAAATCGGATGAAAAGAGCCTTAGATGAGATGGTTATTACAGGTATAAACACAAATATCGACTTTCAAAAACAGATATTGAATAATGAAAAATTTATAGCAAATAGGACAGATACCACATTTATAGAGGGAATCTTATAGTAACAAGGTATGGGTGGAAGGAGATGCGAAATGCTTAAGGATCTCTTTGGTAAGAAAAAATATGCAACAGTAATGTTATATAAAGATAATGACAATAAAATAAGGACTGTGGCCATTGATAATTTTGAAAAGGTTTCTGAAAAAACCCCCAATGATGATTTAAGGAGTCCAGGCGAAACCGGCCATCCCAGAATGGCGGCCAGAGACAGGATTAATTCTACAATAGACAAGGGGACATTTGTAGAATATGATACCGATTTAAAAACAGTTAATGCATTAAATTTCCCCGGCTACATGGAAAAGGTTGAAATTGCGATGCAAAATAGCGGTGAAAAAGAGGCTGTAATAACAGGCGAAGGGAAAATAATGGGTGAAAATTGTGTTATATGCGTCATGGATTCCAATTTCATGATGGGGAGCATGGGCTCTGTCGTGGGCGAAAAAATAACGAGGGCAATAGAAAAGGCAATCGAGAAAAGATTTCCTGTAGTCATATTTACGGCATCCGGTGGGGCGAGAATGCAGGAAGGGGTTTTATCATTGATGCAGATGGCCAAAACATCTGCCGCTTTGGGCAGGTTGGATGAAGAAGGGTTGTTATATATTTCCGTTCTAACGGATCCGACGACAGGTGGCGTGACAGCCAGTTTTGCAATGCTCGGGGACATAATTATTGCAGAACCGGGAGCGTTGATCGGCTTTGCGGGTCCAAGGGTTATCGAACAGACAATCAAACAAAAATTATCCGAAGGTTTTCAAAGGGCCGAGTTTCTACATGAAAAAGGCTTTATCGATAGGATTGTACATAGAAAAAACATGAGGGCTGTTTTATCCAAAATACTCAAAATTCATACGTTAGGCGGTGGAACCGGTGCATAATATTTTGGATTCCGAAAGGCCTATTATCGAACTTGAAAACAAAATCACGGAATTAAAGAAGATTGCAAAAGAAAATGATGTTGACCTGACAGATGAAATAGATACACTATCAAAAAAGGTCGAAAAGATGAAACAAAGTGCCTATGAAAATCTTACACCATGGGAAAAGGTTAAACTCGTGCGACTACAGGAGAGGCCCACATCATTGGATTATATAAAAAAACTGGTAAAGGATTTTATAGAATTTCACGGGGACAGATTTTATGGGGACGACAGTTCTATAGTGGGGGGTATAGGGATACTTGAGGGTGTACCCATCACGGTAATAGGACATCAAAAAGGTAAGGATACGAAGGAAAACATCAAAAGAAATTTCGGGATGCCCCATCCTGAAGGGTACAGAAAAGCATTAAGGTTGATGAAACAAGCAGAGAAATTTAAAAGGCCGGTGCTGACTTTTATAGATACTCCGGGGGCTTATTGTGGGCCGGGTGCGGAAGAAAGAGGACAGGGGGAAGCAATAGCCCTGAATCTTATTGAAATGAGCAAGCTTAAGACACCTATTATATCTATCGTTATAGGAGAAGGCGGAAGTGGCGGGGCCTTAGGGCTCGGTGTTGCCGATAAAATATGTATGCTGGAAAATTCTATATATTCGGTAATATCTCCGGAGGGACTCGCCAGTATACTCTGGAAGGATGCCGTCCTTGCACAAAAAGCGGCAGATGTAATGAAACTGACGGCACAGGATTTGCTATCCTTAGGTATTATAGATAATATTATAAAGGAACCTTTGGGCGGAGCACATAGAGATATGAATTTTACGGCGGATAATATAAAAAGTTATGTATCAGGCGAGTTAAAGGAACTCATGAAGCTGGACACGGAACAGTTGCTCAACAAAAGATATAACAAAATCAGAGAAATAGGAGTATGGGCATAACAATTAATTTACTAAAAAAGGGGATTCAGTTCTTTTGTCGAATTACTAAATTATATAATATTTATACAGTATTTATAACCTGTTGGGGATTTTCATTTCATCTCGTTACATACAGAATTTACACGAACGGGGAAGTGAACAAATTTACAATATCCAGCTGCATGTTCTGTAAAGAAGAATTTCAAACAGGTTTTCAAGTCATGCCACAAACGGGGGGAAATCACATGCAGTGGTATGAGTCGCTGGTTCTGATTATATTGCAAATGCTGTCACTATTTTTAGTGTTGAGTAAATTGAACAGAAAGATCAATTTAGTTAGTATAAAGAGTGTATACGCCATATTAATTTCATCGGCTCTGATAATAGTATTTTTTATATATAAAATAGACATTGGTTTTCTGATAAATCTTATTATACTGTACACCGTGCTCATATTGCTGTTTAAATTACCAATTAAAGAGACAATTGTACAATTTCTTATGGCGATAATTATTGTTGCGACTCTTGAGCTTGCATTTGCATATATTTTATTTTTTCTCATAGGCTTCGAAAATGTTTTATTTAACGATTTATTTATAGTGGACTCAGCTGTTTTTATAGTATGTGTACTCATAAACAGATTTGTGAAATTTGATAAGGTCCGGCAAAATGTTTTACAATATAAAAACCATATGACAATAGCAGTAGTTAACATTATAGGAGTAATTTTATTGTTTATGTATATATGGAGAACCAAGGAAGACTTCATACAGGAACATATATTGCATATACTAACGGTCATTATTATTTTGGAAGCACTAAATGCAGGTTTTTTATATCAATCCATACGAATTAAACAACAACAAAAAGCTATTGATCTCCATAAAGAGTATGCACCTTTTCTAAAGAGTATGATGCATGAAATAAGGCAAAAACAGCATGATTTTAAAAATCATTTAAATGTACTGTATATGATGGCGCAGACCGAGGATGACGGGCAAGCAAAAGAAAAAATTAAAGAATATATAGAAGGGTTGGTCGACAGCATAAAACCTACTGATAGGCTGTTAGGTATTGAAGATCAGATACTAGGTGCGATCATATATAGTAAAAAGGCCTTGGCGGAAAGAAAAAACATTTGTTTTGAGGTCGAGTTTAAAGGAGAAATACCTAAATACCCCCTTGAAAGGTATGAACTCGTAGAATTGTTGGGCAATCTATTAGATAATGCTATTGAAGCCGCCGAAGGCGGCAGTGATAATAATCCTAAAGTTGTTTTAACACTTGGAACGGGAAGGGGGCATAGGATAATAAGGGTTAAAAATACAGGAAAGACTATTCAGCAGAGTGATATCGATAAAGTTTTTAAGAGAGGTTTTTCAACTAAAAAAGGAAAGTATAGGGGTTATGGCTTATACAATATCAAAAAAATAGTAGATGATCATAACGGAACCATAAAACTTTCTTCCGGCAATGGCTACACCGTATTTAAGATATCATTCCAATAGCATGGGTGCACACCCACTGAAATTTGCAAAGATGTTGTTGATTTTTATTTGCGTTATGCTATACTGTATTATTAGTTAAGGAAAAAATATTATCAATATTGGGGGTTCGATTATGTTATTCGTCATGACCTATCTTGTAGAACTGGGTGTCATCCTTTCCTTGATATTTGCGTATTATAACTTCCGCAAAGGAACTAAGATGGCACACGGTACTCCGACAATGCAAGATATTGCAAAGTCAATCAGAGAAGGCGCAATCGCATTCTTAAAAAGGCAATTTTCTATTAGTGTCCCGGTTATAATCGGGATATCGGTGTTATTCGGCATCCTTTTCACGCCCTGGGCGGGGGTGGCATTTTTGATTGGCGCTGCGATGAGTTCATTTGCCGGTTTAGTCGGTATGAAGGCGGCAGTCATATATAATGAACGTGTTGTCAACGAGGCTCGCCTTGGTGTAGAGAAAAAAGATCCGTCGGTTTTGGGAAAAGCTTTGAACGTTGCTTTTCGTGGCGGTTCCGTAATGGGTTTGTCGGTTGGCGGATTCGCTATGCTTGGGTTATTGTTAGTATATTTGATTGTGGGTATGATGCTCCAGTTTGCCAACCCGGAAAACTTAGTTGAAATGACCAGTATTGTGGGTTTGAAATTTGTGCTATTCCCACAGGTATTGGCATGCTATTCTTTAGGCTGTTCCTCAGTTGCAGTGTTTAACCGGCTTGGTGGCGGTATCTTCACCAAAGGGGCAGATATGGGAGCCGACCTTGTTGGTAAGACTGAATTAGGGCTTCCGGAAGATGACCCTCGTAATCCGGCGGTTATCGCAGACTGTGTTGGGGATAATGTCGGCGACGTTGCAGGTATGGGTTCGGACCTTCTGGAAAGTACCATTAATGCAATAGTAGCGTCTGCAATTTTACCGACCACAATTTATACTGTGGCTATCAATTCTTCCATACCTATCAATACCGAACTCATAGTCCGCATGATGCAATATCCTCTTGCATTCGTCGGGGTAGGCTTACTTGCCTGTATTATAGGAATTGCTTATGTGCTCTTTAAAGAGCCAAGTAATAAGATCAGTAGGGAACTGAACATATCTTTATGGAGTTCTGCTGCAATTATCGCCGGCGCAACCTTGGTACTAAGTTATTTCTTCTTTGGCGGTTTGGACCTGGATCATGCCGGCATTGATTTTCGATTTGGTTGGGTTTCCCCTTGGCTGAGCGCTGTAACCGGAATTATCGCGGGTATCTTGCTGGGTATATTGGCTGAACGTTATACAAGTGAGCAATATAAGGAGACAAAGTTGGTTGCTCATTTGGCCGAAGAGGGCCCGGCACTGGTCATTGTTGGCGGGACAAGCACCGGTTGGCGCAGCTGTTTGCCTGCTTGTATTGCATTGGGTGGTGCTATTATTATTTCAAGTTTCTTTTCAGGGCTATACGGTTCGGCTATTGCGGCGGTAGGTATGCTTTCCTTTGTTGTAGCGACGGTTACGGTGGACACTTATGGCCCGATTTCCGACAATGCCGGGGGTATTGCGGAAATGGCTCAATTAGATAAAGAGGTACGTAACATCACTGATAGTCTTGACTCCCTTGGGAATACCACGGCAGCCGTAGGAAAAGGTTTTGCAATCGGTTCCGGTGTGCTTGCGGCATTAGCCATGATGGTATCTTTCGCGAACATCGGGGAAAGTGGCGGCGTACTTGATATACTGAATTTTTTAGCCCTTGGTGGGGCGTTTATGGGCATGGGTGTCATGCATTGGCTTTCGGGTGAAATGCTTAATGCGGTGTGCCGTAATGCCGAGCAGATGGTGGACGAAGTGCGTAGACAAGTGCAGGAGGAACCACGGATTCTGACCGGAGAGGTAAAGCCGGATTCCAATCGTTGTGTTGATATATGTACAAAAAGTGCTATTGCGGAAATGAAAAAGCCTGTATTTGTTTCTCTATTATCTCCCGTCATTGGTGGTTTTATCTTTGGACCCGTGTTTGTAGGCGGTTTCTTGCTCGGAACGATTTTGGACGCTACCGTAATGGCAACCTCAACGGCAAACAGTGGCGGTGCGTGGGATAATGCGAAAAAATATGTCAAGTCCAGAGAAGCTGAATTGGTAAAGAAATACGGTAAGGAACGCTTTGATGAAATTCATAATGCCAGCATTATCGGCGATACTGTTGGTGACGGGTACAAGGATGTTGTAGGTCCTAATCAGGATATTATGATTAAAATGATGGCTACAATTTCGGTAGTAATGCTACCTGTTATGAATGCGTTCAATCTGTTTTCTTTAATTAAATAGTAATAGATAGAAACATCAAATACTACATTAATTAACAAATTAAAAGCAATATTCTTTGATTGAGAAGATATTGCTTTTTCTTATTAAGTGGCAAGGGAATGTTTTGTTTGCCGCCTCTCACGTGGCAAGGGGATGTTTTGTTTGCCACCTCTCACGTGGCAAGGGGACATTTTGTTTGCCACATCGCGGGCTGGACGTGATGTGGCAAACAAAACGTCCCCCTGCCACATTCAATTTTAACAATGAAAGTGGTGTAATAGAAAATGCAGGACAGATATGTCGGTGATGCAGGAGATTTCGGAAAACTAGGTATGTTTCGTCAAATAGCCGGTTCAGGGTTAAGAGTCGGTATCAACTGGTACCGCACATATAAACCGGAGGAACATGATAACAACGATGGGAAACATACCGGTTATCTCAACAACAAATTGTTTCAGGGATGCGATGATGGGCTGCTTTATAGGCTTCGCCAAATTGTTGGAGGCAACAGAAATATTGCCGCACTTGAAACAGCCGGGCTTATCCCTGAAGCTCAATATTACTCTGAAATACTTAGACCGGGAAACGACAGGTCCTTTTCAAGGGATGTTTGGTACAATAATTCCCTGAAGGCTCTGTCCCATTCGGATATTATATTTTGTGATCCGGACAATGGACTGCTTGTAAAGAGTGTATCGTTATCTTCAGCTAAAAGCGATAAATATATTACGGAAGACGAACTGGTAGGTTATTATTTATTAGGCAAAAGCGTTGTTTTTTATAACCATCGATGTAGGGAAAAAGAAGAGGTGTACCTAAGAAGGTTTAAACCCCTACGACTGCGAAACGAATTTGCATCTGCAAAATGGAAGGGACTGAAGTTTGCCCGTGGGTCGGTACGTGACTTTATGTTCATTTTACAACCTGTTCATTTTGAAAAGATAAATGATGTGATAAAGAAAATGATGCAGAGTAATTGGAACAGGCACTTTTCAGTAGTAAACATTTAGCTATCAAAATCACATTGAAGGGGGGAGGTAAACAATAAGAGTTGTTGCTTCCCTTTTTCAATTTTTCTTCTTGTTTTTTACTGTTAACTTTATTGTATTGCATATGGATGACGTTTTTTATAATTTTAATGACTATGTTTCGTTAGTTTGAAATGACAGAAAACTTGTGCAATAAATATATAATCGCTGTTCAGGGTTATAGGTAGCGTTAAATAGGGGGAAAATAATATTCATCATCTAAGGGTTGACCCGAGACTCGGATATATGAAAAATGGGCTTGGTATTATCAAAAAGTGTTTTTGAGCATAAACATGTGGTATTAATTAAAAACCGAATACATATAAAACTAATAGATGGGGGTGACCGGGTGTGGGTGCTATAATAAAGAGGTTTAATACATTTATTGTTCCTTTGGTTATTGCGGTAATTGTTTTAGGTGGCTGCGGTTCAAGCATTCCCGAAGGCCTTTCAAACATTCCCGAAAGTTTTGTGTACTTAACGGATGAAATTAAAACGGCAGAGCTGGAAATGAGGTATTACGGTGATAACAACTTTTTGGGCAGGCGTGTCGACGGTTATGAAGCCCCGAAGGCAATCCTTGCCAAGGAGACCGCACAGGCACTCAGGGAAGCGAGCGAAATACTGGAGCAACAGGGATACTACATTAAAATTTTTGATGCATATCGTCCCCAAAGAGCAGTCGATGATTTTGTCAGATGGGCGAAAGATGTTGATGATATAAAGATGAAACAGCAGTATTATCCACACGTAGATAAGGCTAATTTATTTGAGCTCGGATATATAGCCGAAAAATCAGGTCATACAAGGGGGAGTGTGGTAGATTTAACAATTGTGGATATCAAGACAGGTGAAGAGGTTGATATGGGCAGTGGCTTTGATTTTTTTGGTGAAATATCGCATCATGGTACGCCACTCATTACCGAACAGCAGGAAATAAACAGAAACATACTGCGGGATGCTATGATTTCGGCGGGATTTGAAATGTACACTAAGGAATGGTGGCATTATAAGCTCGTTAATGAACCTTATCCTGATACATATTTTGACTTCCCGGTGAAATAGATACAGAATTTTTTCTATATTATTTATTGGCGAATTAAACTTCCATTCTTAGGAATTTAAAATATATGTTTTAAGGGGTACCCGGCCGCCCATTATAAAAAGCCTGAGAATATCTATAGGGTGCCGAGATATAAAATAGGTTATTGTATGTTTATGGTACTTAGGTTAATATATGGATGAATGGGCATAATTGTTTATTGACATAGTTGTGTATAAATGATAAACTATATTGATGTAGCCTGTGAAATAAGAAATACAAAAGGGTGGAATTAATGGCCGACAAAGGAAAAAAAATAGTATCGACTAATAAAAAGGCAAGACATGATTATTTTATTGAGGAAACGTATGAGGCCGGAATTGCGTTAGTCGGGACTGAGGTAAAATCTATCAGACAAGGAAAAATCAACATTAAGGACGGCTATGCCCGGGTTGAAAATGGCGAGGTTTTCTTGTATAATGTTCATATAAGTCCTTATGAACAAGGAAACATTTTCAATAGAGACCCTATGAGAGCCAGAAAACTCTTGCTTCATAAAAATGAAATCAGAAAACTTATAGGATATGTTCAGCAGAGGGGCTACACCTTAATTCCATTGAGTTTTTATCTGAAAGACGGTTTGGTGAAAGTCGAACTGGGTGTAGGCATCGGCAAAAGAAAATATGACAAACGCGAAGTTATAGCCAAAAAAGATGCCGAACGCCGAATAGAAAGGGAATTTCGTGAAAGGCAAAAACAGTAAATCCTTAATACTAAAATTATGGGGGCGTATTGGTTTCGACGGGGGTTTGGAGTCATTGGTAGCGAGTCGTGTTTCGCTTGGTAACATGTAAAAAACCGGGCATTTAAATATAAAAGCAAACGAAAATTACGCATTAGCTGCCTAATATAACGGCAGCTCATTTCTCCCTAGCCTCCCGCTGCTAGGACAGAAATGTCATTTTCGCGGGGAACGTCTTAGGGGGGTGCCCTGACCCTAAGTTGTACAATTGGGGCTAGCCAAACCTGTAGTATGTTATTGGACGACAGGGAAGGCGATATTCAAAACAATAACTACACTCGTAGAAACTAGTGGTAAAGGGCCTTCGGACAGGGGTTCGATTC
>CAZVFS010000036.1:11461-12650 GCA_964626575.1 uncultured Alkaliphilus sp. | reverse complement strand
ATTACAAATCAAAACTGCCCCGTTCTAAAAAAGCATCAACCAGTTCAGCCGTTTCAAGCCTATGGTGAATTTTCCCATGACTAAAGGGAAGAACAATAAAATCCTTTAGTTCTCCACATATTGCGGAATTGATTTCCACCCTGCCGTCATTTTCACTCTTCAACAATCTATTCGATAACAAATTGCTTTTACTGCCTGCTATCGCACCTATTTCAATGTTATCTATATTTTCTAACTGTAATTTTCTTACGTTCTCACATTTTAGGGATTTTAATGTCTTAAAAACATTAACAGACCTGGGAAACAATCTCGAGGCCATATCCGCTAATTTACTGCCTTTGTTCGGAACAGCTATCAAAACACATCTATATATTTTATCTATATATTCTGTGTTGGACAGGAAAAGTCTTATCACTATTCCCCCTGTACTATGGCCTACAAGGTTAACTTTTTCATCTTCTTTTAAATTACATATAATTTCGGTAACTGTTTCCTCAAACACAGATGTGGCATATGTTATGTCTTCAAATGTCAGAGGTAGTTCGACTGATATTACCTCGTTCCCAAGTTTCTCTAAATTTTTCTCTAGGGCTGACATGTCTTTTTTATTTTTATAATATCCATGAACCAAAATTATCTTCTTTTTCATCTATAACACCAACAATTTAACAATGATTTAATCATAATGTTCAATTTCGGTAACACATTCGTTTTTAATCTTTTCAACAAGGAATTGTAGAGCATCTATGACATGTGGTCTTATATCGCCGCCTACCAGCGCATACATTATATCATCACCGGTTTCCAGTTGACCCTCATTGAGCCAAACCCTGACATGGAATATACCGCTCATTTTGCGGGTTTCGGCAACAGCCATATTAACCTTCGCCTCGTCATAAGCGAATTCCATGCCCTTTACTACAGAACCGTCGTCAACCCCTTGACGCACCCTGGCCTTCGGTGTTTGGCGTACAACACCGTTATGAACCAAAAACATGCCCTCCTGTAAAGCCGCCGGATCCGCTTTTGCTTCTCTTAGCCATTCATCAATTGATGGCGGCATTTTTTTTGCTTTTTTATCAACCATTAATCATCATGCTCCCCATGTTCAAGTTTTATATTTGTTGTATATCTTTCTATAAACCATAATCAATATAATTAACCCCGGTATAGATATAAAAACAATGAT
>CAZVFS010000036.1:7766-11361 GCA_964626575.1 uncultured Alkaliphilus sp. | reverse complement strand
CATTTCTCACTTCTCACTTCCCACTTCCCAAAAATATAGTCGCCTTGGTCTCGTTATTATATAACTTTATCAATATGTTCTCCGTTTTGCCGTTAGCTAATATCATCGGGATACCATAATTATTTACTATTTTTGCGGCCTCTATTTTTGTTGCAATTCCGCCCGTCCCAAAGGTATTACATTCCCCGATTTCAATTTTTCCCAACATACTGTCTATATCTTCTATTTTCTCCAAAAGTTTTGCATCCTTATAACATTTGGGGTTTTTATCATAAACACCGTCTATATCACTCAAAAGTATCAACAAATCGGCATTCCATAGACTTGCAGAGTAGGCCGACAACGTATCGTTATCCCCTATTTTGATCTGTTCAACACTTACCGTGTCATTTTCATTTATAATAGGTATTATTCCCTCATCAACCAATGTAAACAATGTGTTCCTTATATTTAATGTTCTTAACTCATCGTAAAAATCGTCCCTGGTTAAGAGGAGCTGGCCGATATAAATTCCATGTTTACTAAAATGGCTGCTGTAGGCAGCCATGAGTTCCACTTGCCCAATTGCACATAAAGCCTGCTTATAATTCATGTCCTCTTTTCTGGACCATTTGTTAGTCCTGCTAATGCCGGCAATCATGGCACCCGAAGTGACAATTGCTATCTGTTTTCCTTTTTCAATCAGGAAGGACACCTGCTCACACAATTGTTCTATAAAATCATGATTGATAGTACCGTCCTCATTAGAGAGTATATTGCTACCTATCTTAATTACAATTTTCCTGCTTTTTTTCATTGTTTCCGACAGCATCTTTGCACCCCTACTCTCTGATTTGTCCATTCCCCACTATAGTATATTTTATTGTAACCAGCTCATTTATTCCCATCGGCCCTCTGGCGTGAATTTTTTGAGTACTGATACCCATCTCCCCGCCAAAACCAAATTCCCCGCCGTCTGTAAATCTGGTTGATGCATTTACATATACCGCGGCGGCATCAACTCTTCTTAAGAAATAATTTGCATTAGTGAAATTTTCCGTAATAATAGCTTCTGAATGCCCGGTTCCGTATTTTTGTATATGGTCAACTGCTTCGTGTACATCGGAAACAACTCTGATCGCGAGAATGTCATCAAGATATTCTTCAGCCCAATCATTGTCAGTTGCCTCTTTTATATCTATTATTTCCCTTGTTAAGGGGCATCCCCTAAGATCTACTTTATCATTCAATGCATCATACAACCTCGGCAAAATATCCCCTGCTATATTTTCATGAATTAACACTGTCTCACAAGCATTGCAAACACCCGGTCTCTGTGTTTTTGCATTTATTATTATATTAACCGCATCCTCCAAGTTAGCCGAGTCATCTACATAAGTATGGCAATTGCCTGCCCCGGTTTCAATAGTAGGAACCGTAGCGTTGTCTACCACAAAACGAATTAACTCCGGGCCACCCCTTGGAATTATCACGTCTATATATTCATTCGATGTTAACATTTCCCTTACCAAATTTCTATCAGAATCATCTATAAGTTGAATTACTTCCTCACTTATTTCACTCTGTTTTAAACCTTCCTTAATCGCCATCACCAATGCCCTATTTGAATGGACAGCAAGCGAACTGCCCCTTAACAAAATACAATTACCGCTTTTTAGTGCCAGAGCAAAAGCGTCTACCGTAACATTCGGTCTTGATTCGTATATGATACCGATAACCCCAAGCGGTACCGTCATCCTGCTGATAGTAAGTCCGGTTTCCGTTGTCCATACATCATTACTTCGCCAGATAGGATCTTTTAAATCTATAATAGTGTTAACGCCGTCTATCATACCCTTCATCCTGGATTCATTTAATGCGAGTCTGTCTATAAGACTGGATTTTGTTCCATTTTCCTTTGCTATTTTTATATCTTTTTCATTTTCAGAAAGTATATATGATAAATTTTTCTTTAAACTTTCTACTACTAGATTTAATGCATCATTTTTATATTTTGTAGGAACAGTCGATAACAAATGAGAAGCTTCCTTTAGTTTTATACATTTTCCCGTAAAATCAGACATCACATCACCCTTTTCTTATATTTGAAATATTATAATTATTATAATAGATTTTTTATATATATTCAAATGTAATAACAGGCACAGAAAAACACAAAGAAACGGCAGGCTATATAAAAATTGTCACTCTAAGCCAAGCGAACAAATCCAGGATGCTTTAAAATACAGATTATTCGCTGCGCTCAGAATGACAAAAAACAGATAATGTGCCCTTTTGCACAGTCTGACAGTTCCCGTATGTTGCCTGCGGCATAAAAAGAATTATCTCTACTGTGTCCAATAAACTAAATCAATTTAAACCTATTTTAAAACAGGTTCTATCTTCACCGAAATATCTGACGGTTTGCCAAAATACAACGATGTTGTTGCTATTCCGTCCACACCTGTTGCTGCATAGGCTTCCACGTTATTTACGTTTATTCCCCCTGCGGCTGTTATTCCTATATCCGGATTGATACTCCTCACTTTTTTAACAACCTCGGTTAATTGTTCAACCGACAACTTGTCCGTTTGTAATGTATCCACCCCGGATTTTGCCATAAGAATAGCATCTTCTATATTTTCTACCTCTACCGTAACCTTTTTTTCAAACGCAACAGCCTTAATTTGGGGTATTATTTTCGCCAGTTCCTGATACCCTCCGATAAAGTTTATATGCTGTTGAAATATTAATATGGTTTCGGATAACCCTAGTCTATGCGGCCATGCGCCCCCTGCAATAATTGATTTTATTGAAAGCCTCTTGGTTCCCGGAAAAGTCTTTCTCGTAGTTACTATGTTGATATCCGGGTTTACTTTTTTGGCTTTATCAACCATCACCTTTGTCCTGGTAGCTATACCGCTAAAGTATTCGAGAATACTTAAAGATACCCTCCAGGCCATATGCAAATTCTTTGCGGCACCCTCAGCTTCTATAAAAACCTTGCCTTTTTGAAGAAATGTGCCTGACGGCAAAAAACTGTTACATTTGACGTCCAGTTTCTTGAAAATCTCCAAAACTTCTTCCACACCCGATAATACCGTGTCTTCCCGTGTTGCAAAGGTCATCTTCCCAACTTGATCTCCAATCCCTAAAAGCTTTGTTGTCAGATCAATATAGGGAACGTCTTCCCTTATGAATTCACTAATATCATGATCAGAAATAAGCATTTTGTAAAATTACCCCTTTCTCTAATATTCGCAATGCACCGAGGGATGCACTGGGGACGGTTCCTGTTGCATTTTGTAATAACATAAAAACCTGTCCCCCCATATTATACCACAACTTATATTTCCTGTTTTACCCTTGAAAAGCAAAGCCCCGCCAGCAAAAACACAGCCCCAAACAATAATTGCATCCTGAGCCCATATGACATATCAATAGCTGAAACTACCCTCATATTGTTAATTTTAACATAGTAGTATACCGGAAAAAATTTAGCCATGGCCAATACCTTTTCCCCTAAGAGTTCCTGCGGGACGAATACCCCTGAAATAAATGCCGTTCCAAGGGAAACCACCGTGCTTACTCCGCTTATTACAAATCTGCTCGTGGT
>CAZVFS010000036.1:5656-7666 GCA_964626575.1 uncultured Alkaliphilus sp. | reverse complement strand
CCGTTTTTAGAACATCAACTTTCGCCCCTTTACTCAAAACATCCCTTACCTTTGCCAAATTAAACTTTCCATCCCTGTTAGTTGCATTTAAAAACACCAGAAACTTGTTCACCTGGTTTTCAATCTGCAACGATTCCATTTTTCTGTCGTCGCGAAATATCTCCACAGATTCCTCTTTGTTTTCCACCCTGCTCTGAAAATCTTGGGGTATTATAATTACCGCATCTACCGCCTCGAGAAAAATCTGGTCCTTTATATAATCAACGTCATTTTCCATCTTAACTATGGTATTATTCCCGCCTAAATAGTCTATCAGCCCCTCGGACAGATCGCCCTTACTGTTATTTACTATTCCTATATTCAGACTTTCTTCCATAAAGGCTGTTTCTTTTGTTTTTGTGTTTACACTGCTTATTATCGATAATAAGAAAAATATCGCCGCATATCCCAGTATTATCCACTTGTATCTTATGGTAATTTTTATAAAATATCTATATACTGTCATATTGGCTCCTCCTCAAAAATAAATATGAACCAGCCATCAGCACTAGGGAATAAACCGCCAAAAGAATCATCCCTTGGCCCAAATTTTGGGTATTCCCCAATAGATTTATTTTATATAAACTGTTTGTAATTATCGAAATAGGGTTTATTTTCCCCAATATCGGGACATTTTTATCAATCGATACTTTTATATTTGGAGACATCATACCCGACAAAAAGGATAAAAACAATGTGGTTGCGATTGAAAACATAATTTTGACCCCCGGGCTTTTCTTGTTGGACGACCCGACAAATATACCCAAAGAGATCCCGAACAGATTCCCTAAAAGTATAAATATACTACTGTACCATATGTTTGTGAACAAGTCCATTTTCAATACAAACCGCAAAAATAATAAAAGAAGTACATTAGAAAATATGTTTATCAACAGCCCATCTATCACACCGGATATCAAAAGTGTGGATTTTCTTATAGGTGTTGTGTTTATTCTTGCACCTATGTCGGTTAGATTTGCTTGGGACGTGACCGCGGTTTCAACGCCCGGAAAAATTCCATAGGTAGATACCATAGCAATTAAGGAATAAAAAATCACCAACATGGAATTTGCTTCTTGGGTTTTAGCCGACAAGTAATTTGTCCCAAAATCAAGATTCTGCATGGGTTCATTTAAGGCGATGATCTGTATTATTTGATCAAGTATCCCCTTTATTACCGTTTGGTTTAATCCGGATCTGTCTACAACAAGGCTTAAATCATTTCTTACATATCCGTCTATCTCACCGGATTTTAAACTTTTTTCCACATTATCTTCGTGGATTTCTGTCACATTCAATATTTCTATATTCTCCAGCATATGGTACACTGGGTTTTCCTTTTCAATCCCTACATTTATAGTTTCTATTTCCATATTTATTATTCCGCTGAATGCTATATAAAAAAACCCTGCTAATATAATCGGATACATTAAGCCCCAAAAAGTAAAACTCATATCCCTGAACATATTTTTCCCCAGATATATGCTGTTTCTCAATATATTTTTCATGTTATTCCCTCAGCTCCTTCCCGGTGAGCTCTAAAAATACATCATTTAAACTGGGAAGTTGACTGTACAGCTTTGTATATGTTAGGTCATTATCTTTTATAAAATCCAGCAAATTGGAAAGATTGTTCGTTCCGTTTTCAAAATTTATAATATATTCCTCATGAGCCTTCTGCACATCCAGCACATGGGGTATAGATTTTATTTTATCTGATATATCCCCTTCCGGGTTTTCAAATCCCGCTATTATTTTTTCTCTTGTACTTGTAATCGATTTTAATTCCTCTACTGTGCCCGTTACGAGGGATTTTCCTCTGTCCATTATTATTATCCTGTCACAGAGCATCTCCGCCTCTTCCAGGTAATGGGTGGTATATATGATGGTGCTGCCCTCTTTGTTTAATCTTTTAATCCCTTCAAGTATAAAATTTCTGCTTTGGGCATCCACCGCAACAGTGGGTTCGTC
>CAZVFS010000036.1:0-5556 GCA_964626575.1 uncultured Alkaliphilus sp. | reverse complement strand
GTAGGTGTCATTTTTTGTCCAAGTACCTGTATATCTCCTTCATCAAATTTCAGCAGTGATAAAATACAATTTATGGCAGTAGTTTTTCCGCAGCCGTTAGGGCCCAAGAGTCCCAATAGTTCTCCTTCCTTTACCTCCATATTGAAATGATCCAGGGCAGTCAGTTCTTTATATCTTTTAACTACATTTTCTGCTTTGACAATCATGTTTCTACCCCCTATCACCTAAGCCTTGAGAATCCTATCCAACGCTTCAATAAATTTTTCTGTCTGCTTTATAGTTCCCGTACTCACTCTGAGCCAGTTATCCCAGCCCCATAAAAATCCGGGTCTGATAATCACTGCTTGTTTCATTAATTCCTCGAACACTAATTTGGAATGAACATCTGTATTTACAAATATAAAGTTTGCATTGGACTTCACATATTCTAAATTGTTTTCATCAAAATATTTCTCCATGAGCGCTAGGGATTCATAATTTAATTTTACTGTCTTTTCAATGTGTTCCTCGTCTTCCAATACCGCCAAAGCTGCAGCCTGGGCCAATGAGCTGACGTTAAACACATCTTTGACTTTACTCATTTGCGCAGCTATTTCTTTAGATGTAAGTACATATCCCACTCTCACCCCGGCGACACCACCCACTTTGGAAAATGTCCTAAGTATAATGGTATTCGGCCTTTTTGCTAAGATGTCCAATGTCTCCGGATATTCAGGATTAACTTTTGCATAATCATAATATGCTTCATCAAATAGAATCACAACATCTTCCGGTATCCCAGCGACAAAATCATCTATTTCATTTTTCGTCAAAATATTTCCTACAGGATTATTAGGGTTACAAATATATATTATCTTTGTTTTATCGCTAATTTTTTTAATAAAACCATCTAAATCGTGCCTATAATTCTTTAGGGGCAATTTAACGGCAACTCCACCCATATTAAGTACACTCGTTTCGTATAAACTGAATGTAGTATCTGCCATTATGGCTTCATCCCCATGGCTTATAACTGTTTGAGCCACCATAGCCAAGGTTTGTTCTCCACCGTTGCCTACAACTATATTTTCATGTGTCAAGCCGACCTTTTCGGCAATAGCCTCTTTTAGTTTCATTGCATAGGAATCCGGATAAAAATTAATATTTTGTGCTTCCCTTATGATGGCTTCTACCGCCTTTGGTGACGGTCCCAAAGGATTTTCATTGGATGCTAATTTTTCTATCTTATCTATACCATATTCTTTTTGTACTTCTTCGATTGGTTTTCCCGGAACGTATGGTCTTAATAAATCTAGTTCTTTTCTAAACAGATTTCTGGACATAAAAAACACTCTCCTATATTTTAAAACATCCTGTATGATATTTTATTATATTTTATATATCTATTCTTTGATGCCTTAATGCCTATATTATATTATAATACCAAGTCTTACGCTAGACCAGGTTTTTGTTATTGACTTAACGTTGAAACAGTGCTAATATTAAGTTATAAATAAATATCGAAAATCCTTCAGGGCAGGGTGAAAATCCCTACCGGCGGTATAGTCCGCGAGTCTATTTTGATTGAACCGGTGCAATTCCGGTACCGACAGTAAAGTCTGGATGGGAGAAGGAAAAATTGCTATATCCCAAGGCATTATTCTGTATAGCCTTATTAAATTGTTTAGTAAAATCAAGCCCTGATAAATTTTATCAGGGCTTATTATTTTGGAGGTCAGAAGCCAGAATTCGGAGTGCCGGAAATATATGAAAGCAAAACTCTGCAAGCCATGGGTAAACAAAAGACCCTTGCATATGCTGTCTATTTCAAAATAATAGATAGTAGTACTGTTCCTAATTTCCGGCTCCTGATCCGGCATACCGGCACACCGACTTCCGATTTCTAACATGTGAGGTGAATTCATGGATTCTTCATATATGACCAGAGCGTTGGACTTGGCAGAACTCGGTGCCGGATATGTAAATCCGAACCCGCCGGTTGGAGCTGTAATAGTTAAAGATGGCAGAATTATCGGTGAAGGCTATCACAAAAAATATGGCGAGGCCCACGCGGAAATCAATGCCTTCAACAATGCCACAGAACCTGTTGCAGGAGCTACTATGTATGTAACTTTAGAACCTTGTTCACATTTCGGCAAAACCCCGCCTTGTGTTGAAGCTATTATCAACAAAGGGATCAAAAAAGTTGTGGTCGCTGTGGAAGACCCTAATCCCTTAGTAGCCGGCAGGGGGATTAAAATTCTAAGAGAAAATGGTATAGAGGTAATAACGGGTGTATTAGAAGACGAAGCCAAAAAATTAAATGAAATCTTTATAAAGTTTATTACAACAGGGCTTCCTTTTTGCACGCTTAAAACTGCTATGACTCTTGACGGCAAAATAGCTGCCTATACCGGAGACTCCCGTTGGGTCACCAACGATGAATCCAGGGAATATGTTCACAAATTACGCCATAAATATTCCTCCATAATGGTTGGAATAGGGACAGTCTTGGCGGATGATCCTCTGCTTACAACCAGACTAAAAGATGTTGACGGGAAAAACCCAATCAGAGTAGTTGTGGATACAAAAGGCATTATACCTTTAGATGCAAAAGTTCTACAGTGTGACGAAAATACAAAGACCATTATTGCAACAACCGAGGCCATCAGTGAAGAAAAGATAAAAAGTATTAAAAAAACAGGTGCGGAGGTTATAATTACACCTCTTAAAAATAATAAGGTAGATTTATCGTATTTAATGAAAGTTTTAGGGGAAAAAAGAATCGACAGTATTCTCTTGGAAGGTGGAAGCAGTCTAAATTATTCGGCCTTGCATGAGGGTATTGTAGATAAAGTAGTTTCATTTATAGCTCCAAAAATAATAGGAGGCAGTTCATCCAAAACCCCGGTCGGGGGGGAAGGTATCCCTTATATGAAGGAGGCTATATCCCTCAAAGACATAAATATTTATAGATTCGAAGATGATGTAATGATAGAAGCCTATATAAGAAAGGGGGTTTAACCTTTGTTTACAGGACTTGTAGAAGAGGTAGGAACAGTTGAATCCGTCAAAAAAGGTCCTAAATCGGCAACTATCACCGTTAAAGCTAAAAAAATACTTGAAGACATCAAACTCGGTGATAGTGTTGCAACCAACGGTGTATGTTTGACGGTGACGTCCTTCACTTCCAACAACCTTGAGGTAGATGTTATGGCGGAAACAATGCGAAGGAGCAATTTAGACAGTTTATCTTCCGGAAGTAAAGTAAATCTGGAAAGGGCCCTAAAACTAGGAGATCGCTTAGGGGGACATATTGTAAGCGGGCACATAGACGGCACGGGCACCATTAAGGATTTTCAACAAGAAGATAACGCCGTATGGGTTTCGATAACCGCCCCGCCGGATATTTTAAAATATATAATAAATAAAGGTTCCGTTGCTGTCGATGGGATCAGCCTCACTGTCGCCTATGTGGATAATGAATGTTTTAAGGTTTCTATTATCCCGTTTACCGGAGACGAGACGACTCTCCTTGAAAAAAATATGGGCGATAAAGTAAATCTTGAGGTGGACATGATTGGAAAGTATGTAGAAAAGCTTTTATCTTTTAAGGAAAACGGTCCCTCTAAATCCAATATAGACATAAATTTTTTAAGTGAACATGGTTTTTTGTAAATCTGTATAAATGAATGAAGCACTGTGAAGGTGATAGGGGGAGACCCGTGTGTCTGCCCATGCAAAAAGGAGTGAAATGACATGTACGAATTTAACACAATTGAAGAGGCTGTTGAAGACATTAAGCAAGGCAAAATTATAGTAGTGATAGACGATGAGGACCGCGAAAATGAGGGCGACCTTATAATGGCAGCCGAGAAAGTAACACCGGAAGCTATTAATTTCATGACCAAATATGGCCGCGGTCTTGTATGCATGCCCATTGACGGGTTTAGGCTAGAAGAATTGGATATTCCCCAAATGGTAGATCATAGTACGGATAGTCTCCAGACCGCCTTTACCGTTTCCATTGATGCGATGGAAACCACCACAGGAATATCTGCCCATGAGAGAGCATTCACAGTACAAAAAGTTTTGGATTCAAATGCCAGGCCCCAGGATTTTAAAAGACCGGGGCATATATTCCCGCTGGAAGCAAAAAAAGGCGGCGTGTTGAAAAGGGCAGGACATACGGAGGCTACCGTGGATTTGGCAAACCTTGCCGGTTTATACCCTGCAGGCGTGATTTGTGAAATAATGAATGAAGACGGTACAATGGCAAGGACGCCACAGCTTATGAAATTTGTGAAAGAACATAATTTAAAAATAATCACTATAGCCGATCTAATTGCATACAGAAGAAAACATGAGGTGTTCGTCACCCGTATAACCAGTGCCGATATGCCAACCAAATATGGTGACTTTACTGTTATAGGTTATGAGAATAACCTGAACGGGGAACATCATGTTGCCTTAGTAAAAGGTGATGTATCAGATGGGGAACCCGTTTTGGTACGTGTTCATTCCGAATGTCTCACAGGAGATGCTTTTGGCTCTCTACGTTGTGATTGCGGCGAACAGTGTGCGGCTGCACTCAAACAGATTAATGAGGAGGGCCGCGGAGTATTGGTCTACATGCGTCAAGAAGGCAGGGGCATCGGATTAATTAACAAACTAAAGGCCTATGCTTTACAAGATAATGGCATGGATACAGTGGAGGCAAACCATGCCCTCGGTTTTCCAAGTGATATGAGGGATTACGGCATTGGTGCTCAAATATTGGCCGATCTCGGTATTAAAAAAATCAGGCTGATGACAAATAACCCTAAAAAATTATCAGGGCTTGCCGGATATGGCATGGAAATTATTGAAAGGGTTCCTATCCAAATGGATTGTAACGAACACAATATTTGTTACTTGAAGACAAAACAGAAAAAACTGGGTCATATGTTAAATTTCGAGGAGGCTAAAAAATGATGAAAATATTCGAAGGTAAACTAATTTCAGATGGGCTAAAATTCGGTATTGTTGTTGGAAGATTTAACGAATTTATCGGAAGTAAACTCTTATCAGGGGCTCTCGATGCTTTAAAACGTCATGATGTGAACGAAGAGGACATCGATATTGCATGGGTGCCGGGCGCCTTTGAAATTCCTCTTGTGGCAAAAAAAATGGCCCAAACAAAAAAATACGATGCTGTGATATGTCTCGGCGCTGTTATAAGAGGCGCCACACCTCATTTTGATTATGTATCCAATGAAGTTACTAAGGGAATTGCCAATGTTTCACTCAGTACGGAACTTCCTGTAATATTTGGTATCCTCACAACAGATACTATAGAACAAGCAATAGAAAGAGCGGGAACCAAGGCCGGGAACAAAGGCTATGATGCGGCTATCACCGCTATTGAGATGGCTAATTTATTAAAAGAAATATAGTTACATGGGCGACAAGGTGAAGCAAAAAGAACCGTCCCCATTGCTTCACTGTTTCGCCCTCAGTAAAAGAGCGGACACCGACTAAAGATTTAATATAAAATACAAAGTGAATATATTTGAGAATATGACTATAATTCCCAGC
>CAZVFS010000035.1:0-13044 GCA_964626575.1 uncultured Alkaliphilus sp. | reverse complement strand
TTAAAAAGTTGTTTATAACACTGGCAAAGAAATTGGACAATATTATCACCATGCCTCATAAAAAACCTTGTTATAAGGTATGATGATTTTTTCATAATATAACCGCAAACAACCCACAAATTTATAGACGGATACAGGAAGGTGCTAGATATTGTATAGAGCTTTTGATATACTGTATTATAATATGCATTTGGCCAAGAAAGGCTGGTTAATATGGTTTTATGGGGGATTTTTATCAGCGCCTTTTTGATAGGTTTTTCAGGGGCAATGATGCCCGGACCTATGCTAAGCGTTGCAATAGATGGAAGTCTTAAAAGAGGATGGACGGCAGGCCCCTTGACGGTACTGGGGCATGGAATTTTAGAACTTATACTGATTATAATTATGTCCTTAGGATTTAGGGATTTCTTTTCCAATCCTGTTGTTGCGGGATTTATAGGCCTGTTCGGCGGCGCTTTTCTCGCATGGATGGGATACGGAATGATAAAATCCGGCATAAAAAAAACAGTCTCCCTGGCAAATCTGAAGGAGAGCAAAAAAACGGGGATGGGGAGCCTTGCACTATCGGGAGCACTTGTAAGCATCACCAACCCTTATTTCATTATCTGGTGGTCGTCGGCAGGGATAGAATCAATACGTCAATCCTATACTCTGGGGTTGGTTGGAATCCTGTTCTTTTTCATAGGACATATTTTATCGGATCTTACTTGGTATACAATAGTATCCATAACATTTTCCAAAGGTAAAAAATTGATCAGTGATACCGTATATCGCCGAATTATTTTATTACTGGGTGTATTTATCATGATATTTTCGGTCTATTTTATAAGCAGTGGCTGGAGAATACTTGCATCTGTTTAAATGACATGGGGACGGGGGATTTGACACATGTGTCAAATCCCCCGTCCCTATGTTACTTGCCATTTATGTTACATTCAACACCAATTCTCCCTGCCTAACTTTAACTGTAATGGTATCTTTATCTTTTACATCACCCTTAATGATAAGCCTTCCTATTCTAGTCTCCAGTTCTTTCTGTAAAAATCTTTTTACAGGTCTGGCTCCATATTGGGTTGAATATGCCCTGTTTAAAACCAGTTCCTTTGCCTCATCGGTAAAATCAATATCTATCTGCCTATCTTCCAATCTTGATTTAATTTCATTTGTTTGTAGATCAATTATTTTAAATACTTCGTCTTTTTGCAACGGCCTGAACATCACTATCTCATCTATTCTGTTCAAAAATTCGGGTTTGAATGTTCTTCTCATTTCTGATTCTACTCTTTCCTTTGCACCGGCATCTATAGTTCCATCCGGTCTTATTCCCTCCAACAGGTATGACGAGCCTATGTTTGATGTCATGATGATTACGGTGTTTTTAAAGTCTACTGTTCTCCCTTGATTATCTGTAAGCCTCCCGTCGTCCAAAATCTGTAATAATATATTAAACACATCAGAATGTGCCTTTTCGATTTCATCGAACAGGATAACCGAATAAGGTTTTCTCCTTACAGCTTCGGTTAACTGTCCGCCCTCATCGTAGCCTACATATCCGGGAGGAGCACCAATTAACCTGGAAACCGCATGTCTCTCCATATATTCGCTCATATCTATCCTGACCATGTTTCTCTCATCATCAAATAATGCGGATGTCAACGCCTTTGAAAGTTCCGTTTTCCCCACACCGGTAGGACCCAGGAATATAAAGCTTCCTACAGGCTTATTAGGTTGCCTCATGCCGGCACGCGCCCTTATAACCGCATCCACCACCGCATCTACAGCCTCGTCTTGCCCTACAACTCTCTGATGGAGTATTTCGTCCAATTTCAGAAGTTTTTCCCTCTCAGTCGACACAAGTTTTGCAACCGGTATCCCTGTCCATTTTGCTACAACTTCGGCTATTTCCTCTTCCGTGACTTCTTCCTTAAGCATTTTATCATCGTCTTCTTTGGCATATGCTTCCTCAAGTTTTTTTTCCAAATCAACGATAGTACCGTATTTAAGTTCGGACAATTTTTCTAGGTCATACTCTCTTTCCGCTTCCTCGATCTGTCTTTTGACTTTATCAATCTCTTCTTTTATATCCTTTATCTTTGTAATATTTCTTTTTTCTTCTTCCCACTTAATTTTAAGTACATCAAATTTTTCTTTTAAATCGGCCAATTCTTTTTCTAATTTTTCCAACCTCAGTTTTGAAGCCTCGTCTATTTCCTTTTTTAATGCTGCCCTTTCTATCTCCAGTTGCAGTATCTTTCTTCTGGTTTCATCTATTTCTACGGGCATACTGTCTATTTCCGTTCTTATCATAGCTGAGGCTTCATCCATCAAGTCTATAGCTTTATCGGGTAAAAATCTATCACTTATATACCTGTCTGAAAGAGTTGCCGCAGCTATCACCGCACTGTCCGAAATTCTGATTCCATGGTGTATTTCATACCTCTCTTTTAGTCCTCTTAAAATAGATATGGTATCTTCAATGCTGGGTTCGGTAACTAATACTTTTTGGAATCTTCTTTCCAGTGCAGCATCCTTTTCAATATACTTTCTGTATTCATCCAAGGTGGTTGCACCTATTGTATGGATCTCCCCTTTTGCAAGCATCGGTTTTAAAAGGTTTGAGGCATCCATAGAACCTTCCGCCCTGCCGGCGCCGACTATATTATGAAGTTCATCTATAAACATTATTATTTTACCATTAGATTTTTCAATTTCGGATAATACCGCTTTCAATCTTTCCTCAAATTCTCCCCTGTATTTTGCGCCGGCCACCATCGAACCCATATCCAGGGCAAATATACTCTTATCCTTGAGACCCTCCGGAACATCTCCGTTAACAATCCTTTGGGCCAATCCCTCGGCTATAGCTGTTTTGCCTACCCCGGGGTCCCCTATTAACACAGGATTGTTTTTAGTCCTTCGAGATAATATTCTTATTACATTTCTGATTTCACTATCCCTTCCTATAACCGGGTCTATTTTCCCTTTTCTAGCCTCCTCTACCAAATCTTTTCCGAATCTGTTGAGAGCCTCATAAGTAGTTTCGGGATTATCAGACGTAATGCTCTGACTTCCCCTAATTTTCATTAAAGTTTCTAAAAATCTTTGTTGATTTATATTATACTTTTTAAATATTTTCTCCGAAATCGTTCCCTTTGCCTTAAGCAACGCTATATAAATATGTTCAACCCCAACATATTCGTCTCCAAATCTTCCCACTTCTTCTTCGGCCGAAATCAATGTTTTAGTATAGCCACGGCTCGAGTATAGAGAACCGTCGCCACCCGATTGTTTAGGGAGCCTATCTATTTCTCTTTCAATATCACTTTTAACGAATGAAACATTTTCCCCCATATATGATATTGCCCTGGGTATCAATCCATCTTGTTGATTCACCAAACTATAATGGATATGGATTTCTTCCAGTTGGGGATTTCCGTTCTTTATAGCTAAATTCCGCGACTCCTGTATTGCTTCCAGACTTTTTTGTGTGAATTTGTTTAAATCCATATTTCCATGTCCCCCCTTATTTTGATAAACACCCCACTAGTTACCAAGATTAAATTCTATATCATAAAATGTCAACCCCCCAGAAGCTATATTCCTGAGGGGGTTTTAAAATTACTATTAAATATTCATATTTAAAATTAGTTATCTCTCTTTAGCCGATGTCAATTTTTCTACCGCCCGGACTGTCACCCTTCTTGGGTAATTCTAGAATCAATACTCCGTTTTTATAATCCGCCTTGATATCTTCCGTCTTGATACCTGATGCATCAAAGCTTCTTACAAAAGAACCGTATCTTCTTTCCCTATGAACATAATTGTCCTTACTCTCTTCTTTGGATTCACTATGTTCGGCCTCAATAGTTAATCTGTTGCCATCAACATTGATATTGATGTCCTTTTTATCAAAACCCGGTAACTCTGCTTCTAATACAAATTTATCCCCTTTGTCTACTATATCAGTTTTGAAATCAGGCCACAAGTTCCCAAAGCCTTGCAAAAAGCTTTTTTCCACTTCGTTAAAAAATGGCGACAGGTTCCCCCTTCTTTTAAAAGGTATAAGATCAAACATCAAATATCCCTCCCAAATTGATATAAGCTTCTTAGCTTTGTTTTTTCGTTTTCTACACCTTACCGTGGAAGCTTTGCGGAAATTTTGTTCTCTATATTGTCCACAAATCCCCGCCGATATTACTATACCCGGATTTTAATCGTATAATCATAAATTGCCAATTTTATTTGCGTGGCAAGGGGACGGGGGTTTTGACGCATGTGTCAAAACCCCCGTCCCCTTGTCACTATGTTTATTCCATTCTGCTCCATTTCATCTCCTCGCCATGCACGTCATATTTCTTTCTTTTCGCCTTAATTTCCTCTATTTCCACCCTATATATGTTGGTCTTGTTTAACCCTGCCTTGATTGCCATATCGAAATAGTCTGTTTTTGTTGGGGTATACTTCCCACATATGAGTCTCATGGCTTTGTCTTTTTCTTCTACATCCTCTACCGGGTTTACCTTGCCCTTTACAATCGCGGATTCATACTCTGTCGTAAAAACCTTACTGATAAGCAGTGCCGCCTTGGATTCATCTTTTGCTATTTCAGTCAATTGTTCCTTGGTATAATTTTCCGGAACCCCAACTTCTCCTACGAAAACTATGCTAACATTTGGATTGTTTGCGAGAATTTCTACCTTTCTTCCGTCTTTCGCCGAATGAAAATATAAATTATCTCCATCCCTTACAATTGAAAGAGGCACCCCGTAAGGTTCGTTGTCGTCGGTGACCATAGAAAGGACGCCGTATCTTGCCCTGTCTATAACCTCTATACCAAATTTCTCGCCCATCTCTCTATCCCTTCTTCTCATAATTTGCACCTGCCCAAATTAGGTTTCCTTTATGAAACATCCGCTGCCTTTCACTATAAATAACACACTGTCCCCCGCCTTTTTTCTTGGCTTCGTACAAGGCTTTGTCCGCCTTTGCAAACAGTTCCCTATATGTGCTTTCTTCTCTCAAAAATGCTATGCCACTGCTAACTGAAATATAAAAACCCCTGTTTATCTCCTGAATGATTTCATTCAACTGCTGGCATTTGGACTGAACCAAATCGGCTGAAAAAACGTTCCTCATGTATACACAAAATTCATCCCCGCCAACACGTCCGAGAATATCATTTTGTCTAAAAGTAAGCCTCAAACCCATGCTTACATTTTTTAACACCTGGTCACCCGTTAAATGCCCGTATGTATCATTGATGTATTTAAACTTATCGCAATCCATTATTATCAAAGCATCTATTTGATGTTTATCTCTACTTTTTATACTTTCATTTATAAGTTCCTTGACAGTTGCAGCATTATATAAACTTGTCAGTCCATCTATTTTCGTTTTCATAATGAGTTCTTTTTTTTCTGCTATCTGTTCGCTGATATCGATCAGTTTCCCGATAACAAGGTCT
Source organism: uncultured Alkaliphilus sp. (assembly GCA_964626575.1). Classification (GTDB taxonomy): domain Bacteria; phylum Bacillota; class Clostridia; order Peptostreptococcales; family Natronincolaceae; genus JAAZJW01. Next base: position 7,580 of record CAZVFS010000035.1, on the reverse strand, counting down.
GATTTCCTCTTTTTGTCATGTATATTTAAACTGACAGCCTTAAATGTGCGCGTCACGCCATCAATAACGGGAAGTTTTATCATTGGTATGTTTCCATCCAAATTATTATCCAATAATGTGTCCCTCAATATGCTCCTTACCTTATCAAGCTGTTCCTGGGTCCTGAATAACTGGGTATATTTTTTGGATAAGTCCAAATGATCAGATTTAACAAAATATTTATATAAATATTCGTTGGAAATTTGAGACAACATATCGTTTATCTTGTTTTGTATCCTGAATTTATTATTCAAACGAATACTGGAAATAACGCTAAACAATAATATAACTATTATAAGTAAAATGATACCAAATGTTTTTTTATCGTAAACATCCACCATCATCGAGAGGGTTGATTTTCTGTCAATACGTGTTGTTGCATCTAAAATCAAGGTCTCCATTTTACCATCATCAATCGCGTCGATCGCTTTGTTAATGATGGATAATAATATCCTATCATTTTTAGGAAAACCCATACGGTACTCCCTTAATTCCCTTCCCTTAGGAACCATAACAACATTTTTATAATTATTTTGCACCGTATAAAATGCCACAGAATATATGTTTCCATATCCATAATCAGCCTTCCCCTTTTCTACGGCATTCAGGCTTTCTTCCCTTGTATTAAAATAAATTGTGTTTTCTTCTTTAATTCCTTCGGCAAATACCCTGCCCTCCACGGCAGCATATATTTTATCGTCCAATTGGTTGGAATCTGTCGAAGAATTTATATACAATATTGTTTCGGTTTTTAAAAATGGCTGTGATAATGTCATGCCAACAGACGCATAATGGTAAGGAACGCCGAAAAATATATCGGCATCGGCATCGGCATAAGCTTCCCTGCTAGAATTATATAACTTATATTGAAAAGTAAGCCCTGTCATATCTGATATTTCCTCCAGTACCTGTCTGGAAATACCCTGAACCTCTCCATTTGTGTCAGTATATTGGATAGGGCCCAATCCATCCACCGATATCGCCTTTATAACGCCTGCTTTGACTATATAATCCTTTTCCCCCTGTGTTAGTTCCAATTGAGTTTCTGCAAATGTAAAAAGCCCCGTGATGATAAGTATGAAAATAACTATTGGTATGATTTTTCTAATATCCATTTTATCCCCCGTTATCACATTCCTTTTTATTTTGAATAACCAAAAAACCACAGTTCAAACTAAAAGTTAAAATTCCTAATAAATTATATTTTTCTTCTTCTCTTAGATTTGTATAAAATCTTATCTGCCTTTTCAAATAATTCTTCATATGTGTTTTCTTTTTTTAAAAACACCATACCACTGCTAACCGAAACATAAAAGTCCTTATTTATTTCCTGGACGAACACATTCAACCGATGACACTTTAATTTAACCAGATCAACTGAAGGAACATTTTTCATGTATACACAGAATTCATCCCCGCCGATACGCCCGATAATATCGCTTTGTCTGAAAGTAAGTTTCAAACCTGTGCTTATATTTTTTAATACCCGATCACCTGCTAAATGCCCATATGTATCATTGATATATTTAAGATTATCACAATCTATTACTACCAGAGCATTTGTTTTATTTTTATCCCCTTTTTTTATGCTTTCATTTATAAGCTCTCTGGTAGTTATAGCATTATATAAACCTGTCAACCCGTCTAATCTCGACTTTGTAATGAGCTTTTCTTTTTCCTTTACCTCTTCACCGATATCAACCATCTTTCCGATAATAAAATCCAATTCCCCCTTTTCATCGTGTATGTTTAATCCAACTGATTTAAATGTGCCTGTCCTACCATTAGCAAGAGGAAGTTTTATCACCGGTATATTTCCATCCAGATTGTTATCTAATAATGCATTTTTTAATATATTGCTCGCTTCCCTTAATCGTTTCTGGGTTCCAAATAGTTGGGTATACTTTTTAGATAGTTCTAAACAATTAGATTTAACGAAATATTCATATAAATATTCGTTGGAAATCTGGGACAACATCTCGTTTTTCCTGTTTTGTATCCTAAGTCTTTTATTTGAACGGACACTAGAAATAACACCAAACAACAATATACTCATTGCTAAAAAAATAGCACCAAATATTTTCTTGCCGTAGATATCCATTATCATTGAAAAGGTTATTTTTCTGTCAATATGTAGCGTTTCATCCAAAATTAGAGCCTGCATTTTATCTTCATCAATTGCATCAATTGATTTGTTGATTATAGAGAGTAGTATTTCATTCCTACCCAAAATACCCATGCAATACTCTCTTGATTCTTTCTTTTTAGGAATTGTGACAATATTTTTATAATTATTTTGTAATGTATAAAATATTACAGAATATGCATTCCCATATCCATAATCGGCCTTCCCATTTTCTACAGCATCCAGACTTTCTTCTCTTGTATCAAAATAAACCATGTTTCCTTCGTCTATTCCCTCGGGAAGCACCCTACCCCTTACGGCAGCATATATTTTATCATCTAGTTGGTTAGAATCCAGTGAAGAATTTATATATAATATTGTTTCAGTCTTTAAAAATGGTTTCGATAAAACCATTCCACCGGATGCATAGTGATATGGAATACCGAAAAATATATCATGATCCATATCGTCATAAGCTTCCTTGTTAGAATTATACAGTTTATATTGAAAAACAAGGCCTGTCATATCCGATATTTCCTCAAGCACCCGCTTAGAAATACCGCGAACCTCTCCCTTTGCATCGGTATATTGAATAGGGGCTGCTCCTTTAATAGATACAGCTTTTATTGTACCTGCTTTAGCTATATAATCTTTTTCCTCTTGTGTTAACTGTAATTGGGCTTCCGAATATATAAAAGTTCCTATAACAACAGATATAATAATAATTATTGATGTTACTTTTTTAAACATCTCTTATCCCCCTTGCTGCCCCTTCCCTATAAAATTATTGTATCTGGTTTTCTAAATCCCAAACATCTGTTATGTAAAATAATAGGACCTTAGAACGGATTTCATTCTTATCAATAAGAATACCAAAATATTCCCAACAAATAAACCCCTTTAATAACATTTTTTATTATTTTCAGAAACTTTTGAATAACATTGTATACTAAATATTCACCGTAAGCAAACCGTTTAATGGTGATATGGATACGCAATGACAAGGGTGATAGGGAAATGGGGTTCTATTACATTTTTGATAGGAAGATATGATCAGTGACAGTTGTTATCCCACGTAGACGAAATTTCGTCTATCCCTGAAATTGTTCTGCAATCCATTTATTTACTGGTGCATTTGTGCTATATATGGTACAATCTGGTTAACGTGAGGGGGGATCCCATGGATGAAGAAAAAGTTGAATTCAGGGACAACCTGCATATCTCAACCAAAATACAATCCATAAAAAGATATCCCATTCACTGGCACAGAAACATTACAGAAATACTCCTGCCTATCAAGGGTTCCATTGAAGTTTTCGCAAATAATGAACATATATCAGTGAAAGAAGGTGATTTTTGGTTTGTAAACAACAAAACTATTCACTCTGTCAGAGCCTCCCCAAGGGCAATTGTTGCAGTTTTTCACATCCATTTAGATTACTTTCAAAGACAATCAGAACACATTAAATACATGTTCTTTAGAAGCAACATGTTTGCCAGAACCCGGAAGAAAATTGAAAGTGATAATTTCGACGATGATATAAGGAAAGAGCTCAAAATCCGGTTCAGGGGCTTGTTGGTCAGTATGCTTGAAAACATAACCAACAATGTTCAATTATCAAAAGAATCTTTAAAAAGCTTTGAATCCCGGCTGATTGATTCGATGATGCATGAATTTCACTGGCTACAATTTCTGAGAAAAAGAAATAACTATTTAAGCCCTTTCCAATTAAACAGGTATCACAGGATAATTAAATTTATAGATGAAAATTATGGAAACAAAATAACCCTCAAGGATGTGGCATCTCGGGAGTTTGTCACGAAAAATTATCTCTCCCATTTTTGGAAGAATCTCAGCCATTTCAGTTTTCAAGAGAGGCTCGGTTATGAAAGAACAATAAGAGCAGAGCTATTGTTATTGACCACCGATATGAGTATTTCTTATATATCGGAAAAATGCGGGTTTTCAGATGTAAAATATTTTTATAATCATTTTAAACGATTGTATGGCATTATGCCGCTGGAGCACAAGAAAAGATGTCTGCTATATGAAAAAAAAGGAGCCGATTATCAAGACCTGGAATTTAACAACGTAAAAGAAATCTTCGATAATTATGTCAATACACATCTGATTCCTCATAATATTGACGGTCAAGACCCTATGTTCTCGTCCTTTGTTAAAAATTATCATAAAATAAAATATCTATACCAAGCAGATAAAAATATGATTTTAAATGCCCCCCGAAATATTGTGATCAATATATTTAATCATAACAATTTTTATATGAAAGATGACCATGTAGTTTTCAACTGGTATATTATAGATCAATTAGTTAAACTCGCGAGTTCCCTTTCCTTTAACCTCAGTATCGAGCTAAACCCCGATTATATGGAAAAACCATGGTTCAACCGTATTATTGAAAAATTTCTGGACTCCTGTATTTTCCGTTACGGTATAAACACTGTTAGAAACTGGGAATTCTACGTAGATTATAAAGGAAACGTATCATACAAAGCACCAAACACCCTCAGAAAAATCGTCAAAAATAAGATTAAGAACGTTAAAGCAAGCTATTATTTCAAAATATGATGGACAATAATGTTTATTCTCCTGCTAACAACATCACATCAATGTCAATAGTTTTAGGTGTCTATCAAGCATATAATAGAGGGCGTAGGACAGATTATATTATTATATTATTGGGGGGATTTTAATGAAGGGTTTTGCAATGCTAGGCATAAACAAGGTGGGGTGGATAGAAAAAGAAGACCCTATAGCCGGACCTTATGACGCAATAGTTAAGCCGATTGCCGTTTCGCCGTGTACTTCAGATATACACACTGTTTTTGAAGGTGCACTGGGAGAGAGAACAGACATGGTACTGGGGCACGAAGCAATAGGAGAAATAGTGGAAGTTGGCAGCGAGGTCAAAGATTTTAAACCTGGAGACAGAGTTATTGTACCTGCTATAACCCCGGATTGGAGATCCAAAGAAAGTGCCCAAGGTTTTTCGCAACATTCATGTGGGATGTTAGCCGGTTGGAAATTTTCTAACTTTAAGGATGGAGTATTCGGAGAACTTTTCCATGTAAACGACGCGGATATGAACCTGGCTATTCTTCCTGACGGTTTTTCCGTCGATTCGGCAGTTATGATAACTGACATGGTAACCACCGGTTTCCACGGTGCGGAATTGGCAAACATCGAATTAGGAGATGAAATTGCCGTAATCGGTATTGGCCCGGTGGGGTTGATGGCTGTAGCCGGAGCCAGTATTCTGGGCGCAAGTAAAATTTTTGCGGTAGGAAGCAGGACAGCATTAATTGATGCGGCTAAATTCTATGGAGCTACTGATATTGTTAACTATAAAAATGGACCCATTGATGATCAAATAATGGAATTCACTAATGGACAAGGAGTAGACAAGGTAATAATTGCCGGGGCGTCTCCTGAAATAATGAGAACAGCTGTAAAGATAGTCAAACCTGGTGGAGTAGTGTCAAATGTAAATTATTATGGAGAAGGGGATACAATACCGATTCCTAGAGTTGATTGGGGATGCGGAATGGCTCATAAGACCATAATTGGAGGGTTAACTCCGGGTGGAAGAGACAGAATGGAAAGATTGATCAAGCTGGTTCAAAGCGGCAGGATTGACCCTTCAAAATTGATTACTCATAAGTTCCAAGGATTTGAACATGTAGAAGAGGCATTATTACTGATGAAAGATAAACAACAAGATTTAATTAAACCTATAGTGTATGTTGAATAGACATTTGGATATGCAATCATTATTTTGTTTAACGAAAAACAGGACAAAATGTCCTGTTTTTTGTTATGTGATAGGGGACGGGGGTTTTGTCACATTTATGTCGATAGCTCCGTTTCCATATCACTCTGTTCCAACAACTTTTTCGAAGAATAGTGAATTCCAATTGCTCCTAACGGTGCCGTAATCAATATAGATAATACTGCGATAGCCAAAATAACATCTCCCGACTCCACTCCCAACGACAGGGGTATTGCTCCTATAGCCGCTTGTACTGTCGCTTTTGGCACATATGCAATAACACAAAACAGTCTTTCTTTCCAATTAAGGTTCGTGGCAAATAATGATATTATAACTCCTGTACTTCGTCCTACCAAACCTGTTAATATTATTATAATGCCTGCCCCTCCTGCATTTAAGGCAACATTTATATCTACTTGTGCCCCTACCAATACAAACAACAAAATTTGTGCAAAAACCCACACATCGCCGAACTTGCCTGATAGCTTTTCCCCTATATTTGGCAGTCTTTCCATTATCACAAAACCTATAGCCATTACCCCTAAAAGTGTTGCTATCTGTAATTTCATTTCTATCATATTTTCCAGCTCACTCAATAGTATAGAAAAACCGAGTATCAATAAAACCTTTTTAGCATCATGAATGTCGTATCTTTGAAACGATTTTGCCAGTAAAAATCCAATAACTGCACCGACCACAATACCCAGTATTATTGATATGGGTATGTTTAATAACTGTATTCCTATGTTAACGTTTAAACCACTATATAGACCCAAAAAAGCACCGAATATAGTAATGGCAAAAACATCATCAATAGATGCTCCGGCCAATATTAAGGTCGGTATCCCTTTTTTAGCGCCGACATTGTTTTCAATCAATTTAAGCATAGACGGTACTACAACAGCAGGAGAGACTGCGGCAATAATAAAACCTAGTATTCCTCCTTGAATAAAAGTAAAATTTAATAGTTTTATTGAGGCCAAAGCAATAAACAACCCTTCCACTAAACAAGGTATGGAACTCATTTTCAGTGCGGTAATCCCGATCTTTTTTAAGTCCTCTTTTTTAATTCCAAGTCCCGCTCTCAATAAGATAACAATGAGAGCAATTTTCCTTAAATCTGCCGATATTAAAACCATATTCGGCTGAAGTACATTGAATCCATGAGGACCTACAATGACTCCTAATATTAACATCCCAAGCAGACCCGGCATTTTTAACTTTTCAGATAATTTATTTGCAAATAACCCCAATAATAAAATCACTGCCAAACTTATAGCCATAAAATCAACTCCTTTATTTTGGTTACAAAAAAACTCCTACAAGAACACTTTTAATGTTTCCTGTAGGAGTCATCAGCATTACGCGGTTCCGGTGAACTCCATCACCGTTTATTTAACTTTGTCAATAAATTATATTATAAGGTATTATACATGTCAATAAGTTAATTTCATTATTGTGACAAGGGGACGAAGGTTTTGTCACATCATTCCCTTGTCACATCTTAATCATGTTTTCCTGACACTGTCTTATTCGGCTGAGAATTGCTCCATCGCCTCTATAGCCATGGAACCGTAAACCGTCCCCGGACCTCCTGACATCAGTATTGCTATACCAACAGTTTC
>CAZVFS010000034.1:0-13156 GCA_964626575.1 uncultured Alkaliphilus sp. | reverse complement strand
CATCTGCTAAGGCAGCTAAGGTCAACAGGCTAGCCGGTTCGTATGCTAAGCCGACTCCGGCAACTCAAGTATATGATATTATTAAACAGATTCCTCGTGCTCTTGAGGAAGTGCTTAGAAATTAATAATAGGTTATAGGGGGATAACGAGACAGCAAGATAGGGAGCGTTTCGCTTGTCGTATCAGTAAGACAGGCGAAACGTTTCCCGTCTTAAAAGAGCAGATTTGCGCTTTAAGCGAAACGAAAGGAATGGTTTATAAAAATGAATAAAGAAGTAGATGCCAGGGGTATGGGTTGTCCGTTACCGGTAATTCATACCAAAAAGGCCTTAGAAGAGATAGAAAAAGGAACAATTACTACAATCGTAGACAATGAAGTTGCAAAAGAAAATGTGCTGAAATTAGCTAAAAGTATGAACTTAAAGGCTGACGTTAAGCAAAGCCAGGGAGATTATTATATTGATATACTCAAAGAAGAACAAATAGAAACAACAGACCCGGAATCATCAAGTGTTCGGCGTAGCGCAGAGGATAAAGAAGATTCGGTCATTTTAATAACTAAAGATACGTTGGGGGAAGGTTCTGATGAATTAGGCGCCCTACTGATGAGCAGTTATTTGTATACATTAACAGAAATATTACCATATCCAACTAGTATAATATTTTTAAACGGCGGTGTAAGATTGACTGTAGAAGGCTCGGAATCGTTAGAACATATCAGAACATTAGAGTCTAATGGAGTGGAAATCTTGTCTTGTGGAACTTGTTTAGATTATTTTGAATTAAATGATAAATTGGCAGTTGGTTCAGTAAGTAATATGTATACTATAGTTGAAAAGTTAAATGAAATCAGTAATATAACTACACTATAATTAGGGGAGAAAAAACATGGACTTTTATGTTATAGTTTTCAAATCAACACACCATGCTATTGCGGCTTCGCGGTTTCTTAAAGATAAAAACTATAAATTTGATGTTATTCCTACCCCGAGAATGGTTACGCACGATTGCGGGCTTGCCATAAAGTTTGCAGAGGAAGATCTGGAAAGGATAAAGGAATCCATAAAGGTATCTGAAATAAAAGCTGAAAGTATCTATAAAATACAAAAGGTTGGCAACGAAAGAATAGCTAGTCAAATCATGTAAAGAATGATAAGTTGGATGAAGGACGTTTCACTTGTCTCATTAGCAAGACAGGTGAAATGTCCTCGCGTTCACAAATACATTTGCATGACGCATTTGGGTGAAGAAATATAGTAAATTTATTGTCTTAATTTTGGGGGATACAAAGGGACTATCTCCTTGTGTTTTCCTTTCGTTCAATGGTTAATTTTACAGATAATATTAACTGGCTTTGTAGCCCGATATTGATTATAATGGTATATATGCAGACAATATGGCACTAAAAGGTTCCTGTCGCGTTTTTTTCAAAATGTAACAGGGACAATTTTTGTTGCATTTTCTCTAATAAATTGGTAAACTCTTACCGAGGTGGTATTATGGCGAAATCGGATGGGGGCCTAAAGCTTCGGACTATAATATAATATTAATAAAAGTTAAATAAGGTTTAAAAATAAATACGAGGAGGAAAGAATAGACCTATGAAAGCAACTGAGACAGTATTAGATCTGATAGGCAATACACCTATAATGAGCCTAAATAAAATGACAGGCTTGAATATATATGCTAAAGCTGAATTCTTAAATCCGGGCGGGAGTATAAAGGATCGTGTGGCACAGTTTATGATTGGGGAAGCCGAAAGGTTGGGCAAATTAAAACCGGGTATGACTATAATGGAACCGACATCGGGCAATACCGGTATAGGACTCGCTCTTGTCGGTGTACAAAAAGGATACAGGGTTGTAATTGTGATGCCCGAAAATATGAGCGAGGAAAGAAAAAAGATTATTGCTGCACTCGGGGCGGAACTTGTGCTTACACCTGCAGAAAAAAATATTGCAGGTGCAGTTGAAGAAGCTGAAAAAAGAGCAAAAGCGGATTCTTCAATTTTTGTACCACAGCAATTTGAAAACCCTGACAACCCGGAAATTCATTACCTTACCACTGCTAGAGAGATATGGGACCAGTTAGACGGTAAAGTAGATATGTTTATTTCAGGATTAGGAAGCGGTGGAACTTTATGCGGGGTAGGCAGGTTTTTGAAGGAAAAGAATCCTGATGTTCTTGTTGTGGCAGTGGAACCCAAAAATGTTTCGGCTCTTTTGGGACACGAGCCCGGGCTTCATAAAATTCAGGGTATTGGCGATGGTTTTGTTCCCCCGGTGTTGGATACTTCTCTTGTAGACGAAGTGATAGAGGTTACGGACGATGATGCAATACAAACAGCACGAGGGTTGGCAAAAGTACAGGGACTTTTGGTAGGCACATCTTCAGGGGCGAATGTTTGGGCTTCAATACAGGTGGCGAAAAAATATGGTAAAGACAAAACAGTGGCAACCGTGTTGGCGGATAGAGCCGAACGTTATTTCAGTACGGCATTAATATAGTTTTATATAGTTTTACAGAGTGAAAAGAAGACGTTATCTGTTTTGTTTTAAAAAGGATAGGCGAAATGCCAGATTATGTGGAAAATGTTATTCTTGCTATGGGCAGACGGTTTCGTCTGTCCGTTTGTTTTATGATGCAACAGGAACCGTCCCCAGTGCATCCTTTTCAATATATATAAGGGGAATTAAGATATGAAAAAAGTCAGAATTACCGTTATGAAAATGGCTTGTTATAAAGATTTAATCGAGAAATATGAAAATCCGATCACTCATGCCTGTGATATGGAAGAAGGAATGGTATTTGTGGCAAACGGCTGGCAAAAACCTGAAGGTATGTGTGACAGTGCCTGGGACAGTATGTCATCCTTTGTAATGGCACTGGCTCACGGTGGCGAAAATTTTTATGACGGTTGGATGAAAAACAAAAAGTCTGCAATGATATCTTGCAATGACGGATTTCGACCCGTCAGCTTTTTGCTTGAAACTATGGATGAAGATGCATCTTAAACTTATACACAACAGGCGAAATCTGGTTATCGGTGTGGTATAATCAAAACAATAATTAATTCTGTACGAGATTAAACCCAAATGGGGTGAAGGTTTGAAAGAAAAAACTAGGGCACTTAAAGCAGCTTTTCCACATACTATCCCCGTATTTACCGGGTTTGCCTTCTTAGGCGCCGCCTACGGTATCCTGATGAACAGCAAGGGCTATGGTGTTGGTTGGACAGCCTTGTTCAGTTCTATAGTACTCGCAGGCTCGGCACAATACGTGGCGATTAACTTTCTTACGTCAATTTTCAACCCTATTTATGCATTGTTAATGACACTGGTGATAAATGCACGTCATTTATTTTATGGAATTTCAATGTTGGATAGATATAAAAATACCGGTAAATTAAAACCATATCTTATCTTCGGGTTGTGTGACGAAACATTTTCTATTGTCTGTTCGGTAGAGCCACCGGAGGATGTAAATAGAAACTGGTTTATGTTTTTTGTCACTCTGCTTAATCATAGTTATTGGGTATTTGGCTCAGTTTTGGGCGGATTATTGGGTTCTGTGATTTCATTTAATATAGAGGGCCTCGATTTTGTATTGACTGCACTTTTTGTTGTAACATTTGTGGGACAATGGAAAACCCAAAAGGATCATAAACCTGCAATAGTCGGTGTTGTATGTTCTGTTATTTGTTTAGTTATTTTTGGACAGGGTAATTTTATTATTCCCTCTATGCTCACTATATTAGCAGTATTAACAATGTCCCGAAAAGGATACATGGACAATAAAAAATTGGCAGAGGAGAAAATACAATGACCCTAACACCTATTCAAACCTTTGTTATTGTTTGCATGTTAACCGTTGGCACAGTTATAACAAGATTTTTGCCTTTTATTATATTTAAAAATCCCAAGTTAAATAATTCATATATCAATTATCTTGGCAGAGTTTTGCCCTATGCTGCTATAGGGTTTTTGGTAGTGTATTGTCTTAAAGACGTTAACTTCAGGAGTTCTACATATGGAATCCCGGAGGCAGTAGCTATCATTTGTATAACCGTCCTTCACTATTGGAAGGAAAATACACTCCTGAGCATTGGCGTAGGCACGGGTGTTTACATGATACTCCTTCAGGTTATTTTTAAATAAAGGTGGCTATTTTTCTTATAATTACTTTCATGTGGATTATGATGGACAGAAATAGAAAGCAGGGGGATGTTTTGTTTGCCATCCCCCTCAGTCCTGTTATTTTTTTATAAGTATTTTTGTAATTTCCGCTATGTATAACGTATGGAAATCAAGAATAGGATACCATTTATCTATGATCCCTTTCTCTATGAATGATTCAGGTTTATAATCCTGTGCAAAAAGTTTTTTACATAAAATTGCTATAGCTGCTTCCTCAAAATATGGGGTAGCACTGTCATAGACAACCGTGAGGCCCGATTTTTTAATTTTATCCTCATCTCTGCCGGAGGCCGTGCCTAAATAGTTAAGCATTTTTTTATTATCGCCATCAAAAAAGGTCAATGAAAAGGTATCCGAAGCATCTACAAGCCCCTTTGTATAACGTTGGGGGCGTATAACCGCGTAGACAACATTTTTACCCCACATTACTCCAAGGCCTCCCCAACCCGCAGTCATGGTATTTACCTTCCCATTTTTTTCGGCTGTGATCAGCATATTATCCCTGCCTATAAGCTGAAACGGGCTTTCCCTAAATTCTTCAGGCTTTACTTCTATAAATTTGGACACAATAAATCTCCTTTCTGACTTTAATAGTTTACTTGCTATACTAGTGGTTTGGTTTCTTAATGAAAGCTTGATCAGTATAACAGGCCAATTATTATTTTATTATAAAAACATCATTCTCAATTTAAGGTAAACGGTCCTGATGTAATTCTATAACCTTTATATTATAGTTCTAAATTCCATAGCCTATCTTGTTTTCTGCTACTAGCTTATTATCGTCCCCTTCGTTTTCGTAAAATCCTTCGAACAAATAAATATTCGGCAAATTTGTGAGGGCGATAAACAAATTTTCATGTATCTTAATAAATGATTGTTTTTTAGCCGCAAATTTGAACCTCTCCAGTAAAAATTCATTGGTTACACCTAGAGAATCCGAAAGATCTTCTATATTTTTAATTCCCCTTTTAATAGCCTCCACAATTTCATCTAAAGGGAGCAAGTATTCTGCAGCCCACCTTAAAGCAGTGCACTCTGTTTTGCTTAAATTTATTCTGTCAACAAAGCTGTAACATTCCGTCGTGGAATCGCCTGTAGAAGTGAAGTGATGCCCTAATTCCTCCGCAAGCACACAAGTAAATAATTTTTTATTTGATACTATGTTTTCATTAATACCTATTATAGGTAGGCATCCATCCGCCTTGTAATACATACCCTGTATAGTAGGTGAAAAATCCATATATTCAACTGCAATATTTTCTTTTTCTATTAGATCAAATAACATTTCCAGTTTCATAAATTATTGTTCCCTACTATATTTATGCCTGATAAATTCCTTAAAGAGTTCAATTTCCTTTATTGCCTCCTCAGGCAAATCGTTCTCATATCCGTCGGATCTGCTAAGGGCCAACGTTTCTATAGGTGTTCTGATATCAGTTGTTCCTAAAAGGAAATCTAGCGATACATCAAAAAATTCCGCCATTTTTTTTAATGTTGTAATATCAGGTTCCCGTATCCTCTTTTCATAATTGCTTATAGTTTGCTGCGCTATGCCGAATTTCTTAGCCAAATCATCTTGTTTTAGGCCTTTTTCCCGCCGCAATTGTTTTAAACGTAGCATTTTGCAATTTCTCCCTTCTTTTTGTGATGGGGTGCATATGGTGAACAAAATGTCCCCTTGTCAGGCACTGTTACCACCGGGTGAAAATTCCCTCTCTACTAATAGTATGATACCACACTATGTAGTTAATGTATACAATTATTTGCAGTAAACATTTCTTAAATTCATTGAATAACAAAAAAGCATGGTGTATTATATAGGCAAGTACAACAAAAGGCATTATAGTTTAAAATAAACCACAGATAAAGGTAAAGGGGAGGGGTATTTTGGATCCGTTAGCCAAAAATTTTTATGCGTTATACGAGGCCATAATGGCGGATGGGGAATGTTTGCCGGAATATATTTTTATAAAATACGGACTTATGGATATTACTCCGGATGAATTTAAGGAAACAGAAACTATAGAGATGAAGAGACTACACCGGGATGAAAAATTGAGTTTCAGGAAAATAGGCAGGATGTTTTCTCTGACAGATAGCGGAGTATACAGACGTATTCGAGCATTTGATAAAAAGCAACAATCGAGCGGATAAAATGTAAGCTATTTTAATAAAAGTTTGTTTAGTGTAATAAGATAGTTATTAACAAAAACAAACTAATTTGTATTACACGGTTATATTGAAGGGGGATATAAAAATAGGTAGGGACGGATTTCCCACACGGGATGAATTTTATGAAACTATCATAAAATTAAAAAAGAAGAGGGAAAAAAGGCGTGAATCAATATATTTGGCGTACCTCAAAGAACAGAAATTTAAACAAAAATCACAAAGAAGGAGGGGATATTACTGATAAAAATATATATAGACCCTGGTCATGGCGGCAGCGATTCAGGCGCCGTAGGACCTACGGGGTTAAAAGAAAAAGATATAAACCTGAATATTGCTGTTAACGCCGGACAGATATTACAAAAGCACGGAATCAGTGCTATATTGACTAGGCAAGACGATAGCAGAGTTGAATTAGCTGACAGGGTTAAAATAGCAAACAACAACGGAGCAGATTATTTTGTGAGTATTCATGTCAACAGCGCTTCTGACCCTGTTGCCACAGGTACTGAGACCTTTGCTTTCCCGAATTCTGTCCTGGGAACAAGACTGGCGGATGCTGTACAAAGGTCCCTTGTAAATGAAATAGGCTTGGCAAATAGAGGGGTAAAGCATAAGGGATTTTATGTATTAAAAAATACCAAAATGCCGGCTATATTAGTTGAAGTGGCCTTTATCAATAATCCTAAAGAAGAAAAACTATTAAAAGACCAAAATTTTCTGGATAAAGCTGCAACAGGCGTTTCCAAAGGCATATTGACGTTTTTAGGCATAGAATATAAGGATGATAGCAACGAGGATAACAATATAAGCTCCTGGGCCAGGGATGCCATGAAATGGGCAACCGGCAAGGAAGTAAATCTGACCGACGGCAGTATGCCTAAGGAACCTGTAAGTTTAGAAAGGTTGATAACTATTTTATATAGATATCATAATTTATTCAACAGGTAGAAAACGAGGGGCTATCAGATTGTGTGAAAAGGTACCTTTTTACTTTTTGTCGTTGTCATGAAAACCCCGTATTTTGTTATCCCGGGACGGACAGAATGGGTTTGGCCTACAAGGGTTCCGTGTTTAGGAATAGTGCTTTCGTTTATTGTGGTGTGGACAACACATGCTAATCATTGTTTATCACACTGATCACAGTCCGGGGGAGTGCCCCCGGACTCTCTTTTAGGGCATTCTTTATAACAATAAGGATTGACGTGAACAATTACATCCTTTACATTTTCTATCTCTTCTTTAATTATATTTTCCACTTCCTGAGCTATCTCGTGTCCTTCTTGTACGTTAATGTCAGGATCTACACATATACTGATGTCAACAAAAACTTTAGTGCCATGTTGACGGGTCCGCATGTCGCTTATATTTTTGGTATCGGTTTTGTTGATAATGATATTTTTTACATTTTCTATTTCATCGGTATGTATGGAAACATCTATCAGTTGTTGAAAACAGTCAATAAAGATTTTAATACCAACTTTTATTACAATTATGGAAACAGCCAGACCTGCTAGGCCGTCTAAAATATAAATTTTATATTTTGCCCCTAGTATTCCGATAAATGAAGCTACTGAGGAGAGTGAATCAGAACGGTGATGCCATGCATCAGCTATTAGCGCCGGGCTCTGCTCCTTTGTGCCCACTCGAAACGCGATCTGGTGTTGAATTTCCTTAATAACTATGGATGCAAAGGCTATAAACAAGGCAAAATAGGTAAAGTGCACCTGTTTTTTTTGTATTATGGCTATAAAAGCACTATATCCGATTTTTGCACCTACATAAATTAACACTATTGACAGCAAGAATGTGGTTATCGTCTCAACTTTTTCATGACCGTAATGGTGTTCCTCGTCTCTGGGTTTTTGCGCTATTTTTACACCTATGATGACCCCCACGGATGTTATCACATCGGAACCGGAGTGAAGACCGTCAGCTATTAACGCGGTACTGTTTACCATTAATCCGGCTATCACTTTGACAATCAACAATAATATATTTATGATGATTGTTATAATCAGTACTTTATTAATGTCTTTAGACTGGGATGCATTTTTATCCATAACGGATAACAACTCCTTATTATTAATTGGTATCTATATTATATGCAGGATCTTCCTATTTGAAGCATGGCAAGTGGCGCGAGAAAGTGGTATGGGGACGTTTTATTTGCTATCATGGCAAACAAAACGCCCCCACACCCACACCACCTGGCACATCCTGCCACCTTATTTATTGCTGGTGATTGTTGTAATATCATAAGGTGTTTCCTGATAGACATAATAGTTCAGCCAATTGGAAAATAACAAATTAGCGTGACTTCTCCAGGTAACCTTAGGGTACTTGGAAGGGTCATCATCGGGAAAATAGTTTTGTGGTACTTCAATTTCTCTACCGGCATCTATATCCCTATCATATTCGGTTTTTAGTGTCAAGGGATCATACTCAGAATGCCCGGTTACAAAAACTTGTCTTCCGTCCTTGGCAGCGATTATATAAACACCGCTTTCTTCCGACTCCGACAGGATCTCTAGCTCGGGAACATTTTCTATATCTTTTTTTCTGACTTCCGTATGCCTAGAATGCGGCACATAAAAATAGTCATTAAAACCCCTCAGAAGTTTTATATTCAACTTGTTTATGGTATGTTCAAACACACCGAACATCTTTTTCGGCAGGGGATATTTATCGATGTTATAATGGTGAAACAATCCTGCTTGCGCCCCCCAGCAGATATGAAGGGTGGATGTAACATTATCCAAGGTCCAATCCATAATCTCCTTGAGCTCCTCCCAATAGTCCACCTCATCAAAATCCAAGTGTTCCACAGGTGCCCCAGTAATAATAAACCCGTCAAGCTTTTTATCTTTTATTTCTTCAAAAGTCTTATAAAAGGTAGTCAGGTGCTCCTGGGATGTATTTTTAGAATTATGGCTCTTAGGATGTAGCAATACAATATCCACCTGGAGCGGGGAATTGCCCAAGAGTCTCAAAATTTGAATCTCGGTAATAATTTTTTTGGGCATTAGATTTAAAATTCCTATTTTCAGGGCACGAATATCCTGGCTCAGGGCCCTGCTTTCTGTCATAACAAAAATATTTTCGCTGGTCAGGATTTCCGTAGCGGGAAGATTATCAGATATTTTTACCGGCATTTAAATCAGGTCTCCTTTTTAGTTTTTAATACCAACATTTATAAAAATAAAAAAGCTGCTCCAAGAGCATGGAGAAGCTTATATGCCTGCAAGATATTCATTCTCTCATCTCTTAGGTTAACGTACCTACAGGATTTAGCACCATACATATTATATATGCTGGTTGCCGAGTTTCATAGGGCCAGTCCCTCCACCGCTCTTTATAAGAGATTACTATCAAATTTATAATATATAATCTACCATTCAACAGGGTATATGTCAAGGAAAGTTTTAAATTAATCAAAATATGCTACATTCTATTCCAAATACAGCCGATATTGCAATGAAAACATAGGTACCTATCGTCCCTGTAACCGATATAATGGAGAGTTGCGGTAGGGGATACAAGGCCGAATCTTTTTCTCAGTTTCTCTATATCCCTGAATTTTTGATAGTGGAAATACCCATGAGTTTTAGATAGAGTTTCGTTTCCAAAGCCGTCGATTCCCATATCACGCGCGGTATCACGGATGAGAAGGCACATTTTTTCTTCGTCATGGGCCGCCTCGGCGCTTTGTTTGGGGAAAATAAGATCCCCGTCTGCGAATTTTTCCATGTAGGTTTCAATCTCCTGCCAAAAGTGTGGTTCTACTGTTTCATCCGCCCTAGTTTTTTTTAATTCTACTAAATCCCTTTTTGTAAGGCTGAGGAGATCTCGTAGTTTGAGGCCCATATTGAATCCTGTTATAAAGAGGTAGTAGGTTTCCTTGCAGGTTTCGGCTAGTTTTTCTTTTAATTTTTTTATCTGCAATACGTCTTGAACTACATTATCCCCGTACATATATATTCCCCCTTCAAGAATTGGCTTTGTGGGCTATTTTGTTCCTAGGATTTTGCTCCAATGTTTTGGTATATCCGTTATAACTTTATTGTCTTCACTTATAGACTACAACTAGCAGTCGTAAATGTCAATATGTGAAAAGGTGGGACAAGTGGGTGGTATGAGGGGACGGGGTTCTGTCTCACCCAATGTTTTTCTTGTATTAACCTGATTAGAATTATATAATACATGTATCAATTGGAAAGAATAAGCATGGAATACAGGCAAAAAGACAGAAAGGGAAGGCGGTGACAGCCTCGGTTTTTAGCATATGACTAGAAACCGGGTGAAAATTATGTTGCAATTGAATGGTGTATCTAAATCCTATAACAAAGGGATGATAAGAGCCGTAGATAATATAGGTCTAGATATTGAATCAGGAGAGATATTTGGTTTTTTGGGACCCAACGGAGCCGGAAAGACTACTACAATAAAGATGATAGTAGGTTTGCTGAAGCCTGACGATGGGGACATCACAATAGGCAGGGTTAACGTGTGGGAGGAACCCCTAAGGGCTAAGGCTATGATTTCTTATGTGCCGGATAGCCCGGAGATATATGATAAATTAAAGGGCATAGGATATCTGAATTTCATAGCGGATATGTATGGGATTTCAAAAGATAAAAGAGAAGGAAAGATGGAATATTATCTGGATATGTTCGATATAAAGGATGCCATGAACGATATAATAGGGAGTTACTCCCGCGGGATGAAACAGAAATTAGTCCTTACCGCCGCTCTTATGAATGAACCGGAATTGTTTATATTGGATGAGCCTATGGTAGGATTAGATCCAAAATCCTCTTTTAATCTCAAAGAAACCATGAGGCAAATGCGCGACGAAGGGAAAACTATATTCTTTTCAACTCACATATTGGAAGTAGCAGAGAAATTTTGCGATAGAATAGCGATAATCAACAAAGGAAAGATAGTGACTGTGGGAACTATGGAAGAGCTGAGACACCATGCCAAAGAAAGAGAAAGTTTAGAAAATATATTTTTGGAGTTGACAGAATAATGGGAAAGATAATTTCGTTGATTAAAACAGATTTTAACACTACGTTCGGTTTATCTTCCATAGCATACAGTTTCAAAAGTAAAAAGGATAGATGGCAGATTATAGTCTTTGGTATAGCCATGTTATCGCTCTTGCCAACCTATTTTTTATTTGTAAAATCATTAGGCGGTATCTATGATATATATAGCCAAATAGGCCAAAGATCTATGTTTTTATTGTTGGGATTTCTGGGGGCTCAGGTAATAGTATTTGTACTTGGACTGCTCTATGTGATGTCCAAGTATTACTTTTCTAATGACTTGTCTCTGTTAATTCCATTACCCGTCAAACCGTCCTATATACTGGGTTCGAAGTTCGTGACCTTGATGTTCAGTGAGTACCTGACTTCACTGCCCATTATATTACCGTTTATATTTATTTATGGAACAAGGGGCGGAGAGGGAGCTGTTTATTGGATATATTCTTTTTTGTTGATCTTGATGCTTCCGGTGATACCGCTAGTCTTATCTTCTATTTTAGTGATGTTTTTTATGAAATATACAAACATCGGAAGGAGAAAAGATTTAATCAGAACACTGAGTGCGGTACTGTTCATTATATTGATGATATATATTCAGCTTAAAATAAATACGGTAACCCAAAAAGCTTTACTCCAAGGGAATGATTTTTTAGTAAACCTGGTGAAGGATTCGAATTTGTTGGTTAAAAATTTGGGTCTGGGATTTCCGCCGTCTATGTGGGCATCCCTGTCTTTGTCGAATTATTTAAACATAACCGGATTGGGTTATCTGTCGGTATTTGTAGGTGTGGCAGTGCTAAGTTTTATAGTTATGATACTCTTATCCGAAGGACTTTTCTTCGATGGATTGATAGGAAATATTGAGGTTTCAGCATCCAAGGGCAAGACCGGGAAAAAATTATCCATAAGAGATTCGGCTGTACAGACAAAGCCGTATTTAGCCTTGGCCAAAAAAGAGATAACGATGCTCTTTAAGACACCGATATATTTGTTTAACTCTATCGGTGGGGTTATCGTGGTACCTATAATAATGGTTATGTCTGCTGTGACCGGCGGTGGAGGGGACACGGGTTCGATAATTAAATTTGTAGAAACTAAACCCGAATTTATAGCCTTGGTGGGTATAGGATTTATAACAGCCATGGGAATGTTAAACAGTATAGGCGCTACTACTTTTTCCAGGGAAGGCAAAAATCTCTGGATACAGAGGGTGCTGCCCATAAAAGCGAGTGACCAAATAATCGGAAGGGTTTTATCTTCTATTGCAATTCAGGTATTGGGGTTGGTCGCTCTGTTAGGTGCTTTAGTCTTTGTCATAAAATTGAGGATATCGACAATTGTCCTTATAGTTGTACTCGGTCTTTTGGGAAGTATACCGATGACACAGATAGGTATGGTAATAGACATAATAAGGCCATCATTAAAATGGACCAATCCGCAACAGGCAATGAAACAAAATTTTAACGTACTGTTTGGAATGGGCTTGGGCACTTTATATGCCGGCGGAATAGGGCTTCTGGTGTTTAATCTGATGGACAAAATTGATATAAATTTTGTATTCGTAGTATTGGCGACAATATTTATTGTTTCGGCTATAGTATTATATTATGTTTTAGAAAGATTGATTATTAAACAATTTGAAGTCCTTGAGTGAAGCATCGGCGCCTTAGTGACGAAATTTTTTACCAAATTAGGACTTTATTCCTTGGGGAAATGTGGTACAATATAAAAAACGGAGCA
>CAZVFS010000033.1:0-13281 GCA_964626575.1 uncultured Alkaliphilus sp. | reverse complement strand
TTGTCTTTTCCAGTGGAAATTTCCTTGACACAGTAATCCTCCTTTCATGCAGATCCAGTACATAAGAATACCTTTTGGGTATTCCTTACCATCTGTAGTGTGCAAAAGCCTTGTTAGCTTCAGCCATCTTATGTGTCTCTTCCCTTTTCTTAACTGTTGCACCGATACTGTTTGATGCATCCATAATTTCTTTAGCCAGTCTTTCAACCATGGTCTTTTCGCCCCTAGCCCTGGAATAATGCACTAACCATCTGATTCCTAACGTCTGCCTTCTCTCAGGCCTCACTTCAATCGGCACCTGGTAGTTAGCCCCGCCGACACGTCTGGCCTTAACCTCCAATACGGGCATAATGTTATTCATCGCTTTTCCAAATACCTCTAATGCGTCTTGGCCTGTTCTTTCATTTACCATCTCCAGAGCACCATAAACAATTTTTTGAGCAATACCTTTTCTTCCGTCTAACATAATACCGTTAATCAATTTTGTAACCACCTTGCTACCGTATATCGGATCCGGCAACACTTCTCTCTTCGGTACATTTCCTTTTCTTGGCACCTTACTTCCCTCCCTATAACAAATAAAGTTATTCATCGGTACTCGGCAACCAACACAAAAGTCGCCGCTGTGCGCTATCTATATATTATATCCGCACATTGATATATTGCTATACTAAAAATATATACAGTAAAATTCATAATATTGACTGTCGGCACATTGATTATTTCCTGGCCTCTTTAGGCCTTTTAGCGCCATATTTGGATCTTGATTGCTTTCTGTCGGCTACCCCTGCCGTATCCAATGCACCTCTGACTATATGGTATCTTACACCGGGTAAGTCCTTTATTCTTCCACCCCTTATAAGAACAACACTATGTTCTTGCAGATTGTGTCCGATTCCCGGAATATACGCAGATACTACAATACCGTTTGTCAGTCTGACCCTCGCTACTTTCCTCAAAGCAGAGTTAGGTTTTTTAGGTGTAACAGTATAAACCGCAGTACAGACCCCCCTCTTCTGTGGCGAGTTGACATCAGATGTTGTTCTCTTCCTCAAGGTATTCATCCCTTTTTGCAATGCAGGGGCCGCAGAAGTACTGGTTTCTTTCTGTCTCCCATGACGTACTAATTGGTTAATTGTCGGCATATTGCACCTCCTTCCGTTATTTTAATATCGCGGCTACAGCCGCGCCCACGCTGATACCGCAGGCCTTGCCTAAATTTTTCATCGAATCTACATAAACTGTCTCAACATTTTTTTCCCTTGCAATTTGCTCTATATGTTCAACTAAGTGTTTTTCCGCATCCTCAGATATAAATAAGACTCTGGCTTTGTCCTGATTCAGCGCCTTAGTGGTTTGTTTTATCCCAATAACCTTATTTCGTTCTTCTATTAAATTTCCCAGCATAAAAAGTATCCTCCCTTTTTAAATATTTGGGAGATGATACCATCTCCCAATCTATAAAAAAGTCAACTTTCGATTAACACACCTTAATATTCTAACACTTGTTAAAATAAGTGTCAACCATATTATTTAAAAATTATAAATTTTCCTGTTCCAATTCGTCGGGTATTATACCTTCGATTACATTTGCATTATCAACCTCTTCCGTGTCGATCTCAATAGATTTATATCTTTTCATACCTGTTCCCGCGGGTATCAATTTGCCAATGATTACATTTTCTTTGAGCCCGATCAGATGGTCTTCTTTCCCTTTTATTGTGGCTTCCGTCAACACCCTGGTAGTTTCCTGAAAAGAAGCAGCGGACAGGAAGGATTCCGTAGCAAGGGACGCTTTAGTAATCCCAAGCAGTGCCGGCTGACCGTCGGCTTTCTCCCCGCCTTCGGCAACCACCCTGTTGTTCTCCTCTTCATATGCAAATGCAGAAGCTAAACTGCCCGGCAATAAATTTGTATCTCCCGCATCTTCAATTTTGACCTTGTTGAGCATCTGTCGTACGATCACTTCGATATGTTTATCGTTAATGTCAACACCCTGTAATCTGTACACCCTCTGCACTTCTTTGAGTATATAGTTTTGGACACCTTCAATACCTTTTATTCTCAAAATATCGTGGGGATTTACGGAACCATCGGTGATTTCATCTCCGGGCTCCAGAATTTCGCCGTCTTTCACTTTTAACCTTGAACCATAAGGAATAGTATAAATCGTTTCCTCGCCATTTTCATCCACAATTATAACTTCACGTTTTTTCTTGGTATTTATAGCCTTCACGGTTCCCCCGGTTTCGCTGATAATAGCGAGGCCCTTCGGCTTCCTGGCTTCAAACAGCTCTTCAACCCTTGGAAGACCCTGAGTAATATCGGCACCCGCAACCCCACCGGTATGGAACGTACGCATCGTAAGCTGTGTTCCGGGTTCGCCTATAGATTGTGCAGCTATAATACCTACCGCTTCACCGACCTTAACAGGTTCGCCGGTGGCCAGGTTTCTGCCATAACATTTTGCACAGATCCCATGTTCCGTATCACAGCATAGGGTGGAACGAATGTAAACCTTGTCAATACCGAGTCTGCAGATTTCATCCGCCATATCCTCCGATATCATTTGATCGCTTTGAACAATTATCTCACCGGTTTCAGGATTAATTACATCTTCTGATGCATATCTTCCCACTATACGATCATACAATTCCTCTATTATTTCATTTCCGTCTTTGAATGCTTTTACCAGGCTGCCTCTTGTAGTTCCGCAATCCTCTTCCCTTATTATTACATCTTGGCTGACATCAACCAGTCTCCTTGTCAAGTATCCCGAATCTGCGGTACGCAAAGCGGTGTCTGCTAAACCCTTTCTGGCACCGTGAGTTGAAATAAAGTACTCGAGGACTGTGAGTCCTTCACGGAAATTGGCTTTGATAGGAATTTCAAGAGTCCTGCCTGTAGCATTTGCCATCAATCCACGCATTCCGCCGAGCTGGCGAATTTGGTTTTTACTGCCCCTGGCACCCGATTGGGCCATTATAAACATATTGTTCATAGGGTCCAAGCCTTGCATAAGGGCACCCGTTACCTCCTCGGTAATTTCGTTCCAGGTTTCAATAACCTTTCCATATCTCTCTTCTTCGGAGATCAATCCTCTTCTAAAGGCCTTTTCATATCTGTCTACCCTTTCTTCTGCCTGCGATATGAGTTCCGCCTTTTCCTTCGGAACCTCCATGTCCCCTACCGCTATTGTAACAGCACCACGGGTAGCATATTTAAAACCGACTTGCTTGATATGATCCAGCATTATAGAAGTAAGGGTGTTTCTGTGTTTTCTGAAACATCTATCTATAATTTTTCCCAATGCACTCTTATCACATAAGAAATCTACTTCAAGCGAATATGGATCCTTTGTCCTGTCCACAAACCCCAGGTCTTGAGGGATATGTTCATTAAATATAAACCTGCCCACTGTGCTTTCAACCAGTTCCCCTCTATCGTCTTTGTCTAATTTTTTCCTGACCTTTACCTTGGCATGTAAACCGACTACCCCATTATTATATGCCATCAGCATCTCTTCATAATCCCTGAATATCATGCCTTCACCCTTGATACCTTCCAATCCTATGGTCAAATAATATGACCCCAGCACCATGTCTTGGGTTGGTGTGGTTATCGGTTGGCCATCCTTAGGTGCTAAAATATTATTGGTAGCCAACATCAAAAACCTTGCTTCTGCTTGGGCTTCTACGGATAAAGGTACGTGAACCGCCATCTGATCGCCGTCGAAATCCGCATTATATGCAGTACAGACCAAAGGATGAAGATTGATGGCCTTTCCTTCCACCAGCACAGGTTCAAAGGCTTGAATACCCAGCCTGTGGAGTGTTGGAGCACGGTTTAAAAGTACAGGGTGTTCGCTTATCACTTCTTCAAGAACGTCCCAGACCTCCGGTTTTACCTTTTCTACCATTCTTTTGGCACTCTTGATATTGTGTGCATGACTGTCCTCGACCAATTTCTTCATGACGAAGGGTTTAAATAACTCTAAGGCCATCTTTTTCGGTAGGCCGCATTGATAGAATTTTAGTTCAGGCCCGACAACTATAACGGAGCGCCCTGAATAATCCACACGTTTTCCGAGTAAATTTTGACGAAAACGGCCTTGTTTCCCTTTCAACATATCGGAAAGTGATTTCAACGGCCTGTTTCCGGGCCCCGTAACCGGTTTGCCCCTTCTGCCATTATCTATAAGCGCGTCTACGGCTTCCTGTAACATTCTTTTCTCATTTCTTACTATAATATCCGGTGCGCCTAAGTCCAATAATCTTTTTAATCTGTTATTACGGTTAATTACCCTTCTATATAAATCATTCAGATCGGAGGTAGCAAAACGCCCTCCGTCTAACTGAACCATAGGCCTCAAATCCGGCGGGATAACAGGGATTACATCCAATATTATCCATTCCGGTTTATTTCCCGAACTCCTAAACGCATCAACTACTTCTAATATTCTGATAGTACGAATTCTTTTTTGACCCTTACTCTCTTTTAGTCTCTGCCTGAGTTCAGTATATAGCTCATCTAAATCTATATTTTTTAAAAGCTGCTTGACCGCTTCCGCGCCCATGCCGGCCTTAAAACTTCCACTGCCGTATTTGTCTATAGCCTCCATATATTCTCTCTCCGTCAAGACCTGTTTTTCCACCAAGCCGGTTTTGCCCGGATCGATAACAATATAAGCGGCAAAATATAATACCTTCTCCAGCGCCCTTGGGGACATATCCAATATTAAACCCATTCTGCTCGGTATTCCTTTAAAATACCAGATATGAGAAACCGGGGCGGCAAGTTCTATATGCCCCATTCTTTCCCTTCTTACTTTGGACTTTGTCACCTCTACTCCGCAGCGATCACATACTACCCCTTTATATCTGACCCTTTTATATTTTCCACAATGACATTCCCAGTCTTTAGTAGGCCCAAATATCTTTTCACAAAACAATCCCTCTTTTTCCGGTTTCAATGTCCTATAGTTGATAGTTTCGGGTTTTTTTACTTCCCCCCTGGACAATTGTCTGATTTTCTCCGGAGAAGCCAGGGATATTCTAATCGATTCAAAATTGTTCAATTCATACAAGGAGTTCCTCTCCCTTCCATAACAGCCTGCTAAGCTTTTCTACCGTCAATTGTCGAATAGCTTAGCCGGCTATTTTAAAATTACCACAGGAATTAAAATCGTCTTTTGTATAAATATTTATCCTTTATCTTTATATTTTGTTCCGAATCTTCCAAATCATCCTCCAGATCTTCCAAATCATCTTCAATATCCTTTAAGTCGTCTTCCGAATCTTCCAGATCACCTTCTGAACTTTCCAAATCATTTTCAGGGTCTTCCAGATCATTTTCTATAATATAATCGATATCTAAATCTTCGTCCTCCTCGGATTCATCACCATCTTCCTCAGATAATACATTCTCCAATTCACTGCCATAATCACCGTATTCCATGTCAAGTTCGCTATCTTCCTCATCCACGGATTCCTTAATTTCAATTTCAGCATCTTCCTCCGTGAATACCTTCACATCCAGGCATAGACTCTGCAATTCCTTAATCAGGACCTTAAAGGATTCGGGCACACCCGGTTCGGGTATGTTTTCACCCTTCACAATACATTCATAGGTCTTGACCCGGCCAATCACATCATCCGATTTGACCGTCAGGATCTCCTGAAGTGTATGGGCCGCACCGTATGCTTCCAGCGCCCAAACCTCCATCTCTCCAAACCTTTGACCCCCGAATTGAGCCTTGCCGCCCAGAGGTTGCTGTGTGACTAAGGAATATGGCCCCGTGCTTCTTGCGTGAATCTTGTCGTCCACAAGATGGTGAAGCTTGAGCATATACATATATCCAACGGTTACTTCATTGTCAAACGGTTCCCCCGTCCTTCCGTCATATAACTTTACTTTACCGCTTCTTGAGAAACCGGCCAATTCCAGGGCATCCATAATGTCAAACTCATTAGCCCCGTCGAATACCGGTGTAGCAATTTGCCAGCCCAGCATTTTAGCCGCCAACCCCAAGTGAACCTCAAGTACTTGGCCAATGTTCATACGTGAAGGTACACCCAACGGATTCAACACTATTTCTAACGGAGTACCGTCCTCCAAAAATGGCATATCCTCGGCGGGAAGTACCCTTGAGATAACACCTTTATTGCCATGGCGCCCGGCCATTTTGTCGCCGACGCTGATCTTTCGTTTCTTGGCGATATATACTCTTACGAGTTCGTTCACCCCCGGTAACAATTCATCCCCGTTTTCACGAGTAAACACTTTGATATCAACAATAATTCCGGATTCACCGTGAGGTACCCTTAGGGATGTATCTCTCACCTCTCTTGCTTTCTCTCCAAAAATTGCTCTCAAAAGTCGCTCCTCGGCGGTAAGTTCGGTTTCACCTTTTGGCGTAACCTTACCCACTAGAATATCTCCGGACTGTACCTCTGCCCCGACATAGATAATCCCTTTTTCGTCTAAGTCCTTTAGAGCATCCTCCCCTACATTTGGAATATCCCTCGTAATTTCTTCCGGGCCCAGTTTTGTGTCCCTGGCCTCCGATTCATATTCCTCAATGTGTATAGAGGTTAAAGCGTCTTCCTTGACGAGCTTTTCGTTGATTAATATAGCGTCTTCATAGTTATACCCTTCCCATGCCATAAACCCTATCAGGCAGTTTCTTCCCAAAGAAATTTCTCCTTGGTTAGTAGAAGGACCGTCCGCTATTACATCCCCGGCGTTGATTACTTCGCCTTTTTTTACAATGGGACGTTGATTTATGCATGTTCCCTGGTTAGAACGTTTAAATTTTAATAACTTATAATAATCTTTTTGCCCGTCTTTATCTCTTCGGATAACAATTTTATCCGATGACACTCTTTCTACAACACCGCCATCCTTAGCTATGACCACAACCCCGGAATCCTTTGCGGATTGATGTTCCATTCCCGTACCGATGGTTGGAGAATCGGTAACCAAAAGCGGGACTGCCTGACGTTGCATATTTGCACCCATTAAGGCACGGTTTGCATCATCGTTTTCAAGGAAAGGGATCATAGCGGTGGCCACCGATACAACCTGCTTAGGGGACACGTCCATATAATCCACTTCACCTGCCGGTACAACGTCTATACTGCCGAAGTAGGTCCTACACGTTACCCTCTTATTTATAAATCTCCCTTCCTCATCTAAGGGTTCGTTTGCTTGTGCTATGATAAGCAGATCTTCCTCATCAGCAGTCAGATACTCTATATTATTGGTTACAACACCCCTTTTTTTATCTACCTTCCTATAGGGTGTTTCGATAAATCCATATTCATTGACCCGCGCATATGTGCCCAACGAATTGATGAGTCCTATATTAGGCCCTTCCGGGGTTTCTATAGGACACATGCGCCCATAATGTGAATGGTGGACGTCGCGAACCTCAAAACCCGCCCTCTCTCTTGAGAGTCCACCGGGTCCCAAAGCCGATAATCTCCGTTTATGGGTCAATTCCGCCAAAGGGTTGGTTTGGTCCATAAATTGAGACAATTGAGAACTGCCAAAAAATTCCTTAATTGCAGCCGACACCGGCCTTATATTGATAAGGGCTTGTGGGGTTGCCAGGTCGATATCCTGTATCGTCATACGTTCTTTTACTACTCTCTCCATGCGGGAAAGTCCGATTCTAAATTGATTTTGTAGTAGTTCCCCGACAGAACGCAGTCTTCTATTACCCAAATGATCTATATCATCTATATTCCCGACACCATGGGCCAGATTGAATATATAGCTTATAGACGCTATGATATCCGCTATTATGATATGTCTTGGGGATAATTCCCGTATTCGCTCTTTGATTGCTTTTTTGATTTCGTCTTCAGTACTAAAGGTATCTATAATTTCCTTAAGTACAGGATAATAAACTTTTTCGGTAATTTTTAATTCATCTATATTAAATGGAATATGTCTGTCAATACTAACAAAATGGTTTCCTAAAACTTTTACTACCTTATTATCCTCCGTATAAACCAATGCATCGTTTACCCCGGAATCTTGCACAATCCTGGATGTATCACGATCAATTCTTGTCCCTTCCTCTACTAATACCTCCCCCGTATTCGGGTCCACTATATTGGCTGCCGCTTTTTTGCCCACAATCCTGTTGGCTAATGACAGCTTTTTATTAAATTTATATCTACCTACTTTAGCCAAATCATATCTTTTGGGATCAAAAAGTAGCGTTTCTAACAATGATTTTGCATTTTCGACTGTGGGCGGTTCTCCCGGACGTAATTTTTTATATATTTCCAATAAGGCCTCATCCGTCGTTTCAGTATTATCTTTTTCCAATGTGATCGACAGACGTTCGTCTTCGCCTAATAATTCTTGTATTTGAGCGTCCGAACCATAACCCAGTGCCCTCAAAAGTATCGTAATGGGCTGCTTGCGTGTACGATCAATTCTTACGGATACAATTTCTTTGAAATCTGTTTCATATTCAAGCCATGCCCCCCTATTGGGGATTACAGTGGCGGAAAAAAGCTGTTTCCCGGTTTTGTCAAATTCCTTTTTATAATAAACACCGGGTGAACGTACAAGTTGGCTCACTATAACTCTTTCTGCTCCATTGATAATAAATGTGCCTGTTCTGGTCATCAAGGGGAAATCCCCCATAAATACTTCCTGTTCTTTAACTTCTCCGGTCGGCCTGTTTATAAGCCTTACCTTTACCTTTAACGGTGCCGCATATGTGACATCTCTTTCCTTTGAATCTTCAACATTATACTTTGGCTTTTCATCAAGTGAGTAGTCAACAAATTCCAGAATAAGGTTCCCTGTATAGTCCTCAATCGGTGAAACATCATTGAAAACCTCTTTCAGCCCCTCGTTTAAAAACCATTGATATGATTCACTTTGCAATTCAATAAGGTTGGGCATTTCTAGAACCTCATCTATTTGGGAATAACTCATTCTGACCTTTTTACCGAGTTGGATAGGATGTGGCATCATATAATTCACCCCTTGTAATATTCGAATTCCAAATTGTTCCTACAAAATTTTAATAATAAAAATACCAAAGCTTTTTTATGGCTTTTGGTTTATTTTTCATATACAACCATCTCTTATACTATTGCCTTTTTGTCTTCTTTTATACAATCTCTTGAATAACAAAAATCCGTCTGATTATATTACACCGACTCGTATAGCACCAAAGATTCTTTAATTTTGTTTGAAAGATCTTCAAATATCTTAAAATTTCCTATTACCTCCTTAGTAATACTATATGATACTACTAAATAACTTGGTTATAAAATATGGTATGCAATTTATAAGTTTATCATATAGTTATTGGCCTGTCAACATCTATTTTTGAACACAAAGTGAAAACCATAAATAACGGGCGGACAGAATCGTCCACCCCTACAACCGTACTTCTAACAGATTTGTTCCCAATTGAAAAAGAGTAAACAAATCGTCCCTGATGCTTCAGATTAGAAAAAAATCGCCCCTGAAAGGAAAGAAAGCTAACCAAAGGTTAACTTTCCTTAATGTTATTTAAGTGATACGGTAGCTCCTGCCTCCTCTAATTTGGCTTTGATTTGCTCTGCTTCTTCTTTGTCTATTCCTTCCTTAACCGCCTTTGGAGCACTGTCTACGACATCCTTAGCTTCCTTTAGCCCGAGACTTGTGATCTCCCTGACTATTTTAATTACAGCAATTTTTGATTGGCCGGCTTCTTCGAGTACAACATCAAATTCAGTTTGCTCTTCTTCGGCTTCTCCACCTGCTACCGCTCCACCGACTACTACAGGTGCCGATGCCGATACCCCGAATTTTTCTTCGGCTGCTTTGACCAATTCGTTCAGTTCTAATACCTTCATATTTTCAATCGCTTCTAAAATTTCTTCGATTGTCATAATAAACACCTCTACTTTTTTTATTTAATATTTTCATTTAACTGTTTATGTTTTTTAATTTATGACTCACCTTCTGCCTCTCTTTTATCAATTACTGCCTGTAATAAGTAAACAAAATTTGATACGGGAGCCTTCAAGCTGCCGAGAAGCTTTGCAATAAGTTCTTCTCTCGAAGGTATCAACGCAAACTCCTTGAGCCTATCTTCGTCATAGAATACACCTTCCACAAACCCTACCTTCAGTTCCAGGCTTTTATGGGTTTTTGCAAAATCGCTGGCTACCTTGGCTGCAGCCACCGGATCTTCATAGCTGAATAAAATCGCATTGGGGCCCACTAATTCCTCCACAAGTTCTTCCATACCTGCGTTTTTAGCAGCCATTTTCATCAAGGTATTCTTATAAACCTTATATTCAAGATTTTGTTCTCTGCATTGTCTTCTGAACTCCGTAACTTCCCCCACCTTTAAACCCCTATAATCTAATACAACAGTCGCTATAGACCTTTGGAATTTATCGGTAATCTCGGCTACTATTTCTTTTTTAACATCGATCGCACTTGCCACTAGGAAAAACACCTCCTTTTTGATGGGCACAGGGGGACAGTCCCTTTGTGTCATTGGGAAGACACGACACAAAAGGAACCGGCCCCGCCGTGTCCCATTAATCATATAAATCGGGGCAAATAAAATAAGGCCCCTTTGCCTTTACCAGACATAACGAGACCTTTGACCTTATTTATTCAAAACCTCGGTAGGATAATTAAGCATCCGCCCCTACTGTCTACGGCAAAATATTCAAATTTAATAACATAAATAATTTTATCGGTAAAATCCAATACATGCAAACAATTTTTATTTTATTGTCATGGGGAAAGTTAATCCATTACCCTGGCAGGGTTTATCTTAACTCCGGGGCCCATTGTCGTCGCCACTGTAACACTTTTTAAGTATTGACCTTTACTGGCTGCGGGTTTTGCTTTTATAACAGCATCCAAGAGTGTCCTGAAGTTGTCTATAAGTTTACCTTCTTCAAATGAAACCTTGCCGATGGGCACATGTATAATATTGGCCTTATCCAATCTGTACTCGACCTTACCGGCTTTGATCTCTTTGATAGCCCTTTCCAAATCAAATGTCACTGTTCCCGATTTAGGATTCGGCATCAGGCCTTTTGGTCCAAGCAATCTTCCCAGCTTGCCCACAACACTCATCATATCAGGGGTTGCAACCACCACATCAAAGTCAAACCAATTTTCACCCTGAATTTTTGCCACTAATTCTTCCCCGCCTACATGATCTGCTCCCGCATTTTCAGCTTCGGTTATTTTTTCACCCTTTGCGAATACAAGGACTCTGACGGTTTTGCCCGTTCCATGGGGCAATACAACCGCACCTCTAACCTGTTGATCCGCATGTCTTGAATCAACACCCAGTCTTACATGCACTTCCACAGTTTCATCGAAATTGGCAGTAGCCGTTTTTTTTGAAACCTCAATGGCCTCCGCCGGGTCATACAAACGTTCTTTATCTACCAATTTTACTGCCTCTCTGTATTTCTTGCCTTTTTTACCCATTTTATTCCCTCCTTTGTGGTATTAGCGATTATTAATAAAAACCTCCCACTGTTTCAAACTGAATATAAATTAATCCTCTACTACAACACCCATGCTTCTCGCCGTACCGGAAATCATACTCATAGCGGTTTCTATTGTAGCGGCGTTTAAATCCGGCATTTTCAGTTCTGCAATTTCTCTGATCTTGTCCTTGGAAATTTTTGCAACCTTTATATTATCGGGTTCACCGGAACCGCTTTCAATTCCGGCAGCTTTTTTTATCAGTACCGCAGCCGGTGGGGTTTTTGTGATAAAGCTGAATGATCTATCTTGATAAACCGAAATAATAACCGGGATAATCAAACCGGCTTGATCGGCAGTTTTAGCATTAAATTCCTTGCAAAATCCCATTATATTCACACCGTGTTGTCCTAGTGCAGGCCCAACCGGTGGAGCAGGAGTAGCCTTCCCCGCAGGGATTTGTAATTTTATTTGGCCTATTACCTTTTTAGCCATATTGGTTACACCTCCTTGATAGTTACAATCATATAAAGTCCCACTATATTAATTTCAATTTTCCCTGATTTAAATTTTTTCAATTTGATCAAATTCCAATTCAACCGGTGTTTCCCTTCCGAACATTGAAATAAGTACCTTTACGGTTCGTTTTTCTATGTTGATATGTTCGATAGTACCCATAAAAGTTTCAAAGGGTCCTGAAATAACCTTTATAGTTTCACCAACCTTAACACCAACTTCTATCCTTGGTTTTTCTACCCCCATTGCCACTATTTCTTTGTCTGTTAACGGTATTGGTTTTGAACTCGGCCCCACAAAACTTGTAACACCCCTTGTATTCCGTACCAAATACCAGGATTCATCGGTCATATGCATTTTGACAAGCGCATATCCGGGAAATAGCTTGACTTCTTTTACTTTTTTCTTTCCGTCTTTATATTCAATTTTTTCTTCCGTGGGTACCTTAACTTCTAAAATAACGTCCTGCATCCCCCTGTTTTCGACAATCTTCTCAATATTCATTTTTACTTTATTTTCATGACCTGAATAGGTGTGGACAACATACCACTCCGCCTTTTCAGACTTTGCTTTTCTGGACATGTTTAGAAGTATCCATTTTAATTGGATACTCTCCCCTCCTTTTAAGCATTTTATATTACCCCACTATGAGATTTAAAGCAAGACCAAAAATAGAGTCAAGTATCCATAATGCAAATATCACCAGTATCACGGAAATAATCACAACAATAGTATTGTTAGTTAGTTCGCGACGGTTAGGCCATATTACTTTTTTTAGCTCCGAACGCACAGCCTTTAGAAACTTTCCGAATTTTTTTATGCTTGAACCTTTTTTGGCACTTGTTTGAGCAGGCATTGCTACCTCACATCCTTTTAAAGAAGTTCTAGTGTCCCCTACTTCGTTTCCTTATGAACAGTATGGGCTTTGCAAAATTTACAATATTTTTTAATCTCCATACGGTCCGGATTGTTCTTTTTGTTTTTAGTTGTATTGTAATTTCTCTGTTTACATTCTGTACATGCTAATATAATGTTTACCCGCATAATCCTACCCTCCCACTACCGCTAACCTGACAAATATTTTCACTCAATATATAATATAATTATATTTTTGCATAATTGGTTACCTTTTCAAATCTATCATATTTTTAATTTTATGTCAATCAAAAAATATAGGAGCTAGGCCATGCCCAGCCCCCTGCTATTTTAGGTTATTTTTTGATCATTCGACAATAGAAACTACTACCCCTGCTCCTACTGTCCTTCCGCCTTCACGAATAGCAA
>CAZVFS010000032.1:0-13587 GCA_964626575.1 uncultured Alkaliphilus sp. | reverse complement strand
TTCACATTCATGGTTTGGCAATTCTATTACAAATGAAACCTGGAATCATATATGGTTGAATGAAGGCTTTGCTACTTATGCTGTAGCATTGTATTATAATATTACAAACAGC
The DNA here is from genome assembly GCA_964626575.1 of uncultured Alkaliphilus sp. Classification (GTDB taxonomy): domain Bacteria; phylum Bacillota; class Clostridia; order Peptostreptococcales; family Natronincolaceae; genus JAAZJW01. Next base: position 13,475 of record CAZVFS010000032.1, on the reverse strand, counting down.
CATCAGGCATATTATAATTATATAAAAGATTTAAATTCAAGATTTAACACTTCACAAACTTTATATTTGGAGGATGATTCAGATTACAATAATATTTTCATTCCCTATTATTACCAAAAAGGAGCATGGTTTCTCCATATGTTAAGAGGAGTTTTAGGTGATAATGTTTTTTTGGATTGTATAAGCTCTTACGCACAAAGCGAAGAGTTCCGTTACAAAACCGCTAACACTGAAGAGTTCAAAAGTTTATGTGAAGATATAAGTGGAAAAAATCTTGACACCTTTTTTGATCAATGGGTTTATGATGTTGCATATCCCATTTACAGCTGTGAATTTAACATTAATGAAGAAAATGATGCAACAGAACTCACCCTTTTTCAATTACAAAATGAATTATTGGGTGCAAGGGAGATTTTTGAAATGGATATGGAAATAGAATTTCATTTTGATGATGGAACTTCAAAAATTGAAAGAATCTTTAATGACTCCCAAGCTCAAGTTTTTTCATTCGATTTTGAAAAAAATGTCACAAAAGTAGATATTGATCCTAATGAATGGATCATACGGGAAATAAAAAATCGAGAAAAAAATATCATCTCCTTTGATATAGAGGGACAAATTAGTTCTGACATTAATGAAGAGGAAAACAGCGTCTTGGTAGTAATGCCTTATGGCACAGACTTATCAAGTTTAACACCAATAATAGAAATTTCTGATAAAGCAGGAGTTTTTCCTGAATCAAATATTGAAATGGATTTTTCCCAAGGCGAAGTTACCTATACTGTAACTGCTGAAGATGCAAGTATAAAAACTTATACCGTTAATATTGAAACTGCCTTAAACTCTGAAAAACAAATCCTTAGTTTTACAATTGATGGGCAAGTCGGTATGTCTATTTTTAACAACGAAGAATTTACCATCTTAGTTGAAATGCCTACTGACGCAGCTTTATATCTAAGTCCGATAATTGAAGTATCAGAAGAAGCTACTGTTAGTCCGGAATCAGGATTTGCTATTGATTTTTCAGAAGGACCTGTTGAATATACAGTAAGTGCACAGGACGGTTCTACACAAATTTATCTCGTTTCTGTTGAAGCAATAACTGATCTTGAACTCAGGATTTCTTCTTTCACTATTGAAAACCAGATTGACGAAACAATTTTTAACCACAAAGAAGGTACTATTCTTATTTTAATGCCATTAAGAACCGACTTAAGTGAATTAACACCTCTTATTGAACTTGAAGCAGCAGATGCTACTATTTACCCGGAGTCAGGTGTAGCACAAGATTTTACATCACCGGTTCTTTATACTGTTACAGCCCAAGACAACTCTACTACAAAAGAATATTATGTTACAGTTAGAGATGCGCTTACTGTTGGTCTTGATTATCAGGAACCTGAAAATATTCTAATTTCTCCAAATCCTTCAAAGGGAGAAATCTTTATTAATAGTAAACAAGCTGTTAAAAGTGTAGAGATCTATTCCATTAATGGCTCACTCCTTAAGAAGCTATATTCCACAGACTTACAAAACACAAAAATTGATCTAACAGAGTTTGGCAATGGGATTGTGATTTTAAGAATAATAACTGACAATAATTTATCAATAATAAAAAAGGTATTGATAAACAATTGAGAATAATTATCGTTATTAAGTAAGAAAGTACAGTTTCAAAGTCTTATATACAGCCTGATTATCAGGCTGTATATTTAAAACACTAAGTATGATCGCTATAAAAAATATTATCAAAAAAACGATTATCCTTTTTTTATTCATCGGCACGTCAAGCCTCTATACTCAGAATATAAATAATGGATCATCAATAAAAAATGATATAAATTTTTTATCCGAATCAAATAATTCACCTGCCGCCGAAGATCTTGAAACTGATTTTAATATAGATGTCAGGTATTATAATATTGATATTGACATTGATATAAGCAACGAAATTATTGATGGAAGTGTAGTTGTTGAATTCAAAGCGCTTAGCAATGATCTTGATAAGATAAAATTAAACCTAAGAAATTCCTTGAGCGTTACTGCAGTTACTATGGATGGAGCAGCAGTTAACTGGAGCCATACAAATCATATCTTAGAGATAAACCTTGATAAAGCTTATCAAAGGGATGAAGAAACAAGTGTTAAAATATTTTATAACGGCAATCCTGAAACTGTGCCTGTTGGAGAATTTGAAAAAGGTTTTCTATTTATGACTCAGGGCGATGATGTCCCTTTAATAGTAAATCTTAGTACTCCATATCTTTCCCATCTCTGGTTTCCTTGTAAGGATGGCCCGACCGACAAAGCTGATGAAGGAGTGCAAGTAAAAATATCTATTCCGGATGTCAGTTACGGCGGGCATCAATTAAAAGCTGTATCCAATGGTCTTTTAATTTATGAGACAAACGGTAATGGAAAGCGCATATTCACTTGGCAACATAATCACCCTATTGCTCCCTACTATATCTTAGTGGCTGTATCAAATTACGAAACTATCGAAAGCAGTTATAACAATTACGGCCAAAATTTCCCGCTTTATTATCATACTTTTCCCCAAGACTTTTCTCAGGCACAGCAAGTGGCTGATTCATTTCATGAAATATTTGATATTTACAACCAATATTTTGGTGAATATCCGTTTAAGGATGAGGCCTATAGCATGACTCAAATTCCTTTTGTGTGGGCAATAGAAAAACAGACAAATTCTTTGATAGGTGGATGGAGTAGTGGCTGGTATAAAACAATGATTCATGAACTTTCACATATGTGGTTTGGAAATTCCATTACCAATCAAACCTGGCAGCATATTTGGCTGAATGAGGGATTTGCAACCTATGCTGAAGCTCTTTATTATGAAGAAACTGAGGGTATCGAAGAATATCATAAGCACATGCAGAGTTTGAAAGAAAGATACAATTGGAAAAAATCCTTGTATAGGGAAGATGATTCTGACTATCTCACTCTTTTTGAGGATTTTTATTATCATAAAGGAGCCTGGATATTACACATGCTTAGGGGCTATATAGGTGATGATACAGTGTTTTTTAATTTAATTAAATCCTACGCACAAAACCCAGAGTTTAAATATGGCTACATTACAACTGATCAATTCAGAATGTTTGCTGAAGATATAACCGGACTTGACCTCACAATCTTCTTTGATCAATGGGTGTATGGTATGTCTTTTCCTGATTATGAATATAATTTTATATCTGATGAAAGTATAGGAAAATTCGGTCTTACAATTTCTCAGGCACACGGGAACGAGCATAACGAAAAAGATGTATATGAAATGTATCTTGATGTTAAACTCATTTTTGAAGATGAAAGCTATACAACTGAAAGAATATTTAATAATGAAAAAATTCAATCTTTTTATTTTGATATAGAAAAGGAAGTTGAAAATATTATTATTGATCCCGATCTATGGTCGATTTGGAACAGAACTGATCGAAACTATGAACTTGATCTTCCACCCGTTCCTGTTTTTGAAAATAAAATCCTTTCTTTTATTATTGATGGACAAATCGGAGAAACAGAAATTAATCACAACGAAGGAACAATCTACGTCTTTGTGCCTTATGGTGTAGATCTTACAAAGATAACTCCTACTATTGTACTATCGGATAATGCTACCGTAGTGCCGACAAGTGGCGTGCAGCAGGATTTTTCTTCCCCTGTTGTTTACACTGTAACCGCTGAAGATGGTATTTCAACTAAGGAATATTCTATCACAGTAACTCACGCTGCCAATACCGAAGCCCTTATTACAGGATTTTATATAGATGGACAAGTCGGGGAGACAGTTATTGATGACAACGAAGGAAGCATTACCATTCTAATGCCCTATGGCACTATCCTGACAAGCATTGCTCCTACTATTGAACTTTCAGAAAATGCAACTGTGGTTCCGGAAAGCAATGTTGAGCAAGATTTTACATCTACTGTTACTTATACCGTGACAGCTGAGGACGGGGTTAGGGTTAAGGGATATACTGTCGCAGTAACTCATGCTGCAAATACCGAAGCTTTAATTACCAAGTTTTCCATTGCAGGACAGGTTGGGGAAACAGTAATTAATGACAACGATGGAAGCATTACTATTTTAATGCCTTATGGCACTGTGCTGACAAGCCTAACTCCTATTATTGAACTTTCAGATAATGCTACGGTTGTGCCGGCAAGTGATGTTGAACTGAATTTTACTTCTACTGTTACTTATACCGTGACCGCTGAGGACGGGCATACAACTAAGGAATATACTGTCGCAGTAACTAATGCTGCTAATACCAAAGCTCTTATTACAGGATTTTATATAGATGGTCAAGTCGGAGAAACAGAGATTAATCACAATGATGGAACAATTGCTGTTTTAATGCCTTATGCCACCGATCTGACAAGTCTCACGCCAACTATTGAGCTGTCAGATAATGCAACGGTAGAACCAAAATCAGGTGTGGAGCAGAACTTTACTTCTACTGTTACTTACACTGTGACTGCAGAGAATGGTATTTCAACTAAGGAATATTCTATCACAGTAACTCGCGCTGCAAATACCGAAGCTTTTATTACAGCATTTCATATAGACGGCCAGGTTGGAGATACAGAGATTAATCACAACAATGGAACAATTGCTGTTTTAATGCCCTATGGTACTGTGCTGACAAGCATTGCTCCTACTATTGAGCTTTCGGCTAATGCTACAGTGATTCCGGCAAGTGCTGTTGAGCAAGACTTTTCTGAGGAAGTTGTTTATACTGTAACAGCGGAGGACGGGCTAACAACGAAGGAATATTCTGTTACAGTAAGCCACGCTGCAAATACTGAAGCTTTAATTACCAAGTTTTCCATTGCAGGACAGGTTGGGGATACAGAAATTGATGATGATGAAGGAAGCATTACTATTTTAATGCCTTATGGAACTGTGCTGACAAGCCTAACTCCAACTATTGAACTTTCAGATTATGCTTCCGTAATTCCGGCAGGTGGCGTGGAGCAGAATTTTTCTTCTCCTGTTTCTTACACTGTAACAGCTGAGGATGGCATTTCAACTAAGGAGTATTCAGTTACAGTAAGCCATGCCCCAAACACCGAAGCTTTTATAACTGCATTTTATATTGACGGACAAGTCGGGGATACAGAGATTAATGATGATGATGGAACAATTGCTGTTTTAATGCCTTATGGTACTGTGCTGACAAGCATTGCTCCTACTATTGAGCTGTCGGCTTATGCTACTGTGCAACCTGCAAGTGGCGTGGAACAGAACTTTACATTGCCTGTTATTTACACCGTTACTGCTGAGGATGGGCATACAACGAAGGAATATACTATCACAGTAAACCACGCTGCCAATACCGAAGCTCTTATTACAGGATTTAATATAGATGGACAAGTCGGGGAAACAGTAATTAATGATAATGAAGGAAGCATAACCATTTTAATGCCCTATAGCACTGTGCTGACAGGTCTTGCTCCTACTATTGAGCTGTCGGCTAATGCTACTGTGCAACCTGCAAGTGGTGTAGTGCAGGATTTTTCTGAGGAAGTTGTTTATACCGTGACAGCCGAGGACGGGGTTAGGGTTAAGGAATATTCTGTCGCAGTAACTCATGCTCAAAATACCGAAGCTTTAATTAAATCATTTTATATAGACGGCCAGGTTGGGGATACAGTTATTGATGATGACGAAGGAACAATTGCTGTTGTAATGCCCTTTGGTACCGTGCTGACAAGCATTGCTCCTACTATTGAACTTTCGGCTTATGCTACTGTGCAACCTGCAAGTGGCGTGGAACAGAATTTTACATCTTCTGTTACTTACACTGTGACAGCTGAGGACGGGGTTAGGGTTAAGGAATATTCTGTCACAGTAACACACGCTGCCAATACCGAAGCTTTTATTACAGCATTTCATATAGACGGCCAGGTTGGAGATACAGAGATTAATCACAACAATGGAACAATTGCTGTTTTAATGCCTTATGGAACTGTGCTGACAAGCCTAACTCCAACTATTGAGCTGTCGGATAATGCTACCGTAATTCCGGCAGGTGGCGTGGAGCAGGACTTTTCTGACTTAGTTGTTTATACAGTAACAGCGGAGGATGGGCTTACAACGAAGGAATATTCTGTCACAGTAACTCACGCAGCAAATACCGAAGCTTTTATTACAGCATTTTATATTGAAGGACAGGTCGGAGAAACAGTAATTGATGACAACGAAGGAAGCATTACTATTTTAATGCCTTATGGAACTGATCTGACAAGCCTAACTCCAACTATTGAGTTGTCGGATAATGCAACTGTGGTTCCGGAAAGCAATGTTGAGCAGAATTTTACATCTTCTGTTACTTATACCGTAACTGCTGAAGATGGTATTACTTTTAAAGAGTATTCTGTCACAGTTACACATGCTCCAAATAACGAAGCCCTTATTACAGAGTTTTCTATTGAAGGACAGGTCGGAGAAACAGTAATTGATGACAATGAAGGAAGCATTACCATTCTAATGCCCTATGGCACTATCCTGACAAGCCTTGCGCCTACTATTGAACTTTCAGATAATGCTACGGTTCTGCCGGCAAGTGGCGTGGAACAGGATTTTTCTCAAGAAGTTGTTTATACCGTGACCGCTGAGGACGGGCTTACAACTAAGGAATATACTGTCACAGTAACACATGCTGCCAATACCGAAGCCCTTATTACAGCATTTCATATAGACGGACAAGTCGAGGAAACAGAGATTAATCACAACGATGGAAGCATAACTATTTTAATGCCTTATGGAACTGTGCTGACAAGCCTAACTCCAACTATTGAGCTATCGGATAATGCTACGGTTGTGCCGGCAAGTGATGTTGAACAGGATTTTTCTTCCCCTGTTACTTATACCGTAACTGCAGAGGACGGGGTTAGGGTTAAGGGATATACTGTCGCAGTAACTCATGCTGCAAATACCGAAGCCCTTATTACAGCATTTCATATAGACGGACAAGTCGAGGAAACAGAGATTAATCACAACGATGGAAGCATAACTATTTTAATGCCTTATGGAACTGTGCTGACAAGCCTAACTCCAACTATTGAGCTATCGGATAATGCTACGGTTGTGCCGGCAAGTGATGTTGAACAGGATTTTTCTTCCCCTGTTACTTATACCGTAACTGCAGAGGACGGGGTAACATCTAAGGAATATACAGTCACAGTAAGTTATGCGGATAATACCGAAGCTTTAATTACAGGATTTTCTATTGAAGGACAAGTCGGAGAAACAGAAATTAATCACAATGAAGGAAGCATTACTATTTTAATGCCTTATGGAACTGTACTGACAAGCCTTGCTCCTACTATTGAGCTGTCGGCTAATGCAACGGTGGTTCCGGAAAGCAATGTTGAGCAGAATTTTACATCTTCTGTTACTTATACCGTAACTGCTGAAGATGGTATTACTTTTAAAGAGTATTCTGTCACAGTTACACATGCTCCAAATAACGAAGCCCTTATTACAGAGTTTTCTATTGAAGGACAGGTCGGAGAAACAGTAATTAATGACAACGAAGGAAGCATTACTATTTTAATGCCTTTTGGTAGTATTCTGACAAGCCTCACACCTACTATTGAACTTTCAGAAAATGCAACTGTAGTTCCGGCAAGTGCTGTAATGCAGAATTTTACACTGCCAGTCACATATACCGTGACCGCTGAGGACGAGGTGACAAAGAAGGAATATTCTGTCGCAGTCAACAATACTGCCAATACCGAAGCCCTTATTACAGGATTTTATATAAACGGACAAGTCGGAGAAACGGAAATTGATGACAACGAAGGAACAATTGCTATTTTAATGCCTTATGGCACTAATCTGACAAGTCTCACTCCTACTATTGAACTTTCAGAAAATGCAACTGTAGTTCCGGCAAGTGGCGTGGAGCAGAATTTTACATCTTCTGTTACTTATACCGTAACAGCTGAAGACGGGGTTACTGTTAAGGAGTATTCTGTTAAAGTAAGCCATGCTGCCAATACCGAAGCCCTTATTACAGGATTTTATATAAACGGACAAGTCGGAGAAACGGAAATTGATGACAACGAAGGAACAATTGCTATTTTAATGCCTTATGGCACTAATCTGACAAGTCTCACTCCTACTATTGAACTTTCAGAAAATGCAACTGTAGTTCCGGCAAGTGGCGTGGAGCAGAATTTTACATCTTCTGTTACTTATACCGTAACAGCTGAAGACGGGGTTACTGTTAAGGAGTATTCTGTTAAAGTAAGCCATGCTGCCAATACCGAAGCCCTTATAACAAAGTTTTCTATTGAAGGACAGACTGGAGATACTGAGATCAACCACAACGAAGGAACAATCTATGTATTAGCGTCTTATGGTGCAGATCTGACAAAGCTGATCCCTGAAATTGAATTATCGGACAATGCAACTGTAGTACCGGCAAGTGGTATCGAGCAAGATTTTTCTTCTCCTGTTAGTTATACAGTTACAGCCGAGGATGGTATTGCTATGCAAGAATACATAGTAATTGTAGAGCAAGGAGAATTTGTATATTTAAGCAAAGAAAAAGAAATACAAATTCAGGTTTATCCTAATCCCACTACTGATATTGTTAAAATAAGCAGCAGCACTACAATAAAAAGCATAGAAATTTTTAGTGTCAACGGAAAATCAATGGGGAAAATAATGAATGTAAATACCTCAAATTATCCTATAAAAATTTCTGACTATGGTTATGGCCTCTTTTTACTGAAAATAAAATTTCTTGATGGACAAGAAACAATTAAAAAAGTATTGGTAATAAAGGAGTAAGAGTTAAAATGAGTTTGTGCTAAATTTCTTTTTATTTTGTGCTCAAGCCGCACGGGCTTCTCCTTTTTTAATGTGAGCCGAAGCATCCTGCTTTGGGAAAAAGACCTCAATTATGCCAATAACTGCTCCACTTTTTAAGGGGAGCTGTCCGAAGGACTGAGGAGTTTTTGAGCGCAGCGAAATCCCGTTTTCAACGGGACAGGTTCCCGACTCCCGCTAAAGCAGGACAGATTGCGTCAGGACAGGTTCCGCCGAGGCTTACCGAGAGCGGGAGGTAAAGCCTTCATAGGCAGAAGAAATTAACTAACCGGAGGGAGAGAGAGAATCAATTAGATATGGAAACATTCGGAAAGTTTGTTGCAAAAGATAGAAAATAATTTTGAACGAAGAGATAAGTCTATTAAACCCCTCAGTTAGTAGATGCAAACAAACACTTTCAGCCTATTTTACTTTTTCTAATTAATATATTAACCACCTCCGCCAAGCATTTTCTTTATCCAAAAACATAATTTCAAATTGAGCTTGGCGTGCTCCTCCTTGAAAAAAGGAGGAGAGTTTTTCATTGTTTACTGATGACTGAACGCCTACCTGTTCCGCCAAGGCTTGCCGAAGGCCGTAACCTGTCCCGCCGAGGCTTGCCTCCCGCTTGCAGCGGGACAGGTATGGCGGAAGCTATAATATATAAGGCTTTCAGCCTATTAATCCGCTAATTAACTAATCAACGAATTCACGCAGATTAACACGAATTTATTAATTACACGAATAATTTCCACGCAAAGAACGCAAAGATTGGTACACAAAGACCGCAAAGAATGGTTCACGCAAAGCCCGCAAAAATCAAGACGAATTATCAATTACGAAGACGTGGTCGCCGAGCATGCTGGAAATGTCTTTTCTCAAAGCAGGATGCTTTGAGTACATTTCATTCCTTCATTCCTTCATCTCCTAATCTGCTAACCAACTCCTAAACCCTCCTAAACGACGAAGTCCTAAACGACGTAGTCCTAAACATTTTCAATTTCCTAATCCACTAATTATCACATCCACTAATCAACGAATTCATTGTAATCGTTCAAAAACCCCTCCGGCCTCCGGCCACCTCCCCTTTGCAGGGGAGGAGTTATTTGCATGATTCAAGCCTATGGGTTGTTTATGTTTTTTCCATTTTCTATTTATCTAATCTTCTAATCAACTAATTTGCTAATCTTCTAATCAACTAATTTGCTAATTAACTTATTAACTATTTTTCCAACAATTCAATTCCTACTTATTTTGAATGATATAACGTTCGTCATAAATAAAGACATAATCATCCTTAAATAACTGTCATCAATAAAAATCAGGATGCAAAACTCCAAATACTGCCTTAAATTAAGGGAAATTTGCAGAAACATTATTTTTATTTTTTTGGAGGACGATATTTGTGAGATTTTTATTTTTGCCAACAGCAATCTTTTGCCTTTTGATAAGTAGTTTTCAGGCAAATGCCCGGACAGTGAAAAGCGAAAAGGATTTTTTTCATGAGCCGGTTGACAGTCAGGATATCCGACAACAATACTATAATGATAGGGCTCAATCATATTCTTTGCTTAAATCGGCAATGGATGTCTTAGAAACTGACAAAAATATTGATATCATTTTTTATCATATCGCATTAGATGTGAACCCTGATCAAGAACGTATTTCAGGAAACACTTATATAGTTCTTTGCTCTCTAATTGATGATCTGGAAGAAATTACATTAAATCTACATGAATCAATGACGGTAGAATCCGTTGTTGAGTTAGAAGAGGAAGAAGGAGAAGGGAGTGATGTAGAGGTTGATCGTACGAGTCCCCATGCCATAAAACTTACATTAAACAACAGCTACTCAGAAGGTGATACAGTGAAACTAAGGATTTTATATCAAGGTAAACCTGAACCTGAAAGCACAACCGGCTATAAGGGCTTTCGTTTCAGAGAACATTCGGGAAATATCCCTGCAATAACTGCTATGAGCACTCCTTTTTTAGCATATTACTGGTTTCCATGCAAAGACGGTCCTTATGATAAAGCAGACAGTATAAAAGTTGATATTACCGTACCTGAAATAGAATATGACGGCCATCCTCTTATGGGTGTTTCTAATGGACTTTTAGATGATGACTTTACTGAAAATGGAAAAAGGACTTGGCGCTGGAAGCACAATTATCCCATAGTGCCATATTATATTAATGTTTCAATATCAAACTATGAAATCATTGAAGAAGAAGATTATTATAATGAAGAAAACGGACACAATTTTCCTTTGATTCACTATGTATTTCCTCAAGATTATATTACAGCGCAAAACACCTTTAGCATTGTCCCTGATGTTTTTGATGCTTTCATACATTATTTCGGAGACTATCCCTTTAAGGATGAAAAATATGGTATGACACAAATTGCAGGCAACTTAACCTATATCGAAAAACAGACAAACTCAATTATGACTTATGTTGGACCCAGCATTGAATGGTTAGTAATCCACGAGCTTTCACATATGTGGTTTGGAAACTCCATCACAAACCGTCCGTGGAAGCATGTATGGCTAAATGAAGGCTTTGCCACCTACGCAGAAGCTTTATATGAAGAATACCGTTATACAAAAGAAGAATATCACGACTATATGAATGAAACGCTCAAGAACTGGCGAATTTATTACCAAACACTTTATTTAGAAGATGACAGTAATCCGGCAAATGTATTTCAAGAATTTTTTTACCATAAGGGGGCTTGGGTTTTACATACATTACGTTATCATTTGGGTGACGCATTGTTTTTTGATATTATTAAATCCTATGCACAAGCTGAAGAATTCAAATACAAATATGTTGACACCGAAACTTTTAAAGAATATGTTGAAACTCTCTCGGGTTTAGACCTTGAGGTATTTTTTGATCAATGGATTTATGACACTTCATTTCCTGAAATTAGTTACAATTTTGCTTATGATTCTAATACCGGTATGAATGGAGTAACTATTGCACAGATTCAAAACACGCCGTATTATGACAGAGATGTTTATGAAATGTATCTTCCTTTAAACTTTACCCTTTTAGATGGTACTGTTGTAGAAGAAAAAGTTTATATGAACAAAAGGGTACAATCCTACCATTTTAATCATGGCTCAGGAGCAACAGACATGGAGGTGGATAAAGATAAGTGGAATATGCTCTGGTCGAATTTTTACAATTCAAATTTATACCTTCCCCCTGCTCCCATGATAAGCTCTTTCACGATAGTCGGTGAAGAAAACAACACAATAACTGAAAGTCAGGAGCCCACTATTCATATAACCATGCCTGAAGACAGTGATCTAAGTTCTTTGCAGCCTGTTATAGGGTTAACAGCTAATACTTCTACTGTTTCCCCGCCATCAGGCGTAAGTCAGGACTTTTCATGGCCCGTAGAATATACAGTTACCGGAGAAAACCACTCACAACGGACCTACACAGTATATGTATCAACAGAAGGAAGTGATGAAAAAGATATCCAGACTTTTGAGATTCCCTATCAGCTCGGCTCTACAATTGACGATGAGGAAGGTGAAATTTTAGTAGTAATGCCTCAAGGGGTAGATCTTAGCAGTTTAAAACCGGAAATTACTGTTTCAATAAATGCAACAATTGACCCGGCTTCAGGTGAAGCACAAGATTTCAGCTCTGAGGTTGTTTATACTGTTACAGCAGAAAACAAAACAAAGAAGCTTTATAAAGTAAAGGTTGAGATAGATTCCAGCCAAACAATTTTTAATGATTGGCTTGGAAATGAATCAAGCGATTGGAATGATGATGAAAATTGGAGTCTTGGCATACCGGAAAATGGAACGGATATACATATCGGTTCCAATAAGCCTAACTATCCTGAAATAAACAGCGAAGTTAACATTAATAATATTACCCTTGAGCCCGGTGCCGTTTTAGTTCAAAGTTCAGGCATCTTAGACATAAGTGGTATTTTTACATTAGAGTCATCAGCTGATGAAAATGCCTCGTATCTAATAAAAGGTGGAAATCTTAATATTGAACCTGCAAATATAAAGATTGAACAAAGCATCACAAGTCCGCAATATAATTATGCTCTTTCTTCACCTGTGTGGGGTCCTTTGGCTACAAGGGCAAATTCCGGAATAGAAGGTACTACATATATTTACAATAACCCAACAAACCAATATACACAACTGACAGATGAAGAGTTTGTGCCGGGAGTCGGCATGGTTTTACGAAATCCTAAGCCCATAGAATTTTCCGGCGAATTAAATACCGGTACTGTTAAAGTTGATCTTACTCGGACACCGGCAGGATTGGGCTGGAACTTCATTGGAAATCCATATACTGCTGCGGTGAATTGGGAATCGGAATCATTAGTAAAAAGCAATGTTGACAATATGTTCTGGATTTATAATAATGAAAGCGGCGTATATGCAACATATAACGGTAATTCAGGTATAGGAGTGGGCTTAAACGATCCCCCCTACCTTATTCCATCAAATCATGCTTTTTGGGTCAGGGTAACACAGGGTAAACCGGAAGGTTCAATTACTTTTGATACTTCAGCCACAGTTGGTAAGAACTTTTCTTATCTGAAATCAGGAAATTCAGAAAAATATCCTTTTATAAAGTTACTT
>CAZVFS010000031.1:4657-13761 GCA_964626575.1 uncultured Alkaliphilus sp. | reverse complement strand
TGGGGTGACGAATTTACCGACGACATACTGGATATATTAGATGAGCACAAAATAAAGACTACATTTTTTCTGGTAGCGTTTTGGATAGATAAATATCCTGACATGGCAAAAAAGATTCATGAAAGGGGACATGAAATAGGAAACCATTCGACTACGCACCCACATATGTCAAGACTGACTAAGGAGGAGATAACACATGAACTTAAGACTACAGGGGATAAAATTGCAGCAATAACCGGCAAGGACCCCGTGGTTTTTAGGCCGCCCTTTGGTGATTATAACAATTTGTTGATTGAAACAGCGGAGGAGTTGGGTTATAGCACTATTCAGTGGGATCTGGATTCCTTGGATTGGAAAGAGATGGGGGTCCAACCGGTAGTAGACCGTATCACCAGAAATGTAAAAAGAGGATCTATAATATTATTTCACAATAATGCCAAGTATGTGAGCGAATTTTTGCCCCTGATACTCGAAAAATTGCAGGAACAAGGCTATAAAATTGTACCTGTATCAGATCTCATCTATAAAGAAAATTATTTTATTGATCATACAGGCAGACAAAAATCCAAGTGACCTTTCGCATAGCGAGGGGTTTTTTTATTTGAATAATTGCATTCTGAAATACAAAACATAATATAAATTAATTTCAGCCTGTTACAGAACCGGAAGGAGACACACTGATGCTAATCGATGGCATAGAGATAAAAGGAATAACTTCGAACTTTAGGCGGGTTAAGGAAAATTATGTTTTTGTGGCTATAACAGAGGGAAACCATGACGGTAACAATTTTATTGATTTGGCTATACGTAAAGGGGCGGTTGTTGTCTATACCGAAAGAGACGTACATAAAAAAAATTGTATAATAAAAAAGGTTGGAAACACAAAAAAGATACTCGCGGAATTATGTAATAAATTTTACGATTATCCTTCAGATAAGTTTTTTATAATTGGAGTCACAGGGACAAACGGGAAAACAGGGATAGTTGATTTGATTTATCATATTATCAATAATTATGGAATAAAAAGTGGGGTGATAGGAAGTCTGAACGTTAAAATTAAGGAAAAGGAATATCCGCTTAGACTTCCAACTTTGGCTACGGAGGATATTTATTATTATTTGAATAAGATGGCGGAAGAGAACATAAAGATAGTGATCATGGAGGTATCCTCATTTGGGTTAAAATATGAAAGGATCCACGGGATTGAATTTGATATTGCAATTTATACAAATATCAAGGAGGAACATCTCAGCCCCAACGAAACGGTTGACGGTTATGTAAAATCTAAAAAGAGGTTGTTCGACAATTTACGTGCCGGCAAGGTTGCCTTGATTAATTATGATGATAAATATGCCTTAGATATGTTAAGGGATAGTAGCAACATACTGGTTATCACCTATGGACTGGGTTCAAAGTCCACAATCAATGCTTCCAGCATTGATGCAGGCTTTATAACCTCCTTTAATTATTGTTTACAAAGGGGCATAACAACATTATCCGGCGTGGGGATAGAACCATTCGAATACCCCATTGTGTCGAACCTGTTAAAAGATCATGATGTTTATAATGCGTTATCAGCAATCACAGCTTGTCTGTTGTTGGACATCCCAATAGGCGGCATCGCGTCGGCTATCAGATAGAACTTGCGTTTGATACAGGGCACAGGAGGCAATAAGTAACTTTTTACTAAACAAAACATAATTCAGTCCTGCCTTGAATAAACATGTTTATATATTAATTTCAAAACGTTATAAACATAAGAATAGAAGGGGGAGTGAGATAAGATGTCATCGGACCATCTTATTAATACAAATATTGTGACCATAATAGGAAAAATTGTGGGGGATAGAAAATTCAGCCACGAAATTTATGGTGAAGGATTCTATATATATAATATGGAGATACCTAGATTAAGCGAAGCCGTAGATCGGTTGCCTTTGACAGTATCGGACAGACTTCTGATAGGGGAGGGACTAAAGGATGGTGACACGGTAAAGGTAGAGGGACAGCTAAGGTCTTATAATAAATTTATTGATAACAGTAACAGATTGGTTCTGACGATATTTGCTAAACATATTACTTTTTTTGAAAATGAGGAGGAATTTAAAAATCCAAATAAGATTTTTTTGGAGGGCTATATATGTAAGCCCCCTGTATATAGGGAAACCCCATTTGGCAGAGAAATTACGGATTTACTGATTGCGGTAAATAGGCTTTATAATAAATCAGATTATATTCCGACCATTGCCTGGGGAAGAAATGCCAGATTTTCTTCTAATTTAAATGTTGGAGATAAGATTCGGATTTGGGGAAGGATTCAAAGCAGACAGTATCAAAAAAGATATTCCGACGGGAATGTAGAAAACAAAGTAGCTTATGAGGTTTCAATTTCAAAAATGGAGAAGGTCAAAAGTTGAGGAATATGGATTTCCCGGTAAAAGCAGCTATGCTGCTTTTTTTATTTGACAGGGCTACTTATTTGCAATAATATATTAATATTACAATATATTTCTATCGGGGAGGGAACCAAAATGGATATAGATAAAAAAGTGTGGGAGGTACTTTTTTCAGAAGAAGAAATTTTAAATAGGGTTGAGGAATTAGGCAAACAGATTTCTTATGATTATAGAGATAAAAACTTGTATATAGTATCATTACTTAGAGGTAGCTTCGTATTTACTGCGGATTTGGTCAGGAAAATAGATGTTCCGATTAAAATAGATTTTATCACAACATCTAGTTACGGGTATGGAGTACAGACTTCCGGCACAGTAGAAATAGTTAATGATATTGAAGATGAAGATTTAATAGGTTATCATGTATTAATAGTAGATGACATATCGGATTCGGGTCTAACAATGGAATATGTAATGGAGCACCTAAAAACGAAAAACCCGTCCGGTATAAAAAGCTGTGTATTGTTAGACAAGCCTGAACGTAGACAGTTAAATTTTATACCGGATTATATTGGATTTACTATTCCAAACAAATTTGTTGTTGGTTATGGGTTAAATTATGGCGACCATTATCGTAATATTCCATATGTGTTTGCCGTAACGGACAAGGATAGATAAGGAGTGCAAAGTGTTATGCCGGACCAAAAACAATTGAAAGTATTCGATGCAAATATGTTATATCTTATAGGTGCTATACTGTTTTGGACTATAGGAGCATACTTTCAAATTAGAAATTTTCAAAGTGGATTGATAATCACTCAATATATAATCATACTTTTACCTCCAATAATATATATTGCAGTAAAAAAACTGAGCATTAAAGAAACCCTTAAATTGAATAAGATAAGTCTTAAACATAGTTTTTTAATAGTCTGTATTACTCTTTTAATATATCCGGCGGCAATTTTCGGGAATACGTTGTTAATGACGGTCATAAGTTTTTTAGGAAACTTAAATATACCACAATTACCAATGGCCACGAACAAAAACGAATATATAGTACTCTTGTTTATAATCTCCATATCTGCAGGAATCTGCGAGGAAATATTTTTTAGAGGATTTATCTTGTCCGGATATGAGAGGATGGGCAAAAGAAAGGCCATTATTTTTTCAGCAATTTTGTTTGGATTTTTTCATTTCAATATATATAATTTAGCGGGTCCCATAATATTGGGATTGGTTTTTGGATATCTGGTCCTAGAAACCGGTTCTATTTTTGCCGGGATGATTGGCCATATGGTAAATAACGGTTTTGCAGTCACGCTTGGGTTTATATTAAACTTAGCCATGGACTTGCTCCCGGATATGGATGCAGTCAATGAAACTATTATTGATGTGCCGACTCCGCTTGCTATGCTTACTACTACCGTGTTGTTTGGAATTATTTCCGTGGTAACTTTATCGATCGCATATCGGCTCATCAAAATCATTAAAAAAGATCAAAAGGATTTAAATCTGGGGACACATTACAGGTATGAAAAAACCGATGTCAGAAAATTTGAATTCATACCGCTAATTTTTACAGGTATTTTATTTATAATAATTACGATAATTCAAATAAAAGAGATCATTTCCTTGGGCTGAATATATAAATAAATGATCTGTGAATATCTAATAAAAGATATATTCATGGGGTTTTGCTCAAAGGTATCTATGAAAAAAGGTTGAAAACAAAAATCGTCTATACGACAGTGCGGACGATTTTTATATTTCGGGGTTAATTTTTGATAAAAAGAATAATACTAAGTCGAATAATAAAATAGAAATTTTAAAATTTGAGATAGTATCAGGAGGTAATCATGAAAAATACAAACACGTTGATCATTTTTGGACACCCAAGCCCGGACAGTTTCAATGGGGCTATATTAAAAACTATACAAAATAAACTTACGGATAAAAGATACCAGATTATTTCCAAAAATCTATATCAGTTAAATTTTAATCCTGTTTTGACTTTAGATGATTTAAAAAAGATGGAAAATTCTTCTGTTGCCGGCGATATAGCAATAGAACATAATGATATTAAATGGGCCAAAAATATTATCCTTATCTATCCCATATGGTGGGCTGGGCAACCAGCTATGGTTAAGGGGTGGATTGACAGGGTGTTCAGTCCCGGATTTGCATACGCTCCTCAGGAGGACGGGACTATAAACGGATTATTATCGGATAAAACCGTAATGGTTTTTACCACAACCAGTTCCAGCGAGGAAAGCATGATAGAATCGGGAATGGCTGTTGCTATAGAGAAGACAATGATGGAGGGGATATTTGGGGCTTGTGGTGTTGGTTCCATGTTATATAAAAATTTGTATGTAGTGCCAACGGCAACAGAAGCTGAAAAGAATAAAATGCTGGTGGAAATAGATTATTTGCTCAATGCTATTTAGGGGAAACAGTAGAGGAAGGAGAGATTTATGCTTACAAGGCTTATAATAATTTCAATCACGCCTACTATAGCTCTGACCATAGGGATATATTTGACGGACAGACGTGACAAAGAGCCGTGGCATCTTTTGTTGCGTATATTTTTGATGGGGGCATTGTCCGTAATACCTGTAATACTTGTTCAAAAGACCCTGTTGGCTATTAACGTTTTTTCGGGTTTATTATCAGTAGGATATACAGCGTTTGTTGTCGCGGGGTTAACGGAGGAATTTTTTAAAAGATTTGTGGTTATTCACGGTGTTTATAATAACATAAATTTTAACGAAAAGCTGGATGGCATAATATACTCTGTATTTTCGGCACTAGGATTTGCTACTGTAGAGAACATTGTATATGTTGTATTCCGATATACCGGGAACTATTATGTAGGAATTATGAGAGGGCTTTTATCTGTGCCGGGGCATATGTTGTTTGGTATTACAATGGGATATTATTTATCATTAAGCAAGTATACGGAGGAACCGGAGTTAAGGGGTTATTATTACAGAATGTCATTGATTATACCCGCGATTTTACATGGTTTGTTTAATTTTATTTTGATGGCACAGGTTCCAATTTTGATGACCATTTTTGTTCCTTATATTATATATTTGTGGGCCAATAACTTAAAAAAACTGAATCAGTATATTAGCGATAGTAGAGATAATTATAGTTAGACTATTGTTCAACTATCGTTTTTTGTCCTGCAATAATTTTAACCATATCTTCTGCCGTAGCATCGATAGGAATTTCAAAAGAACCTGATTTTAATCTACCTGAAAGTTTCAAATTTTCGGCAGCTTGAATAAAATTGTTTTCATCTTCTATCAATTTATTATCTTTTAATATTTTTGCTATTCCCGTACAAAAAGTCCCGCTGGGAACAACTATTTTTTTTGTTTCCCCAACTGTTCTATTTTTTTGTTCGTCTTTATCTATGTAGGTATCTGTATTATCATTATCTTGAGATTGTTCCGCTTCAATCTTGTCTGCATCATTTTCTGTCTTTAATCCTTTGTTTTCATGTTCCGAATCCATATGGTTGTTGTTTGGTCTACTGTTTACAGCGTTATTGTTTTGTTCTCCCGGGGTGTTACCGGATTCACTTGCCGATACAATACCGGAATGCCCGTCAAACCAACTTCCAAGATTTACTGTGAGCACAGCAAACATTATGCCTATGATAATTATAGCAAAAAAAATATCTGAAAAATCATGAAAAAAATCCTTTATCTTTTCCAATTAACTCAGCCCCTTGTCAAAGTCTCATTGTTTTATTTTAGAATAACATAAACAGACAAAATCATCAATAAATATATGGACAAAGTATAAAATAGCGGGTATGCTACAGTTGATTTCCATTGTTTACAGTGGTAGAATGATATAGGAAACCTGAATCTATATATGTGGACTGGGGGATAAACAATGAAAGATGAAATGATTGAATGGGTAAAAACTGTTATAATATCCATAGTTATTGCACTACTGATTACAACTTTTATAAAACCGACCATAGTAAAAAATTATTCTATGAGTCCAACATTGGATGAAAACGATTTTTTAATTATCAACAGGTTTTTGTATAAGAGGGGTGAACCCCAAAGGGGTGACATAGTTGTTTTTAGGTCTAATTTAAAAACAGAAATGGGCAAACAGAAATTATTAATCAAACGTGTAATAGCCGTACCGGGTGATAAGATAGTAATCACGGGAGGTAAAATTTATATCAATGATAGTGAATTGGAAGAAGATTATATTGCAGACGAGTATACAGTTGGGGATATTAATTTAATTGTGCCGGAAAATGAGATATTTGTAATGGGGGATAACAGGGGTAACAGTCTCGATAGCCGCGATGGAATCTTAGGTCCGGTAGATTTCAGCACAGTTATAGGGAAAGCATTCGTACGGATATTTCCTTTTAATAGGATTGGATTATTAAAATAATGAAAATTCCTGATGTTATATTAGGGTTTCTGTTATTTTTGTTTGTAAAAAACAAATTAAAATAATATATATAAGTAATTTTTCAAATAACCTTTATTTTTTAAAGCAAGAGGTTATTTTTTTATATCTGATTAATTATTTATGTTAAAGGGTATCAATTAATCTATATCCGACTAATCATTCATATCAAAGGATATTGGTTATTTTAAATATGGATTAATTAAGTATATAATTAATATACTATAATAATATATGTAACGAGTAAAAAATGGGGGAATTCGTATATGATTCAAAATAAAGATAAACGTGTTATCAGTGTTACATTGGAGGGCAAAGGTTGTTTCGAGTATGGGGAAGGGGTTTCCTTAGAACGAATTGCACGTGATTTTCAACGAAAAGGCCAATGTCAGGTGGTTGCTGCTATTGTAGACAACAAATTAAAAGAATTAAATTTTGTCCTAAATAAGGACTGTCATATTAAATTTATAGATGCATGTTCATCTATAGGTTCCAGAATATATCAGAGAAGCCTGTCTTTTGTTTTAATGAGGGCATGTGTGGAGCTGTTTCCAAAATGCAGGGTTACTATAGAACATTCATTGAGCAAGGGACTATATTGCGAAATTCATTGTCCTTGTAAAAGTGAAATTGATGAAAATGATACAAAAAACATAGAGAATCGTATGAAAGAAATTATTGAAATGGATATTCCTTTTGTAAGAAATAGAGTGCCCCTTGATGAGGCTATAGAAATTTTCAAGAAATATGAACAAACCAATAAGGTAAAATTGATGAAATACAGGAAGAAACCTTATGTCAATATATATGAATGCGGTTGGTTCAAAAATTATTTTTATGGCTATATGGTGCCCTCTACAGGCTACCTGAAAATGTTTAAATTGAAATTTTATAGCCCCGGTATAGTTATGCAATTGCCTAGAGGTGAAAACAATGGGAAGATACCTGAATTTAAGGAGCAACCGAAATTGTTTAGGATTTTTAGGGAAACAGAAAAGTGGTCAAGGATTTTGGGGATAGATTATGTTGCATCTTTAAATGATTTAATAGTAACAAAAAAGGAAAAGGAATTTATCTGCATTGCAGAGGCGTTGCATGAGAAAAAAGTGGTAGAAATCGTGAATCTTATCACAGAAAACATAAAAAAGAAAAAATTAATTTTAATTGCCGGTCCAACCTCTTCAGGTAAAACAACCTTTGCTAAAAGGTTGGAAATACAATTAAAAGTTAATGGATTAAGGCCTGTTTCCATCTCTTTGGATGATTACTTTGTAGACAGGGAGAATACACCGTTAGATGATAGGGGCGAATACAATTTTGAAGCACTGAATGCTCTAAATTTGGAATTATTTAATAGAGATTTGGAAAAGATATTAGCTGGAGAGGAAGTAGAAATACCGACCTTTAATTTTTGTTTAGGCAGGGGCGAATACAGGGGAAATATAATTAAAATAACTAAGGAACAACCATTAATTTTAGAGGGCATTCATTGTTTAAACGATCAATTAACAAAATATATACCACGAAAAAACAAATTTAAAATATATATAAGTGCTCTGACACAATTGAGCATTGACGAACATAATAGAATACCAACTACGGATACAAGACTTATCAGAAGGATGGTCAGGGATAGTAAATTCAGGTCCAACGATGCCAATACAACCTTATCTCTGTGGGAATCTGTTCGCAGGGGCGAGGAAGTGAATATTTTCCCATTCCAGGAGGATGCGGATGTTATGTTTAATTCGGCATTGTTTTATGAGCTCAGCGTACTCAAAAAATATGTGGAACCTTTATTAAAACAGGTAGATGCAACAAGCCCTTATCATCCTGAAGCAAAGCGGCTATTAAGATTTTTGGATTACTTTGTCAGTCTGGAAAATGAGGAAGATATACCAAAAACATCAATTCTAAAGGAATTTACAGGTGGGAGTATTTTTTGCTAGAGACAAGGAGAAGATATTTGTGAGAGACGAAAAGTCAAATGAGGATATAGGGGAATTCACCCCGAACATGATTATGAAATACGAAATTGCGGAGGAATTAGGGTTGATCGACAAATTGAAGAGACTTGGGTGGGGGGGACTCACAGCCAAGGAAACAGGACGAATTGGCGGGATAATGACGGCAAAAAAGAAACAGGAGAACAGGGGGAAATAAAATGTTGACATAAAATATGCCGTATGATAGACTTAGATAGAATAAGGGTCTATAAACCTAGGTTCAATAAGTTTTAGGAGGAATTTTTTAATG
>CAZVFS010000031.1:0-4475 GCA_964626575.1 uncultured Alkaliphilus sp. | reverse complement strand
GTAATCTATAGCTTTGCAAACCTTGAGGTTTACATATATATTTAGATTAGTACCGTTTTATGTTATGGTGAAATGCTAAAAAATGATGAGATTAAAATCTCATCATTTTTTTTATATAGCAGTTGCATGGATGTCTCAGCCGGTACTTCTTATTAGGAGTAAAAGATTAACCGGCACGATAGGCTATGATAACATAATAATGTTTATACTAGGCCTAGAAGTCTGACTGATTGTGTTATTATAAATAAAATTATAACACCAACTACGGTAGGCATAATAGCACTAAATAGGGTCCATTTGTTGCTGCCGGATTCTTTTTTTATAGTCCAGAGAGTCGTGCCGCATGGAAAATGAAATAGGGTAAACAACATAAAATTTAATGTCGTCAGCCAGGTCCAGCCGTTAGCAACGAACAATTCTTTCATGGCCTGAATGTTGTTCAATTCCAACATTGCGCCTTCTGCCATATAGCTCATAATCAATATTGGCAACACTATTTCATTTGCGGGAAACCCTAAAATAAAGGCCATCAATATAAACCCGTCTAGTCCTATCAGGTTTGCAAAGGGTTGCAGAAATGCGGCACTATGGTTTAATATACTATCCCCGCCGGCATTTATATTGGCCAATAACCAAATTATTACCCCGGCAGGGGCTGCAATGGCAACAGCTCGACCCAATACAAATATAGTCCTGTCTATTATAGATGTGTATAATATTCTACCAAATTGCGGTTTCCTGTATGGAGGGAGTTCCAATGTAAATGATGAGGGTACTCCCTTGAGCCATGTTTTAGACAACACCCATGAGATTGCCAATGTCATTATTATGCTGACCAGTACCAGCACAGATACAAACAGGGACGCCGTCAGATTGTTAAACTGACTGGCGGCCAAGCCACCTAAAAAAATAGTGGATAGTGCAATCAGGGTTGGAAAACGTCCGTTACATGGAACAAAATTATTTGTGAGCATTGCAATAAGGCGTTCTCTTGGGGATTCAATTATTCTACATGCTATAATCCCCGCCGCATTACAACCGAAACCCATACTCATAGTAAGGGATTGTTTGCCGTGGGTCCCGGCTTTTTTAAACAATCTGTCTAAATTAAATGCTACCCTTGGAAGGTAACCAAGGTCCTCCAGGAAGGTAAAAAGCGGGAAGAATATAGCCATTGGGGGGAGCATTACTGATATCACCCATGCTAGGGTTCTATAAACACCCGGTATTAATATTCCATGTAACCACAGGGGTGCATTTATAGACATAAACCAACCAGTCAGGTGATCTTCTATTCCAAAGAACAGGTTTGATAGCATTTCTGAGGGAAGATTGGAACCGATTATGGTTATCCAAAACACAACCCCTAGTAAAAGGAACATTATTGGAAAACCTGTATATTTGGATGTTAAAATATCATCCAATTTTTTGTCCCAATCCTTCTTTTTACTGCCGCTGCTTACAACAACATCAGTAGCTATTTCCTCAGCCTCAGCGTATATACTGCTGACTATAACGTCTTTTAATTGTTCATTTTTTTCTTTATCCAAAGTATTTTTTAAAAATTCTGTTATGTCATATTCATCCCTATTTTTACTGATATCCATATATACAGGTTCCCTCCCTCTCGATGTATGCATCTTTTTTGTCCAGTATAAATGTACCGATAGATTCTAATATTGTGGCATCACCTTCCATAAGCCTCAGAGCCACCCATCTTGTGTTTAATTTATCCCTTAGGACATTTTGTAACTGTTTTGAGATTCTATCGATTTTGTCTTCTACAACCTTGGGATATTGAATCTGTTTGGGGAAGGCAGTTTCGAGTTCCAGGGCTATATTATACGTTTTATCCATCAAGTTACCGAGTCCCTCACCTTTTCTGGCTATTGTTGCTACTACAGGAATTCCAAGTTTTTTCTCCAGTTTTTCTATGTCTACCAAAATTCCCTTTCGTTTTGCTTCATCCATGAGGTTTATACACAGAACAACCTTATCTGTAAGTTCCATTATCTGTAAAACTATATTTAGATTTCTTTCAAGGCAGGTAGCATCAGCAACAACTATGGTGGCATCAGGTTTTCCAAAACATATGAAATCCCTTGCTATCTGTTCCTCGACAGAATTTGCTAGCAACGAATAGGTGCCGGGCAAATCAACAAGAGTAAATTTTTTGTTTCTATATCTATAATTTCCTCTGGCATTTGATACGGTTTTGCCGGGCCAATTACCTGTATGTTGTTTGAGGCCCGTTAGAGCATTAAATACCGTACTTTTTCCCACATTAGGGTTACCGGCTAGTGCAATTATAAATTCGTCATGACTTTTTAATTTAATATTAAAATTTTGGTTTAAAGCTGTTTTCGGACAAGATTTACACGTTGAATTCATAGTTTCTCCTCCTTCTTAAGATTAGCTGATTTTGCTGACTAGAATTTGCTCTGATTCTTCTCTTCTTAAGGCAATTGATGCCCCACGAATGTTATAGGCGATAGGATCACCTAAAGGACTTTTCCTGATTACATCTATGGCAGTTCCGGGAACGATGCCCAAGTCTAACATCCTTCTTCTGGGAAGCCCTGCCGACAAGAGCTTGAATACTTCGACCTTGGAACCAACGGCAACCTTGAAAAGAGGTATATATCCTTTGTTCATGTATTTGCCCTCCCTTCGTCAACTGATGTTCCATAATTTTAAGTGAAAACCCAAGTCTATTTTAAAAATATAAATATTTAAACAATTTTTAAAAGTTACCTCAAGCTAACTTATTATAATATATAGGTTATGAATTAGGACAGATAAAGGAAACTTGTCTCAACATAAAATGTCTCATTTATACATACATTTTAATATTATCAGGTGATTTGGCTTGGGGGATGGCTATTATGAAAAAAGATTTCTTTACTTTTAGCGAATATATCAAAAAAGATCAGGGATTGTTGACTCCTTCCATGGAGGACTATGTTGAAATGATATATAGATTATCAAGAGATACCGGATATGCAAGGATTAATGAACTATCCAATGCACTGAATGTACAACCTCCTTCAGCTACCCGAATGGTTCAGAAATTAGCTGAAATCCACCTAGTCAATTATGAAAGATATGGTGTGATTACACTCACTGAAAAGGGAAGACTGAAGGGAAGCATGCTGCTTATGCGGCATAATATTGTGGAAAATTTCCTCAGGTCCATAGGTGTAACTGAGGGTATATTGGAGGAAACGGAAAAAATAGAACATATAGTGAGTAGGGAAACGCTAAAATGTATGGCGCATTACCTGGGCTTTTTAAAAGACAACCCGGATATTGAAAAAAAATTTAAAAATTATAAAGAATCCGTGAAAATTAAGTGAAATTCAATTTTTATAACATGTAGAAATATATGAATATGAAACCGATGAAATTGTTATCTATCGGGTTTAATTCAATATTATGTAATACTGTCATCAGAATAGTATCAAGCATTAAACACATACTATTATTACATCGGGAGGGAGTGATAACAGTTGGATTTACTGTCTATTTTGGCAGAAAAAAGTGCAAACAAGATTCAAAAAAAAATACAGTCTGTACTTGAATCCTTTTATAACGAAGGAATAAATATAGAAGAAAGAATATATTATGTTAAACCTTTCTATTATTTAAATTATAGCGTATCTATTGAAGATATTGAGAACTATCCGATTAATGATTTTATAAACATATTTAAATTTTATGCATCAAATGCCATTTATGAATATATAAAAGACTCCGAGGAACCAAATTTGATTCAGCATATAATTAACACCGACTATTGTTGCTTTGACATAAAAGAAAGGATAGAAATTTATAAAAACTGTTTAGATATACTAAAAGGGGAAAAGATAGACAGGTTTTTATCAGGGGATGATACTTTTGACCCTAAATCCGAAATCTTGCAACAATTGATTGATTATTTGAAAAATAACACGGAGATAAATCTGGATGGTTTTATTTTGTTCAGATTAAAGGACTATCTGTTAGATCTGAATAAAACAATAGAAGAAGTCGTCGAAGACTTTTTGATAAATAAAGAATATAATGAATTTATTAAATTGTTAAAATATTTTGTGGACATTCAAGAGTCCAAATTTGACATGGTGCATGTAGTTTTTGATGAAGAAATCAGATTTAAAATATATGATCAACATAGTGGATTATTGGATAATGATTATATAAAAAATATTGTTATGGGAATTTCGGAAGTTGATATTGCCCAAGATGACCTTTTGGTCAGCGCATTGATTAATATGGCACCTAAACAGATAACAATTCATAGATCGTTTATATTAAAAGACACTGAGGTCGTTAAAACTTTACAAAAGATATTCCCGGGGAAAATACATTTTTGTAACGGTTGTAAATGGTGCAATGCACAGGCAAATGTAAATGAGGAATGGAAAAGATAGATTTATTTGACAAAATCAACGTTAACAATTATACTAAAATAGATG
>CAZVFS010000030.1:0-14180 GCA_964626575.1 uncultured Alkaliphilus sp. | reverse complement strand
AGAGTTTATTATGTTTTCATATGGGCATTTTGATGAAAATTGTGCCTATTTTATGTACAAGCCTTTACAACTCCCCAAAAATGGTATAATATATGAAATACGGGCAGAGTAGGTATTATGCGTCAAGTATTGTGGGATGGGAAGTTGCTCACAAGCGAAAAACAGTATTGATAATACTGTTTGCGGCATGATATCGCATCCGCTGCATATTAGAGAATCTATTACCCTTTTCTCTTATGTGGGGCTACTGCCTAACTTAAGAGAAGGGAGGTGTAGATTATGAGTCGTGAAAATGTTTCTCCGATGCAAAAAGTTATAACCAGGAATAAGTTATCGACAAGGACTTTAGCTTTAGCAGCTATATTTGCGGCTATGAACATCATACTTACAAGAGCCGGGGTTATTATGTTGTTTGGCGGTATTGTACGACTTAGCCTAGGCAAAATTCCTTTGATTTTATCCGGATTGCTTCTAGGACCATTTGCCGGGGGGTTGGCCGGTTTGGTAGGAGATATACTTGGGGTTATTATTAACTCCCATGGCGCTCCCATGATTCATCCCGGTTTTACGCTCAGTTCTGTCTTAACCGGAGCAATACCCGGGACAATTGTTATTTTGAGCGGCAAGAAAAGGTCTTCGCTGTTTAATGTGGTCACTTCCAACATTGTCGTGTTGATTTTGGTAAACTTTATCCTAGATGCCATATGGCTTTCGCAGATGTATGGGAATCCTTACTTAGCAGTATTTTACACCAGACTTGTTCCGCATATTATTATCGGCATAGTAAACATTCTCTTAACCTATCCATTGCTTAAAAGTTTGGTAAAAGCAGGTCTGGCATCAGATACTGTGAAAAGTTGTAAAACAAGTATATAAGGTCGAGGTGCAGGGGTAGCACCTTGGTAATTAGAAAAACATCCTATAGGTAAAAAATACCTGTAGGATGTTTTTACGTCACATAGTTCGGGGTTCAAAGAGTACAATATCGTCTAGATGTTTTGGCTTCAGTGATGATGGGGCAATCAAGGGTAGCAAGTTATCATGGGGAAAATAGAAAAGGAGGAAAAAGGCTGTCAACAAATTTCGTTTGAAAAACGATAGCAGTAGTGATAAAATAGGTGTAAGCAGATAGATTGTTGTGGTTGGAAAATAAAACGAAAAGGGGAGATAATAAAATGAAGAGGCTGTTACTTATTACGTTGCTGATAATTTGCATGCTTCCTATAGTGGGTTTTACATCGGCGGGGGCATCTTACTGGGAAGACATGAAGGAAATTTATGAATGGAATGCCACGGAAGGTAAATCAGAGGCGGAAATTAATTTACTTATCCCTGATATGAATATCGATTATCAATTTAAAGTTTATGTCAGTTCAAAATCAAGTTTTGATGATTTTGGTTCATACTCAGAAATAAAGGTGGAGGATATACAGGGACTTATAAATATTCCTGTAATAAAAATGTATACCCACGGTTCGGATATTTACATTAATAGAGAAGCAATATCCGCACTTTTATCGGCATTGAATGTAGATGGTGTGGAAATAGAAGAAGAATATGTTATGCTAAAAAGTGATCAAGATGGTATCGATATTGATTTTAGAGATTTGTTAAATGATGTTTTCGAATTTATAGACAAAATTGATTTAGGCGTAGATCTAAACATGGAAAAGGAAGGCAACACATATACCTTAACAGTAGAATCAGATGAACTGATTGATCTTTTAGATGCATATATAAGATACATTATTGAAAATATTGATAAGTTGCCTAATAGCTTAGTGCAAGGACAAGAAATTGAAATAACGGAAGCAGAAAAGCAAGAAGCGTTGGAGGGTTACAATGATTTTGTTGGCCAGTATAAGGATATTGCAAAGATGTTCATCAAAGGAAGTAAATTTTACATGCAATGCACATTTGAGGAAGACAAATATATTGAAAATTCCCAATTGGACATCAAAACACCTATGGGCAGCTTAAATATGAACACAGTATCTACTACTTCCAAGTTAGAAACATCCGATATTGAACTACCGACATCGGTGATGGTAATTACGGCGGAAGAACTGGGAGAATTAATAGCAAGTAAAATTATCGGGGAAACTGATGCCGGATTAAAGGCTGTTGTTAAACTTGATGGCACTTATGTGAAGTTTGGCGAGTCCGGTTTGGAGGAAGGACAGGTCCCATTACAAAATATAGACGGTAGGGTTTATATCGCAATAGAAGACGCAGAAAAGTTACTTGGTGTAGAACTGGAAGGCCTGGAAGACTCGTTCCATATAAGAAGGCTAGATGATTATGGTTTCCGTGTGGAATGGAATGAAGAAAATAAAATGATAGAGATTTATTAATATCAGAAATCAGAGACCAGAAGCTAAAAAAACATAAGATTTATTTTGCAAATTGAATTGAATTTTACAAAGGGGCGGTCGAAGACCGCCCCGTAGTTCTTTTCGCTTCATAATAGAGCAAAAAGAACCGTTTTGATGCGTCATAACAAAATACATAAAGGAGTAGAGATGATGAAAACACGTCAAGAGGCTTATGATTTGCTCACAAAATATAACAAGGACAGTAGTCTTATAAATCATGCACTTGCAGTCGAAGCTGTTATGCGTTATTTTGCGAAACAGTTCGGGGAAGATGAAGAGTACTGGGGCAATATTGGATTAGTTCATGATCTTGATTATGAGCTATATCCGGAAGAACATTGTCACAAGACTAAGGAAATTATGGAACAGGAAGGGATAGATGAAGCCATCATTAATTCCGTAATGTCTCATGGTTGGAATATATGTACCGATATAAAGCCGGAACATAGAATGGAATTGGTTCTTTATACAATTGATGAGTTGACAGGCCTTGTTGCTGCTACGGTTTATGTGCGACCAACCAAGAGTATAGTAGATCTTGGGGTCAAGTCTGTCAAGAAAAAATTTAAATCATCGGGTTTTGCCGCCGGGGTCAACAGGAAAATTATATCTTTGGGTTGCGAATTGTTGGACATGGATTTGGATACCGTTATTCTTTGGACAATAGAAGGCATGAAAACTATAGCTGAGGATTTAGGGCTCAAAGGGGAATTATAAGTATGAACTGAGGGCGGTCTGCAACCGCCCCTTTTCTACGTCAATTTTTATACAGCCTGCTTTTTTTCTATGTTGTAAAAGTTAGGGCTATAGTACTTGACTTTTCCGAGCAAACACACTATAATAATGATAATGATTATCAGTAACAATTCTGGCTATAAAATCTTAGAATTTAAATTGCTCTATATTAGGAAGGTTAAGGGGGCTCTAATACATTGAACTTATTATTAACACAGTTAAAACCCGGAGAAAAAGGAAAGGTAAAACAAATAGATGCGTGCAGGCGTGCATCCAGAAGATTGTATGAAATGGGCTTTAACATCGGGACTAATTTTGAGGTGGTAAAAAACGATATAGGGCCAATTATAGTTTCTTTATTTGGACATAAAGTTGCTGTAGGGCGTGGATTAGCACAAAAAATAATAGTAAATCAATCAGATTAATTTTTTGATTTTATTTTTGATAGACGATAACATCATATGCAAAGGGGGGAGGCAATTGGGTACTATTGCCTTGGTAGGTAACCCTAACAGCGGGAAAACTACACTGTTTAATGCGCTCACAGGTTCTAACCAGCATGTGGGAAACTGGCCTGGGGTCACTGTAGAAAAAAAAGAGGGAAAGTTTAAATTTGACGGGAATATATATAATGTAGTGGATTTGCCGGGCACCTATAGTTTGGGTGCCTTTTCCGAGGATGAAATGGTGGCCAGGGACTTTATTCTCAAGGGGAACCCGGATGTGGTAATAAATGTGGTAGATGCTACCAATATTGAAAGAAATTTATATTTAACCACCCAGTTACTGGAAATGGGGGTTAAGGTTATTGTGGTTTTAAATATGATTGATGAGGCGGAAGCAAAAAACATACAGTTCGGTATTAAAACCCTTTCAAAAAAATTGGGTGTTCCTGTAGTTACAACAGCCGCATCCAAAAGGAAGGGTATAAATGAATTAATCAGGGAAATTGCTAGGGTAATAGATGGGGAAATGAGTTTAAAACCCAGTATATCTTATGGTGATAAAATAGATAGGGAAATAAAAACTATAAAAAAATTTTTATCCGGTAAAACGTTAGAATATCCACCCAGATGGATCGCCATAAAGTTAATTGAAGGGGATCAGTATGTACATGATTTCATCAGTGAGGATGAAGCTCTAGGTTCTGATAACGAATTTGGGGATATTCTTTCCCTCATAAAGGAAAATGTAGAAGACAATGAATTAGAGATTGTAAATAGAAGATATGAATTTGTGAATGATGTAACTAGAGTTTCGGTTGTCAGACCTGAGGAAGCAGTAAAAACCATAACGGATAAGGTGGACAAAATATTGATTCATAAGTATTTTGGTTTGCCCATTTTTATATTAATCATGTTTGTATTATTTCAGTTAACTTTTGTTGTTGGTGAGGATTTGCTTGGAGGGCTTATGGCTGCCGCAGTTGATGCTATAGGCCATGCCATAGAAACTTTCCTTATTAATATAAATTCCCCTGCTTGGATAATAGCCTTTACCTCGGAAGGGATTGTTGGCGGCATCGGGGCGATAATCGAATTTATACCGTTGATAGTGGTTTTATATATGCTGATAGGAATATTGGAAGATAGCGGATATATGGCAAGGGCGGCATATATAATGGATAATATAATGAGAAGATTAGGCCTTCATGGGAAGACATTTATATCCATGATAGTAGGTTTTGGTTGTAATGTCCCCGGCATAATGGCTACCAGAACTTTGGAGAGCAAAAAAGACCGAATGATTGCCATTTTAATCAACCCGTTCATGTCCTGCGGCGCAAAACTTCTGATTTACCTTGTATTTATTGCAGCATTTTTCCCGAAGGGCGGCGGATTGGTCCTATTCCTTATATATTTTATAGGAATTTTGATTGCATTGCTTGTGGGGAAAATACTCAGCAGAACTCTATTCAAAGGGGAGACAACCGATTTCATAATGGAATTGCCTCCTTACAGAAAACCCGTTTTAAGAAACGTATTGAGAAATATGTGGGATAATGTGTCCGGGTTTTTAAAGAGAGCCGGAACTGTTATATTTGCCGTAGTTACTGTTTTATGGATTATGGCGGTACTGCCCGTGGGTGTGGAGCCTTATGGGGCAGAGAGCATATTAGGCAAAATTGGGCTATTTATTGCGCCTATATTTAAACCTGCCGGTTTTGGCACATGGCAGGCCGCGGTAGGATTGTTTTCAGGGATAGCAGCCAAAGAGGCGGTAGTGACTACCTTAGGCATGGTGTATGCCGGGGTTGGGGAAGGGACGGAGCTGATATCTGCAATACAGGATGCTTTCACTCCCTTATCTTCTGTATCTTTTATGGTAATGACACTATTATATACTCCTTGTGTGGCAACCATAGCCACTATCAAGAAAGAAACCAACTCTGTTAAATGGGCAATATTTGCCATGGTTTATACATTTGCTATCGGATGGGCAATGGCTGTTTTGATATTTCAAACAGGAAGTTTGTTGGGGTTTAATTAGAATTTAGTTTACGGGGGGATTCTTGTGCTTAAGGAATTATTGGTTGTGATTAAAGAGTCGAGTTATATATCTAAATCTAATATATCTAAAAAATTGAATATATCGGAAGAATTAATAGAGGAAGGTTTCGAACAGCTTATTCGTATGGGTTATATCAAAGAAGATGTCAGAGGGATCAAGTGTGATGTCGGATGCAGCAGTTGTCCCTATTCTAAATCGTGTGGCAAAATGCCTATAAAAACTATTATAATTACCGAAAAAGGAGAACGATTATTGGCAAAATAGGCCAGGGTGTGCCATGTCGAAATTCATTGACAAAATAGGGATTGTATTATAAAATAAAATAAAATTTGATAACTCTCCGAATCTCTTATCCTGTGGTTGTTTATTATCTATGGATAATAGATCGATAGGGCATCTTTGGAAACATAGGTGCCTCCCATTGCGGAAAGGAGAGGTTGTAATGGTTTTCAAAAAGTCCTTCCTGCAAAAGAAAAGGGCTTTTTTTATTGAGGAGGAAAGGTATGGGAACAAACGAAACTGCAAGTATCAATAAGCGAGCCTAAGGGGGGGATTTTCTCTATTTAAAATGCCGTGCATTGCTTATAATGAAGAAGCTATTTTTGTTAGGTAAAACATTAAGAAAAGGGGGCAACTTTTATGTTCAAAAAAACAAAGCTATCCGCAATTTTAAGCCTATTTATTGTTATGCTCATGGTATTTTCAGTGGTTTCATTTGCGGACACCGCTGAAGATACGTCATTAGCCCAGGCAGATGAGTGGGTAAATAAGGGTTGGAAGCGCCTATATAAGGAACAGGAATTTCAACCGGACAAAAATTTAACAAGGGCCGAAGTTGTAGCCTTGGTTAATTCCTTGCTTAATTTTAAGGAGGAAGGAGAAATAGATTTTTCCGATGTGTCTGCCGATTCTCAATATTATAGGGAAGTATCCAGGGCTGCTAAAGCGGGGTATATAATAGGAAGAGGCGGCGGCATATTTGACCCTGAAGGTGAAATCAACAGGGCAGAGATATGTATAATAATAGCAAGAATACTGGAATTGGATTTAGACAGTCAGCCGGATGAAGTATTGCAGTTTAATGATGTTGACGAGGTGCCCGAGTGGGCGATAGGAGCAGTAGAAAGCTTAGTAGAAAAGGGATTGAGGAAGGGTAAAAACAAAATAAAATCCCTGGAAAGCCTATCAGGTTCGGAAGTTGTAGAATTGTTGGAACAATTTTTCGTTGAAACTGAGGTGCCGGAAACTGTAGAACCTAAGGAAGAGGGGCCGGCAGATCAAGAAGAGGCAAAGGGTGGAGGAAAATCCCCGCTCAATTTTCAAGGTGCCTTCCTTGTGAGCATTGACGGTGATAAATCCACAGAATTAGGAAAACTTGAAGATGGTTATAGCCAAGGTACGATTATCAAGCTGGTGTTTGACAGGGGTATTGTTAGGGAGCACTGGGACAATAACCAACAACAGATCAGATTACAGGCCAACAATGGAACCGTTTTAAAGAGTGAAGTCTTTAGAATTGAAGGGGCAGATGGCGAAAAGTCCCACATTTTTATCAAACCTATAGACGAGCTAAAATCCGGCAAGAGCGCAAATATTATAATAGGTGAAAACCTAATGGCGAACAACGGGAACACATTGGGGAAAGAGGAAATCATCAAATTTTCTATTAAATAATTTAATGATGAGGGGCCACAAAGATGTAGTAAAGTTTAAGCGGGAGACCAAAGGTCTCCCCTACATCTTCATTGTTCAACCATTGTTCAGCTATCGTTCACGAGGGGGGAAAAGAATATGAAAAACAAATTTGGATTATGGATCTTAATCCTTTTTATTTTTATGAGCATTCCTTTTGCATATGGTGAAGAAGCGAGCACCGAGAAGAAGGAAGGAAAGAGCGGAGCCTTTGACTTTGTGGAATCTACACCCGGAAATTCCGCTAAAGATGTTGAACTTGACGGACAGATAATGTTGTTGTTCAACAAAAATGTGGTGAATTTTACTGTTAAGGATAATAATGAAAAATGTTTCAGCATTAAAAACGCAAAGAATGAGGAAGTGCCTATAGATGTGATTTTCGCGGACGATCAGATAGAGCCGGACAAAAAAAGGGAGATTATATTGCGTCCGAAAAAGCCGTTTGATGAAAATACCGCTTACGTTATACACATTTCGCCGGCACTTAAAGCCAAGAATGGTGATAGCCTAGATAGGGATGTGGCTATTTCCTTTACTACATTATCTTTACAACCAAAGGAAGATAGTCCTCCACCCGAGGATAAGCCCAAGGAAAAACCTGTTGAAAAAAATACCGAAAAACCCGTAAGTACCACACCTGTTCAGGAACAGGAAAAGGTAACAACTGATAAGGGAAAAGAAGCAGATAATGCCGATAAGGATAAAGATGTTGTTAAGGATAATTCCAAGGACGATTCCGATGTTCCTGTTTCGAGTGATGATCCTGAAAAAGGGGAAACCGGTTTGTCAAAAGAAGAGGATTCCGGCCCGGAATCGAGCATAGTGTCAGATGATGCCAATGATGATATTGATGAACAAAAAGATTCCGGTGTTACTTCAAAAAAATATATATGGATAATAGCTGCAGGGGTTGTTTTAGCTTTAATATTTGTTTTTAGAAAGAAAGCATAAACGTAAAAAGGGAGACATTGATGAAGAAAAAAATATTGTACGTGAGTATATTTATATCTCCTATCATATTGGCATTTTTAACACTTTTTATAGGCAGGTACCCTGTTCCCATAAGGGATATGCCAAGGATATTTGCCTACCCGTTTTTAAAATACAGCGGTGAAATAGATGACACATATTATGCAATTATTTGGAGTATCCGTATGCCCAGGGCTATACTGGCGGCATTGGCAGGTGCAGCGTTAGCCGTAAGCGGTGCCGCATTTCAGGGCCTGTTTCATAATCCCCTTGTAAATTCCGGTATGTTGGGGGTCAGTTCAGGTGCGGGTTTCGGTGCGGCCTTGGCCATACTTTTATTTAATAATTACTCATATTATATATATTTTTTTGCTCTGCTATTCGGTGGGCTGGCGGTATTGCTTAGCTATACCATAGGGCGTATTTATAAAACGACCCCCACAATCATGTTAATACTGGGTGGGGTTGTAGTATCTTCTATGTTCTCCGCTCTCATTTCCTTTATTAAATATGTTGCGGATCCTTACAACAAGCTACCTGCCATTACATTTTGGCTGATGGGGAGTTTTGCTTCCGTGAGCCGGAAGGATATTATTATAGGTGTTCCGCCGATGGTTTTGGGTATAGTGGGTTTGATATTAATTCGCTGGAGAATAAATGTGCTTTCTATGGGGGACCGTGAGGCCCATACATTGGGTATCAACACTAACGTTGAGAAACTCATAGCCATCGGATTTGCTACTTTGGCTACTGCAGGGGCGGTTTGTGTGAGCGGCACAATAGGTTGGATCGGTTTGGTTATTCCCCATATCGGACGGATGATTGTAGGAAATGACAATAAAGCGCTGATACCGATCAGTTGTGCTTTGGGGGCCTCTTTTCTTGTTATTATCGATGATATAGCCAGGACCCTGACCGGAGGTGAAATCCCTATAGGAATATTGACATCCCTTATAGGGGGACCTTTTTTCGTGTATCTGTTAAAGAAGACCAAGGGGGGCAATTGGTGATATGCAAAATTATATTGTACAGGTAAAAAATGCTTCCTTTAGCTATGGCGAAAAAAAGGTTTTTTCCGATATAAGCTTTTTTGTGCAACCTAAAGAAGTGCTGTGCATCATAGGGCCGAACGGTTGCGGAAAAACCACCTTGCTGGACTGTGTTTTGGGCATATTAAAATTAAAACAGGGGGAAATATTGATAGACCAAAAGAATCTGGACAATATAAAACCCGGCCAATTAGCCGAAAGGGTTGCATATGTTCCCCAGGTTCATCAAAGGACATTTCCGTATATGGTCAGAGATATCGTGTTGATGGGCAGGGCGCATAGAACCAATATTTTTTCTTCACCCAACAAGGAGGACATGGAAATTGCAAATGAGGCGATGGAGAAGGTAGGTATTTTACATCTTGCCGATGAGCCTTATACACAGATAAGCGGCGGGCAGTGCCAACTGGTGATGATAGCCAGAGCCCTTGCACAACAACCCGAAATAATTATAATGGATGAGCCGACTTCGCACTTGGATTTCAAAAACGAGCTGATAGTATTGGAAACCGTAGCGGATTTAGTAAAACAAAACAATATCTCCGTAATTATGGCTACCCATTTTCCCAATCATGCCTATTATTTTGAAACTAACGATATTTTTATAACCCTGGCCCTTATGAATAATGAAAAGTTTGAAGAAATCGGCAGTCCCCAACAGATATTAAATGAAACCAACATAAAAAAAATATACGGTGTTGATTCTAAGGTTTTGAATTATAATATAGATGAGACTACCTTAATCAGGCAGATTGTTCCTTTGTCTATCGTTAAGAATGCCTGAAATATAATAGGGGGGTATATTAGGTGCGAAAATTTACAAAGGATAGAAAATATCTGAGCATTATCGCTATTTTATTGATATTATTATTACTTCAGGGCTGTTTTGCCAAAAAAACGGACAAATCGGCCGAAGATTTGAATAAAGATTCCTATCAACCTGTAATTGTAAAGGACTATTTTGGCAGGGAGGTGACTATCTCAAAACCCGTAAACAGGATTGCCTGCGGATATGCTTATACCGGTCACGTAGTCACCATGTTGGGCAGGGCGGGCGATATAGTTGCGGTTGTGAACGGATTGCAGAGAGATAAGGTTTTAACCGGCAAATATCCCCATATCAAAGATCTGTCCGTACCTTTCAGTTCAGGGGCGGTAAACATGGAAGAATTACTCTTGACAGAGCCCGATCTTGTATTTCTTAGAGAAACTACGGCATCTGACGAAAGTGTAACCTCTAAGCTGGACCAACTCAATATTCCATATGTTGTTATTGAATTTACTTCAATGGATGAGCAGATAGAAAGCATACTTGCAATAGGCAAAGCTATAGGTGAAGAGGAAAAGGCAAACAGATATATAAGTTATTACAAAAAAGTAGCGGAAGATACAAAAAAGGTTTCGTCTACGATACCCGAAGATGAGAGAATTACATTATATCATTCCGTCAATGAAGCGGTCCGCACAGATATTGAGAACAGTCTTGCCGCCGACTGGATCAAAATAACTGCCGGCATAAACGTATCTATAGAAGATAAATTAGAAACATCCGGCGAGAAATCATTTGCTACACTGGAACAGATCTATCTATGGGATCCTGATATAATAATTGCCAATGAATCGGGGGTTCCGGATTATATGTTGAGCAATGAACAGTGGGCAGGCTTGAGGGCGGTCAAGGAAAAAAGGGTTTATCAAATACCTAATGGGGTTTCCCGATGGGGACATCCGGGATCGTTGGAAACACCCCTTGCTATATTATGGACCTCTAAACTTTTATATCCCCAATACTTTGAACATGTTAACCTTGAAGAAGAGACGAAAAAATATTATGAAGAATTCTTCGATATCATTTTAGATGACGAGCAGGCAGGGGAGATACTGAGGGGCGAAGGGATGAGAGAACCAAAAACCAATAAATAGACCTAAACAGATATAGCCCGGGGTTTGTGGGCAAAGGATGGGGAAACCAAAATCAATAAATAATTTGGAGGATTGCGTTATGCAGACATTTGTATGTATCGATGATACCGACAGCCTGGAAGAAAAAAGCACGGGTAAATTGGCGCAGGCCATAATTGAGCGTATAGAGGATAAAGGCATGGGGAAGTGTTCATTTATAACCAGACATCAATTATATTTTCATCCCGCTATTCCGTATACTTCACACAACAGTGCCATGTGTTTTGCTGTGGAACATACCGACAGTGTTTACGAGCCGTTGAGGGACCTGGCTGTGGACTTTTTGTTGAATGAAAGCGCGGAAGGTTCTGATCCCGGTCTCTGTATAGTCGAAATGGAAAGATTGAAGGACAAGAAACTACTGATGGATTACGGGAGAATGGCGAAGAGGGAAATTTTGACTAAGGAGCTGGCTTATGAAACTGCGAATAAACTGGGGGTGCACCTCTCAGAGCATGGAGGCACAGGGGGCGGAGTAATCGGTGCATTGGCAGGGGTTGGGCTCCGCCTCACAGGTAGTGACGGTCGTATTAGAGGCAAGATAAAATTTCCCTCGCTGGGGAGTGTCTTGACTGTAAAAGATATCCTTGACAATTCAACTATTGACGAGGTAAGGAGCTTAGAAGGGGAGCCGGTTCCTGAAGACGTGAGAATTGTCTTGGGAGAAAAAATTAAGACCGTATTTTTGGATTATAGGGAAGTTTTACTTATATATAAAAGATTTGACGAAAAAACCGATACCTATAATTGGCACACATGTATAAAGGAACAGTGGAAGAATTATTAGGACACAAGTGGGGCAGCCCCTTGTGTCCTTGGCAAATTAGGACAACATTTAATTGTTATTATTGTTTTTCAAACAAGCTAAAGTCTGGTATAATAAACTATAACGCTAAACAAATGAGAATATAATATGTTTGGGATGGGGGGTAGGAGAAAATTCTCCTATTATTTTTATTATTTTAGGGTAATATTCATAAAAGGGCTATAACAATAATTATAATAATAGTACGGCAGCATATGGGGAATCAGCAAAGGGGTGAGAATAAATGACAGAACTTTTGGAATTATTTGTTATGTTTTTTCGTATAGGAGCATTTACCTTCGGTGGCGGTTATGCAATGATCCCGGTTATACAGAGAGAAGTTGTAGAAAAAAAGGGATGGTTCGATGATGAGGAGATTATAGATTGTTTTGCCATAAGCCAGTTTACGCCCGGGGCTATCACCGTAAATACGGCAACTTTTGTGGGTTACAAAAAGAAGGGCATTTTAGGTGGAATTATTGCAACGATAGGAGCGATTTTGCCTTCTTTGATCATAATAACAATAATAACAACATTTTTTATGAATTTTCAGGATCATGAGGTAGTACAACATGCTTTTGGGGGTATAAGAATAGGAGTAGCCGCATTAATTATAAATACAGCACTTAAAATGTTCAGGCATATTATAAAGGACAAAGTAAGTCTGGCGATTTTTG
Organism: uncultured Alkaliphilus sp.; assembly: GCA_964626575.1. Classification (GTDB taxonomy): domain Bacteria; phylum Bacillota; class Clostridia; order Peptostreptococcales; family Natronincolaceae; genus JAAZJW01. The sequence continues at coordinate 1,402 of CAZVFS010000030.1, read as the reverse complement.
CAGTTACATTTGTATTTATAGCTTTTACTGACTTTTCACCGATTATTATAATAACTGCATCGGCTCTAGTAGGATTTTTAAGAGGGAAATACAGGAACAAACTTAAGGGTAGTGATATAGAATGATTTATTTGAGGTTATATTTTGAATTTCTTAAAATAGGTATGTTTGCTATAGGTGGGGGTTTCACTGCTATACCGTTCATCAGGCAGATGGCGGATAAATACGGTTGGATCACCGAAAGGCAAATTTTAGATATGATAGCAATTTCCGAATCTACCCCGGGGTCCATGAGTGTAAATTCAGCTACATTTGTGGGCAATAAAACGGTTGGTATATTGGGGGGGTTAACAGCAACTGCGGGGGTTGTAACTCCGTCTATTATAATTATCTTACTTATAGCGCATTATTTTCTAAAATTTTGTGAAGCACCGACTATAAAGTCTATGTTTTCCGGGATAAGGCCGGCAGTAACAGGGCTTATTGCGGCGGTGGGTTTCGGGATAGCAAGAATAGTGCTGCTCAGTATCGATAAGTTGAAAATTACGTCGACGATAGCATCGGTATTAAATATAAAGGCGACTATATTATTCGGTGTTGTTTTGTTTCTGATGATTAAATATAAAAAACACCCAATAATTTATTTATTGGGCTTGGCCGTAATAGGAATTATATTCAAGTTTTAATGCAGGTGTCTCCGTGACACCTGCATAACCAAATGTGCAAAATTTCAATTAATGCATGAATTTTATAAGATTTATCCTAGTTTATGCTATATTTACAACATATCAGCTTATAATTTACGTAATAATACCCATTATGTTGTATATTTGCTGTACACGTAGGAATTACTTGAAATTTTGCACAGTTAGCGATATTTTTTCTTGGCGAATACACGGGTATACAAAAAGGGATAAGTATTTGGGTGTCAAGGGGACGTTTCATTTGACATATTTTCACTGTTTTCTCAAGTTTGATAGTGAAAGTGCGCTGAAGAATGTGTCAAACAAAACGTCAGACTGTGCGAAAAGGCACCCCTCCTGCTTTTTTGTCATCCTGCGCATAGTGAAGGATCTATGTTTTAGAACATTTAAGACTCTTCGCTTCGCTCAGAGTGACAATTAAATGACAGTTTTCACATAGCCTGACGTTCCCTTGGCATGTTATGTTCTATTTAGTTTCCCTTCTGGTTTTAATAAACCTAAGAACCAAAAATGCAACCAAACCTCCGACCAGCAGGAAAGGCCAAGTATACACAAATATAAGGATAAGTCCCTCAATAAACACCCTGAATGTATATATGGAATCATTAAAGGCATTGGAAATCCTGGTAGCAAAGGTTGTTTTTGCGGTAATATCATCTCTAAGCTTTTCTACTTCGGAAATTTCCATATTTATTATGC